>NZ_CP101114.1:1200000-1545000 GCF_024297065.1 Bartonella harrusi
GCCCCTCAAAACGTTCGACCCAGATAAGAAAATTTTGATATGCATCATGGGATAATATAAAATAGCCAAGCCGATGTGGCACAAGCTCAGACCAATTTTCTGATTGTGGAGATGCATACGGCGTTACCATAATTTTGAAGTCTTTTGCATTATCCAAATTTGTCAGAATATAAAAAACATCACCACCTTCTGTTAATGAATATTCAATACCTTTTTGTCGCTTCCGTACACATTGAGGAACAGTAAGAGGTGCTTCAGCGGGAATCAACCAGATCTCTGACGTTTCGTGATCATGAATATTAATATAAATAATATCATTAAGTTTAGAACCACTCACATGTAAGAAAAATCCTGGATTATCTTCACGAAAAATAAGCTTATCTTGTGATTGATCGGTGTTTAATCGGTGATAATAAAGCTTCGAAGGGCGGTGGTTTTCATCCATCTTAGTATAGAAAACACCTTCAGATTTAGCATCCCACACAATTTGTCCCGATGTATCTGTAATGATATCCATACTATCAGATAATGTTTCCAAATTACGAACTTTAGCGGTGTAGAATTCTGAGCCTTTGTCATCATAAGTCCATACAACATGTGTGTGATCAGGAGATTCTTCAACTGCACCAAAATTAAAATATTCTTTCCCTTCAGCCAAAGCATCACCATTAAGATAAACGTTTTTTTCTCCTCCATTCCTCGGTGTGCGAAAATAATGTGGTTGTTGGCCTCCTGTAACATAAGAAAATCCATAAGCAAAAGGACCACGTTTTACAGGAACGGAACTGTCATTTTCTTGGATTCGGCTTTTCATTTCTGCAAAAAGTGAATCCTGTAATGGTTTCGTATCAGCCATCTGCAAAGCTTGGTAAGCATTTTCTTTTTCAAGATGTTGTCGAATATTTTCATCAAGATAGCTCGGGTTTTTAAAAACATCTTGCCAATTAGAGGCACGTAGCCAATGATAAGGATCATCACGATAAATACCGTGATGTCTTTCGCTATGTGCAATTTTTGATGCTTTTGGGGGGAGAAGCAAAGAGCTGTTCATGCACGATCCTATCTTAAAAGAGACTAATGATTTTACTTATATGTTAGAATCACAAGATTTATGCAAGTGCATAAAAGCGGTCAGCTCTGCTCACTTAATAAAAAACAGATGCGATAGAACAGCTACGATAAATTGCGCAATTATACCATGTATTGCTATTTATAGCATACCTCCGGTACCGTTTTCTATGAGAATAATACTGCTTTTATAAAAATGGTAGATTAGAAAAACAAGGCTATTTTGTAGCAGAATTGGTTTTTTTCTTAAAGAAAAATAAATGTATTTTTAATATACAAAATAAAATTTATTTTAAAAGTATATATATAAAAATATTTTTTACATAAAAAATATTTTTATATATCATGTTTATTTGTAATTTTATTATTATTAATAATAAATTGTTAAATTAAAATTTGTTTTATTTTATTAAAAGTATTTATATATTAAATATAATATTTTTTATTTATATAAAATATATACAATAAATAACTTTATAATATTTTTTATTTATGATATAATATAATAAAAGCTGTATTCTAACAGATTAATATTTTCAGTTTTCTTATTGTATATTATGTCTAAAAATAGGTTTTTATTTGATTTTTTTATGTTTTAGCAATTTTGTAGAATAATTGAATTGACAAAAAAGATTTTTGTACAATATGAAGCCTATGTACATTGGATCTCATATCATGAGTATACGTGTTGTATCTCGATTTTAAATTACTTGATTTTAAATAAAGGAAACAAGAATGGAACATCGTCCAGTCTTAGAGACTGAAAGCAATTTAGTTATTACATTGGTTGCTGATATCGTTGCTGCCTACGTAAGTAATAATTCTATTCGACCGACTGAAGTACCAAATTTAATTGCTGATGTTCATGCCGCTTTTCGTAAAGCGGGGAATGTAGAATCAACAGAGGTCGAAGTTGAAAAGCAAAGGCCAGCTGTTAATCCAAAACGTTCAATCTTTCCAGATTATCTCATTTGCCTTGAAGATGGAAAAAAGTTTAAATCTTTAAAGCGTCATCTTATGACCCATTATGGAATGTTGCCAGAAGAATATCGTGAAAAGTGGCAGTTGGACAGTTCATACCCTATGGTAGCACCTAATTATGCAAAAGCACGCTCCGCTTTGGCAAAGGAAATGGGACTTGGGCGCAAAAGCAAACGAAAAAAAAATAAATGATAGCGTCTAGGAGGACCTTGTGTCTTTATAGAGATAAAGTGCTTTTTAACAGACGTTTGTTCTTTAAAGGGTTAGTTTTATATATAACTTTCGTTACGAATTCGTTCAATCATTGATTTAAGACCATTTGATCGTTGTGGTGTAAGGTTTTCTTTTAATCCGAGTGTTTGAAAAAGGCCTTCAGCATCAGCGTTGCGAATTTCAGAGGCTTTTTTGCCTGAATAAAAAGCAAGAAGAATGTAAATAAGCCCACGTACAATATGAGCATCGGAATCGCCTTGAAATGTTAATGTTGGATTATCTGAATTATTACGTGAAGATAAAAGCCACACTTGGCTAACACATCCAGGCACTTTGTGCTCGTCGTTTCGCGCATTCTCCGGAAAAGGCGGTAATTCACGACCTAATTCAATTACATAGCGATAACGATCTTCCCAATTATCCAGAAAAGAAAAATTTTCTATAATATTATCAATCGTTTCTGCCATAATCTCCGTCCTGTCTTGCATTGATTATCATATTACATAGACTTTATTGACACATAAGTACTGATACCTCATAACATAACATCAATAGGAAGCACTAAAAGTTTTTATTTCAAGGTAACGTCATACGCTTCTGTTTTTATGTGGATTCTTCTGTTTCTCTCTTAAACATAATATCTGGAGGAGATCCCATATTTTGACTATCCATTATGCGTCCAAAATATTTGTAAGCTGCTCTTGCACCATGATACGCTCGTTCGCCAAGTGAACTTAAAAAAGACTTTCCGGTTTTACAGGCTTCTATATTACGATCACAGAATGTTCCTAAATCTTTTAAAGCTTCCTTAAAAGCAATAATCACATCACTCATTATTGTCTGATTTTCCCCTTGGATAGGGGAATAATCATTACTCGGCTTTTCTACAAAAAACGAAATAATGACAAAAACAAAGAACAAAAATAATAATAATTTGATCAAAAAACGTATCATGGGCAATCAATGCACCCTAGCTGTAAATAAAATAAAGCAGCAGTGTAGGCGCTTCTGCTTTATAAAAAATTTATAAAATAAGACTTTTATCAAGTTGAGCATTTGTTTATCCGATTTATAGCATTAACTTTGTTATAATAAGATATGAAATAGCTATAAAAAATGAGAGGTATGATCTTTTTATTAAAAAATTAACGTCAAAATTATGCAATAAAAATAAAACCCTTGAGAATATGTAAGCTGGATTTCTCTATGACATATAACAAGAGTAAAATAAAAGAGATTATACCTCATAACCATGACAACACGTGATGATTACAGTACCTCATGTTGCCATTTTCTTTTTTATAAAAAAAGTATGATATCAAGTTGTAAGGATTAAACAGTCCACTTATTTTTCACCAATATTTTTCAAATGATTACCGTTGATATTTATGAAATATTAGTAGAGTGAATTTATAAGAACATAATGATTATTGAAAAACAATGATACCCATTAACATTGTATGGAAATATGAACCTATGTACATGTAAAATATTTGAAAAACCCCTACCCTGCTACTGGCTCCGCAGCGTGTTAAATAAATGTGTTTCAATTTTGATTTTAAATACTGCAAAATATATACGCAAAAAATAAGAAAATAACATAGATCTTTCAGTTTAGATGATGATATGTGATGATGTGACTTACAAATGTAAAATGGTATCGTATAGTTGTAAAGTTTTTATACACATCCAAAAATGCTGTCTAACATGAGATTAAGAAATTTGAATGAGAGCTACTGCTGATTTATCAGCTTACATATTTACACAACAAGCTTACTTATTTTAACAATTTGAAAGAAAAAGCAACAACATAGATATGACTCTCTCACTGGAAGTAACAATAATTCTATCGAAAATAAAAAACTAAAATAATGACAAAAAAACGAAAAAAGTACAAAACAAACAATGTCAAACAGAGTAAATATTATAGTAGTATTTTTATAACTTTTTTGCTTATAATCGGGTATTTTCTTTTTTGGATAATAAAAACACTTTGTTTTTATACAAAAAAAAATACTTTATTGTTCGCTGGATTAATCCTTTTTACCATTAGTTTTGTTTTTGTTTCATTTAATGCTTTATTTTCACAAATGATAATGCATCAAGACGTCTTTACTAAAATGAAGTTTGCATTTGATTCAGATATCGAACAAAACTCTTCTTTACCTGGAAAAGAAGAAAAAACTCGGGCAGTTTCTCGTGATGCTTCTGTATCGTTTCTAATCCCTTTACAGAACAATTTATCTTCTCCTGCTTTGTTAGAAAATACACTAAAAATGCAAAAAAAGCTAGCAAAGCTAGGATTTTATGATGGTCCTTTAGATGGAATAGAGGGACCTAAAACGCGTCGTGCCATAGCACTTTGGAAACAACAAACTGCTCACGAAATGCAAAAAAATATTTTACTTAAAACTGCAACAGATGAAATTGCGATATTAATTAGGCGTAGTGAAAGAGAAATGACAAATGAAACAACAAGAATAAACGATGTGCCGCGCTTAAAAGAAAATGTTTCAGAACCTCTTGTTGTAGATATTATACGAGTGCAAAAAGCTTTACGCATTTTTGGTCATAACGAGGTGATTATCACGGGTATAGAGGATCACAAAACAACAGAAGCCTTAAAACAGTTTCAAAAAATGTTTGATCTTCCTATAACAGGTAAAACTGATCATACAGTTTTGATGAAAATGCATGAAGTTGGTTTGTTGAACTAAAAGACGCATTCACCTGATAGAGTAAACGCTGAAAACTTGGTGATAACACATTCCCTTGCCTTATACTTTTTTATAAATATATAAGAGGAATACTGTTTTTTCTTATTCCTACAACTTAAGGTGTATCTTCATTTTTTTCTTTTAGTCAAGAAAATATAAAAACACACGCAAGTTATCTTACATACCGCAATCAAAATATTTGATTTACAATGATTATTCATCGTTTTTATCACTTAAAAGAAAGCGACCAATACAGAAAAGTTCTCTCACCTCAACTCTTTTTATCATGAATTATGAAAGTGCGTTGTCTTGCATATTACAAGAAACATCCGCATAGAAAAAAACATTTAAGTGAGAAGTAAACACACCCCTTATGAGCCGTTTAAATGCATAAATAGCTGCACATTCTACAATGAAAAAACTCAAAATCTTTTTTATATTTTGTTTATAAGAGCCGATTGTGCTGCTGCTAAACGCGCAATTGGCACCCGAAAAGGAGAACATGAAACATAATCAAGACCATTCTCTTCACATAAAGCAATAGACGCAGGATCACCTCCGTGTTCACCACAAATTCCCAGTTTAATTTTTTCGCGTCGTGAACGTCCCCGCTGCGCAGCAATAGAAACAAGTTCCCCTACTCCATCACGATCAATCGATACGAAAGGATCTTGTTCTAAAAGTCCTTTTTGGAAATAGGTTGCTAAAAAGGGAGCAGCATCATCGCGTGAAATTCCAAAAGTCGTTTGCGTCAAATCGTTTGTTCCAAATGAAAAAAATTCAGCTGTTTCAGCAATTTCATCTGCTCGAAGAGCAGCCCTTGGAAGCTCAATCATCGTTCCAACCATGTACTGAATATTCTGACCCTTTTCCTTAATCACTTCACTAGCAACCTTATCAATATGGGCTTTTACAAAATCAAATTCAGATTTAAGCGCAACAAGCGGCACCATAATTTCAAGCATAACAGGAGAGCCAGATTTTTGAGCAGCTTCTGCTGCTGCTTCAAAAATAGCCCGTGCCTGCATTTCTGCGATTTCAGGATAAGTAATAGCTAAACGGCATCCTCTTAATCCAAGCATAGGGTTAAATTCGTGCAACTGCTGTGCACGTGCAGAAAGCGCATCTACTGAAACTCCCATAGCCGTTGCAACTTCAAAGATTTCTGTGTCTGTTTTTGGCAAAAATTCATGTAATGGTGGATCTAGCAAACGGATAGTAACAGGCAAACCACACATAATTTCAAATAATTCACTAAAGTCTGAGCGCTGCATTGGCAAAAGCTTATCCAATGCTTTACGACGTCCACTTTCATCATTACTTAAAATCATTTCACGCATGGCCACAATACGTTCACCAGAAAAAAACATATGTTCCGTGCGGCAAAGTCCAATACCTTCAGCTCCAAAGGAACGCCCCATACGTGCATCAGAGGGTGTTTCAGCATTGGCGCGAACTCTTATACGCCGGATTCCATCAGCCCATTCCATCAATTTTGCAAAATCTCCACAAAGCTCAGGTTGCAACATCGCAACTTTCCCTTTGAAAATTTCTCCGCACCCACCATCAATGGTAATAACATCACCCTCTTTAAAATTTTGCCCTGAAGCAAACATTGTCTTTGTGTTATAATCAATGCGTACATTACCAGCACCAGAAATACATGGCTTCCCCATACCACGCGCGACAACAGCAGCATGACTTGTCATACCACCACGCGTCGTTAAAATCCCTTCCGCAGCATGCATGCCATGAATATCTTCTGGGCTTGTTTCTACACGCACCAAAATAACTTTGCGACCTTCTGTGGAGGCAGTTTCTGCCTCTTCTGAAGTAAAAACAATTTCACCCGTTGCTGCTCCTGGGGAAGCAGGTAATCCGCGTGCAATAACAAAACGCTCTGCTTTAGGATCAAGAGTTGGATGGAGAAGTTGGTCGAGCGACTTTGCATCTATTCGCAACACCGCTTCTTCATGACTGATTAATCCCTCTTCCACCATTTCAATCGCCATTTTTAGAGCAGCACGCGCGGTTCGCTTTCCCGAACGAGTCTGTAACATCCACAATTTACCTTTTTCAATGGTGAATTCGAGATCCTGCATATCGCGATAATGCTGTTCAAGCTTCTGTGCAATCTGACACAACTTCAAAAAAGCCTCGGGCATGATTTTTTCCAAGGATGGTTTATTTGAGCCCGCAACAATACGTGCATTTTCTGTAATATTTTGGGGCGTTCGAATGCCTGCGACAACATCTTCACCCTGCGCATTTACTAAAAACTCACCGTAAAGCTCTTTCTTACCTGTTGATGGATTGCGAGTAAAAGCAACACCCGTTGCCGAATCTTCACCCATATTACCAAACACCATCGCCTGTATATTCACTGCTGTTCCCCAACTTTCAGGAATATTATGTAAACGACGATAAGTAATTGCACGTGCTGTCATCCAACTTGAAAAAACGGCTCCGATTGCTCCCCATAATTGTTGTTCAGGATCTTGTGGAAAAGGTTTCCCTAACTTTTCTTCAACATATGCTTTATAAGAAACAATAACATCTTTCCAATCAACCGCTGTCATCTCTGTATCGATAGCATAACCATTGCGTACTTTTACATCATCAAGAATCTCTTCAAAATGAGAATGTTCTAATCCCAAAACAACATGAGAATACATTTGGATAAAACGGCGATAGCTGTCATAAGCAAAGCGTTCGTTATCGGCTTGTAAAGCAATTGCTTGTACAGTTTTATCATTCATACCAAGATTAAGTACCGTATCCATCATTCCTGGCATAGAAGCACGAGCTCCAGAGCGAACAGAGAGTAAAAGCGGTTTTTTTTCATTACCAAATGCACGTCCTGTTTGTTCACCAATGCCTTTAAGCGCTTGTTTAACAGCTTCCTGTAATTCTTTTGGATATGACTTATCATGAGCATAATAAAAATTACAAACTTCTGTCGTAAGAGTAAATCCAGGAGGTACAGGCAAACCAAGATGACTCATTTCAGCTAAATTTGCCCCTTTACCGCCGAGAAGATTGCGCTCACTTGCACTTCCTTCTGCATTGCCATCACCAAAACTATAAACCCATTTTGTCATCATAAAAATCCTCCCATATCAGCATTAAAATAATTATTTGATTGGAGCCCATTATTAAAAAAATGCCTCAGTTCAAAATTGGCTAAATTAAAAAAAATATTGCCTCAGAAATGCGAAAAACCAACCCTTCTAAAAGAGAAATAGCGAAAAGCATCAATATCTCATCTCTTGGAAAGAAGATTTAGTTTTTAAGAAAACTATCAATTACCGAAAAGAAAGATTCTACTGACATAACACCTTCATACTTATTACCATTAATAAAGAATGTAGGTGTTGCAGTAACACCAAGCTCTTTACCACGCTCAAAAGATGCATTCACTTCATCTAAAAGTGACTGATTTTTTAGACACGCATTAAAACTTTCATCTGTAAAGCCAGCCATTAAGCCAATTTTTTTCAATGGTGTTAAGGCATCTTTTTCCCAAACCCACTCCTGCTGTTTTTGAAATAAAACTTCGATCAAAGGAAAATAACGGTCTTCTGGTGCACATCGCGCTAACATAAAACCTGCCGTTGCTCTAGGATCAAAAGCATAATCTCGAAAAATAAGTTTTACTTTTCCCGTTTTTATATATTTTTTACGAATTTGGGGAAGGACATCATTATAAAAATGTGCACAATGAATACATGTCAATGAAGCATATTCAATAATTGTTACCGGTGCATTCTCTTCCCCCTCAAACCTATCCTTAACCTTACCCGATTGAAGAAGTTCAGCCATATCAACAGTCGCAACTGGCTTAATATCCCTAGCAGCTGTACTCGTTATACTGATTTGTATAACCGTCATTAAAAGAAAAATTATCCTGAAAGACAAAAAAGAACGAAATTTTATCATAAATAATACTTTTCTGCTGTTATTGAACAATAAAAAACTTAATATTTCCTACATACTAAAGGAAAAGATGTAAAATACCTTTCTATTTATTATTTTTTTCTGCAAAAATGCAACAGCCAAGTTCATAAAGCGATTGGCGTAAACCTTCATCTTCAATCTCTTTAAGCATCTTTTCTATACGCTTTTTGTCTTTTTCATTCGGATCAGACTTCATCGGTAAGTGATTCTTCAAAACAGATATACAACTTTGTTCAATCTTAATACGGTCAATAGCAATATATCCAAAAAAAACATTAATTCTACGAAGCAATTCATCTGTTTCATGCATTAATTTTAAGGCAGAAAATCCTTCACATGTGACAACAAGTGTTGCAGGTTGGAAAACTTCATCTTGATGAGCGCGACGTTTCCAAATAATTTTAAGCGGCATTGTATGCTGACCTATATCATAACCTACAATCTGTGGCCAATGCTCTATAAGTGCCATGTTAAACCCTGTCCGTTTGCATAAAATCGGATTAAGCATATAAGAGACCGTTTCAGAAAGAGAATAAAAATGGCGCTTTTTAAATGGTTTGCTCATTTATCAAATTTCTCAATCAACATCCCGTCATGAACTCAATTATTAAAATTTCTTTCCTCTAAAAAACTCTTCTTCCAAAGATCTCATTAAATATCAACAAAGTCCAATTTTTAGCTAAGAAAAATTTTTATCATAGATAAAAAACATGATTTGTAAAAAATGTTTTTTCTTTTGCATTTTATATCTCCCTATGCTTCAAAACTATCATGTATGAAATTTCTTCGCGCCTCCTTTCTTGGTACGATCAAAAGCACCGACATTTACCATGGCGGATTACCCCCGAAGAACAAAGACAGGGAATCCACCCTGATCCCTACCAAGTTTGGCTTTCTGAAATTATGCTTCAACAAACAACTGTCGAAGCCGTAAAACCTTATTTTCAAAAATTTTTAAAACTTTGGCCAGACCTTTCTTCTTTAGCAAAAGCCCCACAAGAGGATATTATGAAAGCATGGGCTGGACTTGGTTATTATTCACGCGCACGTAATCTGATAAATTGTGCTAAACAGCTTATTGAAAACTACGGAGGACAATTTCCACAATCCGTAAAAACATTGCAAACTCTTCCTGGTATTGGAGATTACACCGCTGCTGCTATTGCCGCAATTGTTTTTAACCACCCTGTAGCAGTGATTGATAGTAATGTTGAACGTGTTGTTACCCGCTTATTTGCTATTGCTTCAATCTTGCCAAAAGCAAAAGCGGAAATCAGAGAAAAAACACAAAAAATTACCTCTTTAAATCGCCCTGGAGACTTTGCTCAAGCAATGATGGATCTAGGAGCAACTCTTTGTACACCACGCAAACCATCTTGTTACCTCTGCCCTCTTCAAAAACTGTGTAAAGCAGAAAAGATGAAAAGACCAGAGTCTTTTCCAGTCAAAGCGCCTAAAAAAGAACGCCCTTCAAAAACTGGTGTTGCCTTTGTCGTTCTTAATGAAAAGGAACAAATTTATTTAGAAAAACGACAAGGTAAAAAACTTCTCGGTGGAATGACGCAAATTCCTAACAATATTGGAATAAACAACGAAAACAATCTTCAAAACGCACCCTTTATCGCCAATTGGCAATTCAAAGGGCAAGTTACACATGTTTTTACCCACTTCTCTCTCAAACTCGATGTTTATTGTACTAAAAGCGCTCACGAAATAAATCGTGAAAATGGTTGGTGGTGTGATATCCAAAATCTTGCTGAAGAAGCACTACCTACTGTTATGAAAAAAGCGATCTCTGTAGCTCTTCCCAATTCTTTTCGATTAAAATAACTCTTAATCTCAACAACATATTGATTTATAAATGTAATTTATCGTTTTGCCTATTGAATAAGACTCCCGAATATTGTATGATTCTCTTATTTTAAATCTTCTTATGTTGAATCAATAAATCCATGTGTCTGGACGTCATAAGCGAGACTGGCGTGTGGGTGAAAAAACTCTCAAGAAAGGAGTAAAAATGCCTGTTATGAATCGTGTAAATAACAAAGGTCGTCGCAACATTGGGAGCCGGTAAAGCGTATGATGGGGCAGGCTTGTATCTTCATAAGTGTAAAGATGGTGATGCTCAATGGCTTTATTGCCATACCATTCACGCACGCCGTCATGAAATGGGCTTGGGTGCTTTAAGAAATATCCTTTAAAAAACTCGTGAATGTGCAACACTGAGAAATATTTTTTAGTTTCATGAACAATATTTCATTCTTCATAAAAAATTTATTTATAATGATAATTCACATTGTACAGTTTGAATAGAAGCCAAGAATTACAGTGGATTTTCTCATTTTAAACCCTCTTAATTATACATTATAAATAAAACGTTTGCTTGCACATTACAAGCGGGGAATGCTATGTGAATAACAAACATTTAGGAAGGAAACAAATATATCAAATCGTCTCAATATTAAGAACGCAATATTGAAGCTTACCTAACAGATAATGATAGCGCCAGCTAAGTTTTTCATACAACACCGGTTTTTAACATTTGAGAACGTATTATCATTCTTAAGTCATCTATCGATTTCAATCGTCCATTTTCTTCATAATACCAGAAAGTCCAACCATTACAGCTTTGTGAATCTTGAGCCTTTCGCCCCATTGCATGAATAGAACCTGCTTCACCACCATGCATAACCGTACCATCAGCCCTTACAATAGCAGATACTTGCTTCTTGCTATCATAAAGAACTTCTCCAGGATGGAGTAAACCTGCTTCAAGTAAACTATTGAATGCTACACGCGGTTCTGCTTTTTTCTTATCCAAAATTGCCAATTCTGGTTTATCTAAAGCTTTAACCGCAGCAATCCTCTCACACGCTGCATCAATGTAGTCTTGCTCACGTTCAATACCTACAAAATCACGCCCTAGAAGTTTGGCAACAGCACCTGTCGTCCCCGAACCAAAAAATGGATCAAGAATAACATCACCAGGCTTACTAGAAGCCATAATAATACGAGCCAATAACGCTTGTGGCTTTTGTGTTGGATGTAATTTACGCCCTGCCTCATCTTTTAAACGCTCAGAACCTGTACACAGAGGGAAAAGCCAATCGGAACGCATTTGTAGATCTTCATTCGCAGCTTTTAAAGCATCATAATTAAATGTATATTTCTTATCCTTTCGATCTCGAACTGCCCAAATAAGCGTCTCATGAGCATTTTGAAAGCGACGCCCTCGAAAATTAGGCATAGGATTATTTTTACGCCAAACAATATCATTGAGCATCCAAAAACCTAAATCTTGCAGCGCCGTACCAATGCGAAAAATATTATGGTAAGATCCTATAACCCAAATTGTCCCGTTGGGTTTTAACACACGACGACAAGCAAGTAACCATGCACGTGTAAAAGCGTCATAAGCAGCAAAGCTCTCAAACTGATCCCATGCATCATCAACCGCATCAACAAGTGAATGATCTGGACGATATAAAGCTCCCTCCAATTGCAAATTATAAGGAGGATCAGCAAAAATCATATCAACTGAATGTTTTGGAAGTTTTTCCAGTACGGCAACACAATCCCCTTTGAAAATTTTATTGCGCCATGGTCCCCGTGAAAAAGTGTGAACAAAATCTTTTTGAAGCTGAATAACTGTCATGAAAAACCCAACAAAACGAACTGAATTTGCCCTATAATCAATCAAAATAGTTTATAGGCCCGCATTACCAATCCATATTTACAAAATAGAGTAAACGTATTGTTAAAATCCTGTAAAATTGATAGGTATTTTTGCTATTTCAAGAAAAATAAAGAATTTCATACGGATAAATCCTTACTTTCTTTCCTTCAACGCATGCTTCTCGTCTCTTCATTTCGTCAAATGAATAAGAATTCACTTTAAAAGCATATTTTACTTTAAAAGCATATTTTTATGAAATAAAATCGTCTCAATGACATTTCTATAAAATTTTTCAAGTTATAAATAATATGTAAAGGAATATTTCATGCCTCAAATAGATCTCATTATTTTTGATTGTGATGGAGTTTTAGTAGACTCTGAATATCTTGCAGCAAAAATTGGATCTCAATTACTTCAACAAACAGGATATGAAATATCACCTGAAGAATTGGCAGAACGTTATGCGGGACTGATTTTTCGAGATATTCTTAAACAAGTTGAACAAGAAACAGGAAAACCAGTCTCTGCTCATCTCATAAATCAAATGTCAAATCTCTTTCGTGCACAAATAACAACTGATTTACGTGCTCTTGATGGTATAAGAGAAGTCATAGAGGTTGTTCAAACACGCTATCCCTATTGTATCTGCTCTAATGCAAAAAGCGAAAATGTAAAAGAGATGCTCTCTGCTGTTAATCTTTATGATCTTTTTGGTGGTAAAAATAAAATATTTTCTGCACCTGAAGTTGGAACAAAAAAAACAAAACCAGCTCCTGATGTTTTTCTTTTTGCAACACAACAATTACACGCAGATCCCCAAAATACTATTGTTATAGAAGATTCAATTCACGGCGTACATGCAGCTACTGCTGCTGGTATGCGTGTTATCGGCTTTACGGGAGGATCACATAGCTACCCTGGTCACTCTAGTGCACTTGCAGAAGCTGGAGCTGAAACAGTTATCGCCAAACATGATTATTTACTAGAAGTTTTAGAGGCAATGGCAGTATGGCAAGAACTATCATAAAAAGCTGTCTTGGAGATCTATCAATCCATACCCTCCATTAAGAAAGACTCTTACCAAAAGACCTAAACCTTATTAAAGTATACCTACCAAGAGAAAAATATAACCGCATTGGCCAGATATTATAAACAACGCCTGTGGAGCAATTGTTATAATCCATGAAGCATCTATCTCTCTTCAACTTAGATTAAGTTATGATAAAACTCTACCTTCTCCTTCATATCATAATAAAATACAAAATTGATATAATTAGAAATGAAGCACGCTTTTCTCTTTAAGAGATAAAAATAATGTAAACATAAAAGTTGAATACAATGCTATGAGCTTTAGAGCATATAATTTCTAAAATTCATCACTATGAATAACAATCAAAAAATAATTATAATTTTATAAAAAACTTATAAAATACTTCTCTATAGATAATATTTTTTTTCATTATTCACTTCTGTATTGCTTGCACACAATAATTTATTCTTATACAACACGTTATGTATTTGAATTTATGAATTGAAAAAAATATTTTTTAATGTTGAGTATAAGAGAAACACAAAAAATTCTCTTTTTCTACTAACTTCTTCTCTCATAATAACACATCCAGATACCAATTTTAAAATAAGTATTTTTAGTAAATTATAATGTTTTTAATACATAAATATCTTTAGTAAAATTTCTAAAAAATATGTAGAAAATAAAATAAAATTTATAATCCCATTATATGTATTTAATTAAAATACATAATGTAAATATTCATTTATTGACTATAAATTCATATTGTAGTATATTTATACGTGTTATGTAATATGATATATAATTTGTATTTATTTTTGTTTGCTTACTAAGTATCTAAAAAGGTAATTATCTATTGCATATTAATAAAAGTTAATACTATTTGAGATAAAAATTATGGTTAAATTATTTAAAAAATATTCATTAAGTGTTTTTATAGCAACTGCTTTTTTTCTTTCACAAATTGCAAATGTTCATGCCAATCATTTAAAAAACAGTCCTCAAAAAAAGGATGTTAATTACGTGATAAAACAAGTAGCAAATGTAACATATACAACAGTTGGTACAACTTCTCTCTCTGTTCCCGTGGTAAATTATGGAACAATATATGAAGATGCCGAAGATGCCATTGAAGGAAAATTTGAAAAGGTAGTGGCCAATATGACGTTAGCATTGGGATTTTTTGCTTTTGGATCTGTAATAAGTTTTATCATAGGAATAATAAAGGATATCGTATTAATGTTTAAATAAACCGTTTATTAAAAAGTATATTATGTATTTTACTATTCTTATTTAAATAACATAATTAATCATTATCTATTCATAAAATAGCATTTATAGATAATACACCATATCCTCTATGTTCATTTATTATACGGATTCATCCATCTTCTTGTATTATGGATAGGAAGTCTTTGAGGTGAAATTATGACAAAATTATTTAAAATTTATGTATTAAATATTTTTATAGTGATTGTTTTTTTTCTTTCACAAATTGTAAATGTTTATGCAAATCATTTGAGCAATAACGCACAACGAGAAGAGATTTTTTTAATAGAGCAGATAAAAGAAAAGGTAACCCGCATTACGACTTTTGATATTCCAAGTTTAAATTATGAAGGAACAAATGTTACTACTTCTGAAGGAAGAGTTGAGAAAGTGGTTGGACCCATTATAGTTACAATAGGAACTTTTAGTGCTGCAGCGCTAGCTGGGTATGCAACAACTACAGTGAGCATGCTTTTAGGGTGGATAATAAAGAACTTAATACGATATTTCTAATTTCGCACTTAAATTTTTCAATGTTTATAATATAAAATTTTCAATATAGCATCTGAATATAACCGGATTATTTGTTCGTTACATTAACTAATAATACATAATGTGTTATTCAGACAATAAAAACTGATAAACCTCATATTTATCATGTTTATCGATAATATCAATATGTTGCTTTATTGAATTTAAAAAAATATTTGAGGTAAAATTATGATTAAAGTACTTAAAGGTCATATGTTAAATATTCTTATAGCAATTGCTTTCTCTCTTTCACAAGTTGCAAACACCCATGCAAATCATTTGAGCAACAACGCACAACAAAAAGATATTTTTGTAATGGAGTCGGTAAAAAAGAAAGCAATTAATATCGCTACTCTTTATGTTCCAATTTTAAAACATAGAGTTAGAAATGAAGATACAATTGAAGGAGAATTTCAGAAAGTATTTGAACCTATTACAATAGGAACTTTTACTACATTAGGAGCTATAATTTTTGGTTATTTCACTGGGTTTTTTATGTCTCTATTTAGTGGAATAGTGGGTATAGGAATAGGAAAAACAAAGTAATTTCAATTATCTGTTTTTTTTCTAAAAGCAATCTTTAAATTGCAACCTGCCTCAAATAATTGAGGCAGGCTCTTTATGTTTTCCATGGATGACTTTTTCATTACCTATCATACCGTGTAGTATCAGGCCGGCCCTATCATACTATTTACTGGCCCCCAATGTTGGAACAGCCCTTGCTATTTAGACAATTCATAAGAGGCATTTTTGCTCCTTTCTTTAGAGTTTTTTACCCACACATCAGCCCCGCTTATGACATGCAGAAACATAGTTTTGATGATTGATTGAGCATGAGATGAGATGAGATGAGATGAGATGAGATGAGATGAGATGAGATGAGATGAGATGAGATGAGATGAGATGAGATGAGATGAGATGAGATGAGATGAGAGAATATTACAATATTCGGGTGTCTCATTCAACATGCAAAACGATAAATTATCCGTTATAAATCAATGCGTTGTCGTATCAATATAGCAACTTATTAGCATAAAAACTGATCATTTAAACGTAATAAAGGTCTTTTCCAATGCACAGTTTTACGTATAAATGTTATAAATTATTTCGTAAACACCTCAGGGAAAATCATAATATACGATTTTATAAAGATTCATTATCGTACACGTTATTGATTATACGAGGTTAAGAAAAAATAGCACCAGTCATTAAGTTTCATGAAAAAATTATTCGATAAATGTTCTTTTGTATAACAATCGTGATAGGCAAAAAACAATTCAAATATAACATAATCAAGAAAAGAATTGTTTCTTGTAATATAAAAAATCTTTAATATTCAATATATTATATAAAATATCCTCAAGTGCTCATGTTTTTGTTTCTTTTGTCACTGATTTTTCATTATTTATAAGCATAAACAAACAAACTTTTATTCATTTAATAATTTGAATATTATTAAAAACATGAAATATATAATTGCATCATTTTACTGCAAATAAATGAAAGAAAAGATTCATGAAATATATTAGCACAAGAGGTGAAGCCCCTGTTCTAGGCTTTACTGAAACGATCATGACTGGTCTCGCACATGATGGAGGGCTTTATCTACCAGAAAAATTTCCTCAATTATCACCCAATGCATTACGAGCACTGCGCGGTCAATCCTATACAACAATTGCCAAAAAAGTTCTCTGGCCTTTTGTGAATGAGGAAATCGAATATACCTCTTTTGAAAAAATGATTGCTGAAACTTATGCCACTTTCCATCATCCAGCAATCTGCCCATTACTCCAAACTGGAACAAACGAGTTTATCCTTGAACTTTTTCATGGCCCCACTTTGGCGTTTAAAGATGTCGCAATGCAATTTCTTTCAAGGTTGATGGATCACGTTCTCACTAAAAAAAATAAACGGGCAACGATTATTGCTGCTACATCAGGTGATACTGGTGGTGCCGCAATACAAGCCTTTGCTGAAAGAAAACATTCAGATATTTTCATTTTGTTTCCTAAAGGACGCGTTTCACCTCTTCAACAACGACAAATAACGACTAACCAAAGCAGTAATGTTCATGCCATTGCTATTGATGGAAACTTTGATGATTGCCAAGCGCTTGTCAAAGGAATGTTTAACGATCATACCTTTCGACAAAAAACAGCTCTTTCTGGTGTTAACTCTATAAACTGGGCACGCATTATGGCGCAAATCGTTTACTATTTTTCATCTGCACTTTCCCTCGGTGCTCCTGATAGAGCTGTTTCATTTACTGTTCCTACTGGAAATTTCGGTGATATTTTTGCAGGTTATGTTGCTGCCCGTATGGGGTTACCGATCGCACAGCTCATCATTGCAACAAATGATAATGACATCCTCGTACGTACATTAACCAGCGGTACTTATGAAACACAACCGATAACCCATACAACATCACCGTCCATGGACATTCAAGTCTCTTCTAATTTTGAACGCTTACTCTTTGAAAGTAATGATCGTGATTCAGTATGGATTCGCAATGCAATGGAAAACTTGAGAAAATCAGGATCCTTTCATCTTAATGAAAAACAACTTAAGAATATTCGTTCTTTATTTTCTGCTGGGAAAAGCAACATAGCTGAAACAGCACAAACGATTGACCATGTTTATAAAGAAAGCGGTTATCTTGCTGATCCACACACAGCTGTTGCTCTTAAAGTAGCGCGTGAAAACAAACAGCCATATATTCCAATGATAGTCCTTGCCACCGCTCATCCTGCAAAATTTCCTGATGCTATCAAAAATGCCTGTGGAATTCATGCGCCCTGTCCATCTAGTTTGAACAATTTAATGGAATCCGAAGAACGTTTTATAAGTCTTGCTAATAATGAAAAAATAGTAAAAGATTATATTTCTTTAAAATCATGCGCATCTTATTGAAGTTAGCTGCATTGAGTCAAATCAACAATCTTCCAATTGCCCTTAATAATAAGGTATTTGGCTTATTAATGGAGTCATAAAGACATGCGTGTAGATATTAGTCGCCTTAGTAATGGTATGACGATCGCCACACATACAATGCAACAGATTGAAAGTGTAGCGCTTGGAATATGGGTTAAAGTTGGTTCACGCAATGAGACCTGTGCACAACACGGTATCGCCCATCTTCTCGAACATATGGCTTTCAAAGGAACGCAAAACCGTACAGCCTTTCAGATTGCAACCGATATTGAAGATGTTGGCGGTGAAATTAATGCTACGACCAGTACTGAAACAACTGCATATTTTGCACGCGTACTTAAAAAAGATGTACCGCTTGCCATTGATATTCTCGCTGATATTTTGATGTGTTCAAAATTTGATGAAAATGAATTGGAACGAGAAAAACAAGTGGTATTTCAAGAAATTGGTGCCACTCATGATGTCCCTGATGATATTGTTTTTGATCACTTTACTGAAACAGCGTTTCGTCACCAAGCTCTTGGTCGCTCTATTTTAGGGACTCCCAAAACAATTCAATCCTTTACATCTGCTGATCTCCATAATTTTATGAATCAGCAATATAGTGCAGACCGTATGATCATCGTTGCAGCAGGAGCGGTACAACATAAAAATTTTTTGCAAGAGGTTGAAAGCCGCCTTAGCACTTTTCGTTCCCATGCAACAGCACCACTCACCAATCTTGCTAATTATGTTGGTGGAGATTTTCGTGAATATCGTGATTTAATGGACACACAAGTTGTTCTAGGATTTGAAGGACGTGCTTATCATGCACGTGACTTTTATACTGCGCAAATTCTTTCAATTATACTTGGTGGTGGTATGTCATCACGCCTCTTCCAAGAAGTAAGGGAAAAGCGTGGATTATGCTATTCTATTTATGCTTTTCATTGGGGTTTCTCAGATACTGGACTTTTTGGAATTCATGCTGCCACCGGACAAGAAGGGTTAAAGGAACTTCTTCCAGTGATTCTTAATGAGCTCTCTAAAGCTAGCAAAAATATTCATGCCAATGAACTTCAACGAGCACAAGCACAATATCGTGCGAACCTTATAATGTCACAGGAAAATCCATCTAGTCAAGCACATCTCATTGCCCGTCAAATGCTTCTTTACGGTCGCCCCATTCCCATATCCGAAACAATGAAACGCTTAGATCTCATTACTCCTGCAAGATTAACTGATTTAGCACATCGCCTTTGTATCAATTCTACTCCAACATTAGCCGCTATCGGACCTGTTGGTCCTCTCATGAATTTTGATGATTTAACATCAATCCTTTCATACAAAAAGTCAGATTAAATGAAAATCTTCTCAAAATGCTTTCGTGCGTATAGAGACATATTTTTATAAAGTAGCTCCATCATAATATGCACAGATTTTATAATAAAATTTACCACAAAAGTTCTTTTTACTAAATAAGTTTGGGAAATATTTATCAAAGAGCTGTACAAAACTACCAAATGCCTCCTTCATGTGATAAAGTCATTGCCAAGCGAAGTTGTCTCTATGAAATGTGAAAGCTCATGGTTTGATTTTGCCCTACAAAAATATAAAACTCTATCAGCTTCAAACTTCACTAAAGTAAATGAGGGGTTGATCTGTTTTTGTATAAAATCTTATGACTTTTCAAAAGAAAACAATAACCGCTTGTTATGTAGATCAAATGATAAAAGGTGGACGTTTTTTCTCGAAAATCTAAATTAAAATTAAATATCCTATAATATTGAGAGTGGGACATTGTGAAGAGTTTGCGTAAAGTCATTGACATCATTTTTATTATTATTGTCAGTTCTTTTATCCATCTTACGCCAGTACAGGCAATTGAACCAGTTAAAATTTCTTCTCAAGATGCTGCTCTTGATCTTTCAAAAGCAATAGAAATTCATCATACAAATAACTCTATCTTTCAAACAAGTACAGCTCCAGGACCAGATGGTATTGTATGGCGCATTGAGGTCCAAGCAAAAAGTGAAAACTTTTCTGGAAATTGGGCCGTGTTTTCTCTTGCAAATCCTACAGACGAACAAATCGATCGTCTTATCGTTGCTCCACATTATCGTATGGCTCATTCAGGATTTCTTTGGCCAGATCTCGGATCAGCAAGGATTCAATCCATTACTCCAAGTGAAGGCTTTTCTCTCGATCGTCAAGCGAGTGCGAACTCTGATATCTTTCGTATTACACTGAACCCTGGCGCTGTCGTTACATTTGTTGCTGAACTCAATTCTGCAAACCTACCGCAAATCTATTTATGGCAACCTGAAGCCTATAAGGATGCCATCAATTCTTATACACTTTATCATGGTATTCTTCTTGGTATATCAGGTCTTTTAGCACTCTTGCTAACCGTTCTTTTTGTCGTTCGTGGAACAGGACTCTTTCCTGCAACAGCTGCTATCGCTTGGGCAGTACTCTTCTATATCGGTATTGACTTTAACTTTTTAAATAAATTTTTTGCAATTACTTTAACAACACAACCAATCTGGCGTGCTGGGACAGAAGTAGCACTTGCTGCTACACTCTTCATTTTCCTTTTTACTTATCTACGCCTTAATCGTTGGCATTATCACTTCAGTTATGGTGCAATCATATGGACCATCGCTCTTTGTGGTCTTGGAACATTTGCTGTTTATGATCCAACCAGAGCAGCTGGAATTGCTCGTCTGTCTTTTGGACTTACTGCCATACTTGGTATAATTCTCATCAGCTATTTTTCCATTCGCAACTATGACCGAGCCATCATGATTATCCCAACATGGCTGCTCATTAGCTTCTGGTGCGTTGGAGCCTATGCATGCATAGCAGGGTCTTTAAATAATGACATTATTCAGCCCGCATTAGCAGGGGGATTAGTCCTTATCATTCTTCTTGTTAGCTTTACTGTTATGCAGCAAACTTTTTCCAATGATGCTTTCCATGAAGGAATTTTTTCCGACCTTGAACAACAAGTGCTTGCTGCAAAGGGCGCCGGAAATATTATTTGGGACTGGGATATTGAACGTGACCGCATCGTTGTGCACCCAAACATGGCAACCCTTTTTGGTACTGAACCCCACAAACTCAATGGTTCTATGCGTAACTGGATTTCAGCCTTGCACTACGATGATCGTGAGCGCTTTCAAGCCATATTAGATATTATTCTTAAAAACAAAAAAGGGCGTATTGATCAAGTTTTTCGGTTGTCTTCTGGTGGTGGTTATTATCATTGGTTCTCTCTTCGTGCACGACCAGCTATGCAAAAAGATGGCAAAATTACGCGTGTTATTGGAACCATTGTCAATATTACCAACCATAAAAAAGCTGAAGAACGTTTATTGCACGATGCTATTCACGATAGCTTAACAGGACTTCCTAACCAACAAATTTTCTTCGACAGACTACAGAATTATACTTCTTTGGCTAAAGCGAATATCAAAATTAAACCCACTGTCTTTATGATTGACTTTGATAATTTCCGTCAAATTAATCGCAAATTAGGAATAGCTGTTGGTGATACTGTATTGCTCATCATAGCACGTCGATTAAGCCGCCTTATTAACTTTCAAGATACCTTATCACGTCTTTCCGCAGACCGTTTTGCAATTATTTTACTCAGTGAAACTGAACCACAGAAAATTGCAGCATTTGCTGATCATCTGCACAAAACAATTTCAGCGCCTATTTCACTTACAGAAAAAAAAATAACACTCTCAACATCAATTGGACTCGTCACATGGAGTGAAAGTAGATCCACCGCTAAAGATATTTTAAATGATAGTGAACTAGCAATGATCCGCGCCAAACAAATGGGAGGTAACCATATTGAACCTTTTCGCCCCAATTTTCGTACCTTAGGCATTGAACATAACACTATGGGAAAAGATATTCATTACGCTATAAAACGTAATGAAATAAAAATCCTCTACCATCCTATCCTTAATTTATCAGATGGACACATTATTGGTTTTGAAACAATTGTAGAATGGCATCATCCAAATTATGGAAATTTAAATGTCTCTGATTTTATCAAGATCGTAGAAAATGAACAAATGGTTATGAATTTATCCCAATTCATCATCGATAATGCCGTCCTTGATCTTACAAATGTACAAGAAAAATTCTCCCAACAATCTTTCTTTATTTCCATTAATTTACCAAGCACAGAAATGGTTCATCCGCGCTTCATCAGTCAATTGCGCTCTACTTTACTGCGACACCCGCTCAATAAAGGGGGGTTGATGATAGAAATATCTGAGTTTGTCTTAAGAAAAAATCCTGAACAATCAGCTCATTTTCTTGAACAAATTAAAGCCCTTGGCATGAATCTTGCTCTTGATAACTTCGGAACAGGTTATTCGTCACTGGCTTATCTTGTGCGTTATCCATTCGACATGGTTAAATTGGATCGTTCACTTATTTCAATAGACTCTCTCAAAAAAAGAATTGTTCTCAAGTCCATTATTAATATGGCAACCGATCTTAATTTGCAAATTATCGCAGAGGGCGTTGAAAATGAAAAAGAAGCAATTTTTCTCCGTCAAGAAGGTTGTAAATATGTTCAAAGTATACTTGTTACGAAGCCAATTGCTATCGAAGAATTAATCACTCTTGTTCAAAATCATTTTCCTTATATAAGAAAAACATCATGAATAAAATATTGTATGAAATCAAAAAACTTGAAAAAGAATGAAAATCTAAGCGTGTCCCATTTCAGAAGCGAGATAGGTTGGGTTGATTCCCATGCGAATTAAACTTTCATCATATTTGCGACTTAAATCACTTTCAAAAATAAAACTAGGTGATGTGGAGCTAATTAACCAACCATTCGTAGAAATTTCTGCCTCAAGCTGCCCCGCTTTCCATCCAGCATAACCTAATGCAATCAACGCATATTGTGGACCTTGTTCACAACTCATCGCTTTCAAGATATCAATCGTTGCAGTAAAACAGATTTTATCCGCAATAAAAACAGTTTCTTTACAAGCATAATCATCTGAATGCAGTACAAAACCCCTTGAAGGATCTACAGGTCCACCATAGCGTACTGGAAACTTTTTTATCGGTTCAGAAAGGCATTTTTTTTGGCCACTGTCTATGACACCAAGGTGAAGCAAAAGCTCTGGAAAATCAATATGGTGCAATTGATTAAGAATAATCCCCATAGCACCAGCATCAGAATGCGCACAAATATAAATAACAGAACGCATAAAGCGTTTGTCATCCATTCCTGGCATTGCTATGAGTAACTGTCCCCCCAAAAAACCATTACACTGCTTCATCAATCTGTTATTCTCCATAATTTACATGATAAAATTCACTTTAGTTAGTACAACAGGAAAATAAAGTTCCAATGAAAAAAATCCAAACATTTACAAATTTACAAAATAGCGTAATTGCTCTTTATAAAAGATTTTTAGTTACTTTAAGTTTAACATTCATCATTTTAGAATTACTTAATTTCTCTGTCAGCGCTCAAACAAAACCAAACACAGATCTTTTTGCAACATCTTGGTATGAAGCAGATGGTGGACGTATCAGATTGGCTCTTACTGAACCATCTCCCTCTGGAATAAGAGATGGTATTATTGAAATTGTTCTTAAACCAAACTGGAAAACCTACTGGCGCAATCCAGGCAATTCAGGCATAGCAGCATTTTTTCACTTCAATCAACAGGTTTCTTATGAAATCTTTTATCCTACACCACAACTCTATGAGACAGAAAATGATTGGTCTTTTGGCTACAAAGATAAAGTCGTATTACCTTTTACTCTTTCCGGTTTGAGTAACAATTTAAGTGGCACTTTAACTGTTGGAT
Source organism: Bartonella harrusi (assembly GCF_024297065.1). Lineage (NCBI taxonomy): Bacteria > Pseudomonadati > Pseudomonadota > Alphaproteobacteria > Hyphomicrobiales > Bartonellaceae > Bartonella > Bartonella harrusi. The sequence goes on from NZ_CP101114.1 coordinate 1,224,214, forward strand.
TGTGTTACAAAATCTGTCTTCCACTTACTGTTAATTTTGATTTTTCTCCATCTCTTCAAAAGAATAAACGTCTTCCTTTGTCCTTGTTAAAGGAAGCTCAAGATGCCTTACCCCGTCCGACGCAGCATGAAATGAAAATAAGCGCTGAAAAAAAGATAAATACCCTCTTCATCAAAATACAAAAGAATGATGACATTCCCCCTCACTCCCTCTTTTTAGATGGAGGAGACATGCAAATTGGACCAGCAAAAAAAGTACGTGAGAACGCCAACAACACACTCTTTAGTGCTCCAATTTATTTCATAGCAGATAAAGAAAACCACACTGTTTTTTATACAGTTTCTTTTAAAAGCCATGCTTTAAGTGGTACATTTACACTTTATGAATAACCATCTCTTCTGCCCCCCGTAGCAAAAGAGAAAGACTTATAAAAAGGATTATTTTTCAAAACATCCGTTTTGGCGATATTGAGTAATTGCTTTCCGAGCAAGAGCATCTGCCCGTTCATTATCGGGGTGTCCGGCGTGCCCTTTTACCCAATGCCATCTGACAGTATGACGAGAACAAGCCTCTTCAAGAGCTTGCCATAACTCTCTATTTTTTACAGGGCTTTTTGACGCAGTACACCAATTATTCTTCTTCCATCTTGCAAGCCACACAGAGATCCCGTTGCGTACATAACTTGAGTCCGTATAAAGATCGACAAAACACGATTCTTTTAGTGCCTGCAATGCCTGAATGGCTGCCATCAGTTCCATTTGATTGTTGGTTGTTTGCACTTCTCCACCATAAAGTTCACGTTCATGACCATTCCAGCGTAAAATTGCTCCCCATCCTCCAACTCCAGGATTACCGGAACAAGCGCCATCTGTATAAATTTCAACGATTTTTTGTTGATTTAGCATACACTCACAAACCTAGTTCACTCAGAGAACCCACATTACTGAAAAAACAAAGCTTATGCCAATACTCCCATGGATTTTTTTTACGACAAAGCTCTCTAACGGTGTATTAAACCAATCATAAAGGCGTGTAAGTAAAAAACGTAAGGAAGCACCACGTGCAAACAAAATCATAGCCTTCATTTCTAAAGGAACTAATGGTCTTATTTTTTGATAATTTTCCAACAAGCTCCGTGCTTTGAGAATATTATAGGAATGGTCCTGTTCAAAGCACCAAGCATTCAAACAGATAGCTAAGTCATAAGCCAAAAAATCATTACACGCAAAATAAAAATCTATAATACCAGAAAGACGATGATTCAAAAAAAATACATTATCATTAAATAAATCAGCGTGAATAATCCCTGTTGGTAAATTTGATGGCCAATTTTCTTGTAAAAAAGACAATTCCTTATTAATTTTTTGCTCAAATTTTTCTAACAACTTGTCTTTACTCTTTTTGCACTGCTCCCATAATAATTTCCAATCCATGATAGAAAGAGTATTTTTACGGCTCCGTGTGAAACTCTGTCCTGCTAAATGCATTTGTGCTAAACTCGTTCCTACCTCACCACAATGACATATATCGGGCTGACGAATCCATTTTCCTTCCAAAAAGGTAATAATGGCAGCAGGACGCCCTGCTAATTCATCAATCATTGTTCCATCATTTTGCACCACGGGTTGAGGGCACGCAATTCCACACTTCCTTAAATGCTGCATCAGACTGCAAAAAAAAGGCAAATCATCTTTTGAAATGCGTTTTTCATAAAGTGTTAGAACAAATTTCCCTTTTGTCGTATACAGCATGAAATTAGAATTTTCGATCCCTTCGGCTATACCTTGATAAGATAAAAGCGAACCTATCGGATAGCGTGATAAAAATACCTTCAAATCATTCGGACGAATATTTGTATAAACTGCCATTATTTTACTTTCGTTACAGGCGTATTTTGATTTCCATTTTTCAGTATCTCAGCTCGACCATTAACAAAAGCCAGATCTTGAGGTGTTAAAGTGATATCACGTAATTCGCGACTCACCAAAAACGTTTCTGTTTCTACCACTGTTTCAGCCAATTCTATTGTAACATCATAGTGCGCACGAAAAGCTGAAATGATTTCATCAATAATAATTTCAGGAGCAGAAGCTCCCGCTGAAAGACTTACCACAGAAAGGGGGCTCAAATGATCAAAATCAATTTCATCAACCCGCTGAACTAAAACAGCCTTCTGCGCACCAAACCTTTCAGCAACCTCCACCAAACGTCGTGAATTAGAGGAATTTGGCGCTCCAACAATCAAAAATAAATCACTTCCCATTGCTGCTGCCTTAACAGCGTCTTGCCGATTCGTTGTCGCATAACAAATTGATTCAGCCGCTGGAGATTCTAATGCCGGAAAACGCCGTTGTAAGACATCAAGAATCTCTGCTGTATCTCCAACAGAAAGTGTTGTTTGTGTCACAAATCCTAATTTATCCGGATCATTTGGTTGATAATATAAAGCATCTTCAATCGTTTCGATTAATGTTACAGCCCCTTTTTCAAGCTGTCCCATTGTTCCTATCACCTCAGGATGACCCGAATGACCAATTAATATAACATGACGCCCCTGCCGTTGATGCCGTATCGCCTGTTTATGAACCTTAGAAACCAACGGACATGTTGCATCGAGATAAAACAAATTATAGCGTCGCGCCTCTTCTGATACAGATTTTGGTACACCATGAGCAGAAAATACAACGGGTTGATGCCGATGTTTTTCTGGAATCTCATCAAGCTCTTCAACGAAAACAGCCCCACGTTGCTGCAATCCTTCAACGACATAGCGGTTGTGGACAATTTCATGACGAACATACACTGGAGCGCCATATTTTTTTAATGCAAGAAGAACAATTTGAATAGCACGATCAACCCCTGCGCAAAATCCACGTGGACCACAAAGACGTATTGTTAAAGGAGGAAGTAAAGACATAAACCACCCTTAATATCTATAATTTTTACCTCAGTTTCAAACAGGCTACTGTATAGACTATTGTTATACACGATATAAACGGTATAAAGAAAAAAAAGGAGAAAGGCTACCTTCCTTCAGGAGAGCATCCATATCTGGCTCTCTTTTATCATATATTTTTCAAGCAAAGTTGTCTTTTCACTCGCTTTTTTCATTTTGCTCTTCTAGAAGGCAATAAAATGCCAAACTAAGGTTTCAATTAAAAGAATTCCGAATATAGCGGCCAAATAAAATAACGAAAAGAAAAATGTCTTTTTTGCCATCAAAATCGTTGCATCATGTGTCTCGGCTTTCCACAAATGATAAGAAAAATAAATAAAAATAATGCTCAAAATTGTTGAAATAATACCATAGAAAATCCCTGCAAAACCAATAATAAAAGGTCCCGCTGTACATATCGCCATAAGAATAGTATAAAACAAGATCTGTTTTTTTGTTGCATACGCACCCCGTACATTAGGCATCATAGGAATGCCCGCTGCGTCATAATCAAGAGATGAAAATAAAGAAAGAGACCAAAAATGTGGTGGGGTCCACATAAAAATGATTAAAAATAAGATAAAACTCTCAATACTCACGGTACCCGTTGTTACAGCCCATCCAATCATTGGTGGAAAAGCGCCAGATGCTCCACCAATCACAATATTTTGTGGTGTTATCCGCTTTAGCCAAATTGTATAGATAACAACATAAAAGAAAATTGTGAACGCAAGAAAAAGTGCTGAAAACCAATTAATGAAAATTCCCATAATCACTACAGAAAGCACTGAAAGGGTCATACCAAAAATAAATGCCTTCTTAGCGCTGATTTTACCGGTAGGAATAGGACGATTTTTGGTACGTTCCATCACTGCATCAATATCAGCATCATACCACATATTAAGTGCTCCCGCACCTCCTCCCCCGACAGCAATACACAAAATTGCTAAAAAACCATAAAATGGACTAATCGAAACTGGCGATACAACGAGTCCAACGAGAGCAGTGAATACGACAAGTAACATAACCCGTGGTTTTAATAACGTAATATAATCACCAATACTGGGTTTGGGCGGGATTGCTTTACCACTTGCCGCCGATAATTCTCCTGAAACAGACATTCCAATCAAAGACCTTTTCCATTTTTGTCATCCACAAACGAATATTGTCTTGTATAAGGGAAAAGCCAACAAATAGCACAACATTTTTGAAAACATATAAAATACCTCTCCTCTTCCCCAAAAATAGCGTGCAATATTTGCAATATTTTTTTAAAACACATTATTTCTCACACGATTAATACACTATATACATATACAAAATATCATAAAGCAACGCTAAAAGCATTGTCCTCTAGGATACACTCTTTTTTCTAATTTTATTTTGTTTCTGTGAATTAATCTGTTTAGGAAAATAATGGTTTGTGTTATAATTTTGGCTTGAGAATTCTTTTTTATACAGGTCTACACATATTAATGAGATAGTTAGGGTTTTCTGTGATACTTTATAAATTGATAAAAAAAACTCTCTTTGTTCGTATTATTCTCTATACACTCTGCAATATTTCTGCCCATTACGCACTTGCACAAACGCCTCATGTGCAAAATGTCCCTGCTCCACAAACTTATGGTGCATGGACAAAAGTTTGCTCTTTACCGCTAGGCACACCTAATATACAGTGTGAAGTTGTACAAAATGTACATACACAAAGTCGCCATGATATTACTCTGCGTGTTACGTTTTATAAACTCCCTAAAAATCAAGGCGCTTTAATGCGCGTTTTTGTTCCAATCCGCGTTGAGTTACCCCCAGGTGTTGGGCTTAAAATTGATGATAAAAATATGGGAAGAGTAGAATATCGCCGTTGTCTTGGTGATAGTTGTGTTGCTGAAGCGGTTCTTAAAGAAGACACATTACAGCTCTTTTTAAAAGGTAAAATGGCGACCTACTTTATTTTTACAACTCCTGAACAAGCTGTTGGAGGTACCTTTGATCTCCAAGGTCTTCACGAAGCCTACGTGGCTTTACCAACATAATAGAATTGACGTATATTGCATAATCGGAACCTCGTAATTGAAACCTCGTAGCGGACTTTATAGATTCTAAGAAAAGGCCAAACAGAAATCTTCCAAGTATTCGTGAAAATAGGATAATCACTATGAAATCGCTGATTGACAATTTTGATATCTCTGCCTCTAAAGTGCAAACACTCGTACAAGAAACGCTTCATCATGCTGATGATGGTGAACTTTACCTTGAATATACAGAAAGTGAAAGTCTTTTGTTTGATAATGGGCAGCTTAAAAATGGTTCATTTCATCAGGATATGGGATTTGGTCTGCGTGTTGTTGCTGGGGAAGCTACTGGATATGCACACTCTAGTGAATTATCAGCTGTTGCGCTCAAGCGTGCCAGTGAAGCAGCAAAAGCCGTTATCTATCATAACCAGGCAGGACCTTATAGTGCTGCGCCTCAACAAACAAATAAAAAACTTTATCAACCACATAATCCTCTTGATACGCCATCATTTGAAGAAAAAAGCGTGCTTTTACAGAAAATTGATACCTATTTACGTGCAAAAAATGATAAATTGCATCAAGTCACAGTTTCTCTTTCTGGATCACTCCAGCATGTTGAAATTTTACGCGCAGATGGTCATCTGATTCGTGATACACGTCCTCTTGTCCGGCTTTCTATATCTGTGGTTGCTGCTGAAGGTAATCGGCGTGAAAATGGCTTCTATGGATGTGGTGGACGACAAGCATTTAGCCAATTCATTCATGAAAAAAACTGGAAAAAAGCCGCTGATGAAGCTTTGCGTATGGCTCTTATAAATTTAGAAGCAGACGCAGCACCAGCAGGAACATTTGATGTTGTCTTAGCCAATGGATGGCCAGGTGTTATGCTTCATGAAGCTATAGGCCATGGTTTGGAAGGTGACTTTAACCGTAAAAAAACCTCTGCTTTTGCCGGACTTTTGGGTCAACAAGTTGCTGCGAAAGGTATTACAGTTGTTGATGATGGTACAATTCCCCAATGCCGTGGTTCACTTACTGTCGATGATGAAGGAACCCCATCAGGATATAACGTACTTATTGAAGATGGAAAACTTATTGGTTTTATGCAAGATAGGCTAAACGCCAGACTTATGGGGGTTCATCCAACTGGAAATGGACGGCGTGAATCCTATGCACATGCACCAATGCCGCGGATGACCAATACGATCATGCTAGGAGGTGATAAAACACCTGAAGAAATTCTATCCTCATTAAAAAACGGTATTTACGCTGTTTCATTTGGTGGAGGACAAGTTGATATCACTTCTGGAAAGTTCGTCTTTGAATGCACAGAAGCGTACAGAGTAGAAAATGGTAAAATTGTAGCACCTATTAAAGGAGCAACCCTTATCGGAAATGGACCAGATGCCATGAAACGTATCACAATGATTGGCAATGATAGCAAGCTTGATAATGGTATTGGTATGTGCGGAAAAGCTGGGCAAAATGTTCCTGTTGGTGTTGGACAGCCTCATCTGCGTATTAACAATATGACAATTGGTGGAACAGCACTTTCATAAAATATGCCAAATCAGCTTAATTGAAAAAATCTCGAAAAAATAGAGAAGAGCTTTTCGATTTCGTTTAAAGTTTCCAATTTGCTTTTGCTTTACGTTTACTCAAAACAGCAATAATTTCAACATGTGGTGACCATAAAAATTGATCAATCGGTACAATTCGTTCAACTGTATAACCACCTGCAATAAGGAGAGATAAATCGCGAGCAAATGTGATAGGATTGCATGAAATAGCCACTACGCGAGGGACTGTTGCCCTCGCCAATTCACGTACTTGTTGCTCGGCACCAGCACGTGGAGGATCGAAAACAACATAGTCAAAACACTCAAGTTCCCTCACTGAAAGTGGACAGCGGAAAAGATCGCGCTTTTCACAAGTTACGGGTTTTAAACCAATTGCAAAACGTACTGCCCGCTCTAAATTCGCTAATGCTTGCTCATCATTTTCTACCGCATGAACATTTGTCTTTTTGGCCATGCGGAATGTAAATGTTCCTATCCCAGAAAACAAATCAAGAGCATTCTTAGCTTTTTTTACATCAGGCAAAATAATATTGCCCATTATATTTTCTGCTTCAAAAGTTGCTTGAAGAAATCCACCAGGAGGGAACTCAACACAAATATCATCAAAGCAAATTAATGGTTTTTCTCGTTCAACCAACACTTCACCTTCAACAGATAACCGTGTAATCCCGCATGAAAGAGCTACATATACCATTTTCTGACGAAGAGACTCTTGGCGCATAAAAAAACCGTTTAAAGCAACATCTAAACCATTTTCAACGTGTGTTATCGTGATCTGAAACCGCTTTACATGGTGACTTAAAAGAGCACAAAGTCTTCTAATATCATCTAGTTTAGACATAATCTCTGGACGGCTTACGGGACATTCCTCAATAGCCACAATCTCATGAGAGAGATGACGATTAAAACCGACTCTGTAACCTTGTGGCGTCATAGATGCTGTGAGAGTCATGCGCCGGCGACTATAAGGCTGACATTCTATTAAAGGTGAAACAACAACATCAAGCCCATATTTTTGAATTGCGTCAACAACCAATTGTCGTTTCCATACACGATAAACATCAGACTGCCAATGCTGAAGCGCACATCCACCACATTCTCCAAAATGCTGGCAAAGAGCATCAATGCGCTCTGGCGATTTTTCCTTTAATGTTAAAAGTTTAGCATATTTTCCATGAACTTCGATCTCAACACGCTCTCTTGGTAAAGTAAAAGGAACATAAAGCACGCCATGTAATGATTTTATCACACCGTTACCATTCGCCCCAATATGGTCGATTATGGCATTATCATTCATGCATGTTTTTCTCCAAATAACAAATATTCTAAATTACCATCACTCCCTGTAATGGGTGAGAGAAGCAAACCTTTTGCATTCCATCCTCTTTGCTTGTTTAACCAATCAAAGAGCTCTTCAGCAATTTTTTTAGCCATTGATGAATCTTTCAATACCCCACCCTTACTAAGATTGTTACGACCAACCTCAAACTGAGGTTTTACCAATAAAACGGCTTGAGCCCCCTTCTTGGCTAAAGACAAAACAGGGGGTAATGCCAATTTAAGAGAAATAAAGCTAACATCTGAAACGATCAGATCAATTTCCAATCCGCCTAAATGTTCTCGTTGCAAATCTCTCACATTTAAACCTTCTAATAAAGTTATCGCATGATTGCCCAATAAACGGGCATCCAATTGATGATGACCAACATCAATAGCAATGACATGAGCCACCCCACGTTCTAAAAGAACTTGTGTAAAACCACCTGTCGATGCACCAATATCAATGGCAATCACCTTATTTGTTACAATCGGAAATGCATCGAGTGCACTCGTCAATTTTAATGCAGCACGTGAAACATAATTCTGTGCTGGATCACAAACGATAATCTCTGCGTTATCAGAAACGATTTGCCCAACCTTTAAAACGACTTTACCATTCACTTTAACAGTTTTGCGCACAATAGCATCCCGTGCTCGTGAGCGCGTCGTAAAAAATTTTTTTTCAACTAAAAGAACATCAAGCCTTTTCTTAACATTCATTTCATACTCAAAATTTCTGCACTGTCTGAATTTTGCGTCCTAAAGCATTAAAAACCGTATTAACAATACCAACAGTATCAAGCCCTATACGCGACAGAACTTTCTCTGGTGAACCATGGTTTAAATATTCATCAGGAAATTTTAATGTGCGTACTTTCAAACCATGTTCTAACAACCCCTCTTGGGCTAAAAACTGTAATAAGTGTGCTCCAAATCCACCTATTGCACCTTCTTCAATTGTTATTAATACTTCATGCTCACGCGCCAAACGACGCATCAAATCCTTATCTAAAGGCTTTGCAAACCGTGCATCTGCAACCGTCGTAGATAACCCCTCTGCAACCAACGCATCAGCAGCAACCAACACTTCTGACATTCGCGTTCCAAAACAAACCAAAGCTATTCTGCTTCCTTCACGCAAAATACGTCCTTTTCCAATTTCTAGTAATTCACCGCGCCGTGGTAAATCTATTCCAATCCCCTCACCGCGCGGATAACGAAAAGAAATGGGCCCCTGATCATAAGCTGCGGCGGTACGAACCATATGCATCAGTTCGACTTCATCAGAAGGTGCCATAACCACAAATTCAGGAAGCGTAGCCAAAAAAACAATATCAAAACTGCCAGCATGCGTTGCACCATCTGCTCCCACGAAACCGGCTCGATCAATCGCAAAGCGCACGGGTAACTTTTGAATGGATACATCATGGATAATCTGATCATAGGCGCGCTGTAAAAAAGTAGAATAAATAGCAACAAAAGGCTTATATCCCTCACAAGCAATGCCAGCAGCAAAGGTTACCGCATGCTGCTCAGCAATACCAACATCAAACATTCTTTCAGGAAAATTTTCAGCAAAAGCATCGAGACCTGTCCCCGTTGGCATAGCCGCTGTTATACTAACAATCTTATCATCATGATGAGCTTCTTCTATTAAAGCATTAGAAAAGACCTTCGTATAAGGAAGAATATTGCTTGGTGCTTTAACCTGTTTTCCTGTTGTAATATCAAAACGATTCACACCATGATATTTATCCGATGACGCTTCCGCAGGTGCATACCCTTTGCCCTTATGTGTGACGACATGTACTAAAACAGGACCATTGGGATATTCACAAACATTTTTTAAAACAGGCAATAAATACTTTAAATTGTGGCCATCTATTGGTCCGACATAGTAGAAACCAAGCTCTTCAAACAAAGTTCCCCCAACCAAAAAACCACGAGCAAATTCTTCTGAGAGACGTGCTTTATCTAAAAAGAATTTGGGTAATTTTTCCCCTAGCACTTTTATCCGTTCACGCAAACTACGATAAGCAGGACGGGAAACCAATCGTGCAAGATGCGCGCTCATAGCACCTGTCGGTGGTGCAATAGACATATCGTTATCATTTAGAATAACAATCAAACGTGCATCTAAAGCACCAGCATTATTCATTGCTTCATAAGCCATACCAGCAGACATAGCACCATCACCAATTACAGCTATGATATTGCGCCTTTCCTCTGCTTTTAAAGCACTCGCTACTGCCATACCAAGACCAGCAGAAATGGAAGTAGAAGAATGACCGGCACCAAATGGATCATACACACTTTCTGAGCGTTTGGTAAAACCTGATAATCCTCCCTCCTGACGCAATGTACGAATTCTATCTCTACGACCCGTTAAAATTTTATGCGGATAGGCTTGGTGGCCAACATCCCAAATAATTCTATCCTCTGGAGTATTAAAAACATAATGCAACGCAACGGTGAGCTCAACAACACCAAGACCTGCACCAAGATGCCCCCCTGTTACAGAAACCGCATCAATTGTTTCTGTGCGCAACTCATCAGCTAACCTTACCAAATCAGATTCTGGCAGTGCCCGCAAATCATGTGGTAGATGAATACGATCAAGTAATGGTGTCAATGCCCGTGACAAAAAAAACTCCTTATTATCACATCATCAAGAAAGAAAAATGTTAAAAACAGATCTTATCCCCTCTTTCATTTATCGTTTTGATATTTTTACTGAAAAATATTCTCTCCTGGTGACAATTTATGATTTTATCCATTTACTCCACTTATTTCATAAAAAACGATAAAACACGCTAAGCTTAATTACGACATCTCACCTTACAGTAAATATCCCAAGACTTTTCCAGATTATTCAGAATCAAGGGGTTGCACACCTTTTGGAGAACCTTCCTCTGAAAGCTGAATTTTTTCAACTTTAGCTTCAGCTGCTTTCAAGAGTTTTTCACAATGTTTTTTAAGCGCTTCACCACGCTCATAAATATCAATTGATTGTTCTAAAGGGATATTCCCACGTTCTAGATTTTCAACAATAACTTCAAGTTGCTTCAGCGCTTCCTCAAAACTTAAAGCTGTAATATCCTCTTTGTTTACCTCTTGTTTCATACATTCCTCACAAGATATCTGTTCTAGATATACGAATTCCAAAACCTTCTAAACCTATATAATGGCGCTCTTTAGAAGCATAAACAATAACAGAACGAATCCCCAAATGTTTTAAAATTTGTGATCCTAAACCAATTTGTCGCCATTCTTCTTCGCGTTTAATTGCCTGCATGTGATTTTCTGCACCTTTTTTCACTCTCGCTTCAATACCCGCAGCTGACGGTATCCCAACAGATTCTTCACGCAAATAAACAAAAACACCACACTTTTCTTTTTCCATCATGCGTCGCATGATAGCTGGTATATCTGAAGATTGACAAAAAATATCGTTTATAACATTTTCACGATGCAAACACACGGGAATATCTTCACCCTCACAGATATCACCATAAACGAGTGCAATATGTTGAACTGTTTCCCAAGGAAGTTGGTAACTTTGAACAACAGCTGGACCTCCTGATATTTCGATATGCCTTTCTCCAACATGCCTAATCAACATTTCCTTACGTTGACGATACGCAATGAGATCTGCAACAGTTATTATATGCAATCGATTTTCTTGTGCAAATTTTGTAATCTCATCTCCGTGTTTAACGCTTCCATCATCATTGACCAGCTCACCAATGACACCAACAGGTGGTAAACCAACTAATTTACATAAATCAACGGCTGCCTCCGTGTGTCCTGAACGCATCAGCACACCTCCCTCATGCGCGATCAGGGGAAAAACATGGCCTGGACGGACGAAATCATCTGGACCAGCATTTGAATTAGCAAGGTTACGCACCGCTAATGTACGGTCATGCGCTGAAATTCCCGTCGTTATTCCATGTTTAAAATCAACAGTAACAGTAAACTGAGTACGATGTGCAGAATCATTATCTGAAACCATAGGGACAAGATTAAACCGCTGCGCTTCTTGTTTTGGCAGAGGAGCACAAATAATACCTGTTGTATGACGAATGATAAATGCCATTTTTTCTTCTGTGCAATGGGCTGCAGCAAGTGTTAAATCACCTTCATTTTCACGGTCACTATCATCGGTAACCACAACAATTTCACCGCGTTCAAAAGCACGAAGTGCATCTCCAATTTTTTTTTCGTCATACGCCATTCTTCACCTTTCAAATGATCCAACTTGACCGCGATGCCTTAAATAATGGTCAGCAAGAACACAAGCAACCATAGCTTCACCAACAGGAACAGCGCGAATCCCAACACAGGGATCATGACGTCCTTTCGTTACAACATTTACCTCATTACCACGAACATCAATAGAACGACGGGGTGTTAAAATCGATGACGTAGGTTTTACAGCAAAACGTGCAACTATCGGCTGTCCACTCGATATTCCACCTAAAATACCGCCAGCGTGATTAGATAAAAAAAGTGGTTTTCCGTCACTTCCCATCCGCATTTCATCTGCATTTTCTTCCCCCGTTAAATGAGCTGCTGCAAAACCATCACCTATTTCTACCCCCTTTACCGCATTAATCGACATGAGTAATGAAGCAATGTCCTGATCAAGTTTTGCATAAATAGGCGCTCCTAAACCGGCAGGAACATTTTCTGCAACAATCTCAATAACAGCACCAATAGATGAACCATTTTTACGTATTTTATCTATATAATCACTAAAAACCTGTACCATCTCTGCATCAGGCGTAAAAAAAGGATTGTTATCAACCTCTAACCAATTCCAACGATCACGATTAATTGTATGGGGACCAATTGCTATCACTGCTCCTCGTATAATCAAACGAGGAATAATTTTACGAGCAATAGCACCCGCTGCAACACGTGCTGCCGTTTCACGCGCTGAAGCACGTCCGCCGCCGCGAAAATCACGAATACCATATTTAACATCATAAGTATAATCCGCATGACCAGGACGATATTGATGCGCAATCGCGCCATAATCCTTAGATCGATGATCCATATTGTGAATCAACAGAGAAATTGGTGTCCCCGTTGTTACCAATGTTGTGCCATCATCCTGAATAACAATCCCTGAAAGAACCTCTATTTGATCTAATTCTCTCCGCTGAGTTGTATATTTGGATTGTCCTGGCCTGCGTTTATCAAGATAGGATTGAATTTCTCCAACAGTAAAAGTAACCCCTGGGGGACATCCATCAATGACACAACCAAGAGCAGCACCATGGCTTTCACCCCATGTCGTGACACGAAATAAATGACCAAACGTATTATGTGACATGAAAGATGACCCGTTTCTTCATCAAATATATGTAACTAAAGCCCATGCAGAGTTGTGCAAAAACAACGTCTCTTCAAAAATACCATTGGCCATTTAAACCCAGTCAAATCGTTGCTGTCAAATGAAGCCTTGTAAACCGAATCCTATTCTTTAACGACAGAAATGTCTGGTGCATCAACAGCTTTCATACCTATGATATTATAACCTGAATCCACATGATGCACTTCACCCGTAACAGAACGAGACAAATCGGAAAGAAAATAAAGAGCAGAATCACCCACTTCTTCAATTGTCACCGTACGGCGTAAAGGAGCATTATATTCGTTCCACTTTAAAATATAACGGAAATCACCAATGCCTGAAGCCGCTAATGTTTTGATCGGCCCAGCGGATATAGTATTAACGCGAATATGCTTAGGGCCTAAATCCACTGCTAGATATTTCACGCTCGTCTCAAGCGCTGCTTTTGCAACCCCCATCACGTTATAATTGGGAACAACCTTTTCTGCACCATAATAACTCAATGTTAAAATCGAACCACCATCTAACATCAACTTCTCGGCACGTTTAGCGAGAGCCGTTAAAGAATAAACGGAAATATTCATGGTCATCATAAAGTTTGATTCGCTAACATCAATATAACGACCGCTTAATTCATCTTTATCAGAAAAACCAATAGCGTGGACTAAAAAATCGAGTTTACCCCATTTCTTCTCTATGACTTCAAAGATCGCATCAATAGACGCACTATCAGAAACATCACAATGACCGCAAACAAACCCTTTTACTTCCTCAGCCAAAGGCTCTACACGCTTTTTCATAGCTTCACCCTGATAGGTAAAAGCAAGCTCTGCGCCTGCGCTGCTCGCCGCTTTAGCTATTCCCCAAGCGATAGAACGATTATTGGCCAATCCCAAAATTAAACCACGCTTGCCGTACAACAAACCATTACCTTTAGCCATTAGCACTGCCCCATTGTTACTTAAAATTAAATATTCTTTACCTGCCTATGACATAGGTTAACTTTTTCTTCAAGCAATTGGTTTAAAATCAAACGAAAACTATACTTTTATAGATTCAAAAATTAATCTTTTTGCATTTGCAAAAATTGCTCTAACGCCACATCTCTACCTTCCGGTAGCATGATGCGAATATGTACATAAAGATCGTCTCTTGTGCCATTTTTTAAATGAAGCCCTTTTCCTTTCAATCGTAAAACACGATCAGAACTTGACCAAACGGGAATCGTTAAAACCACACGGCCTTCCAAAGTCTCAACTTCTTGTTTTGCTCCCAAAACAGCATGTTTAAGGGGAACAGGTAAATCAAGATGAAGCGCCCTTCCTTCAACCCGAAAACGAGGATGCTTCTGTATCTGGACAGTTATCAAAGCATCCCCTGCTTGCCCAAAAGAAACCTCTTCTCCTTGACCTTTTAATCGAATAGTTTGACCATCTTCAACATAATCTGGAAGTTTAATTTTTAATTTTTTTCCATTAGGAAAAACAGCTTCTACCTTTTCTGCCCCTACCATCTGCTCTAATGTTATTGTAAGATTGGCACGAATATGAGCTCCTTGCTGAGGATGCGTATATTGTGCAGAATTTGAAAAGTTCTCTCCTCTACCAAATAAATCGCGGAAAATATTACTCGCATCAAAACCTGCTCCACCGGAAGAACCAAAATCAAAACCTCTTGCTCCTCCTGAAAAAGGATTGTGACTCTTGCTAAAATTTTCACCAGCACCAAAGGCTTGATAAAGGGGTTTTCCTTCCATATCAATTTCACCGCGGTCAAATTGTGCTTTTTTGTCTTTATCACCTATAATTTCATAAGCTTGATTAATCTCAGCAAACTTCTCTTTGGCTTTTACATCATCCTTATTGTGATCTGGATGATACTTCTTTGCTAACTTTCTAAAGGCTGATTTAATCTCTTGCGGTTTTGCGGTACGTGCCACACCCAAAATCGCGTACGGATCACGCATATTGTCCTCTTTTCAATTTTTCTGTTTTTAAAATATCAACGGATATGTTGTTTAACATCCCTTACAATTTCATCAAACTCCTCTTAAGAATGACTTTTCCTCTCTTTATATGTCTATAAAGAACCCAAAATACCAGATAAAAGAGATATTTTATTTTAATATAGCTCATTCTTCATGCTAAAAATAAAAATGGTTAAATACTCTAACAGTACGTGACGGTATTGGCTTTTTAAAAATAAAAAAACAGCACTTTACTTCTTAATAAAAAAATAAACTACAAAGATTCTCACTCATATTCGTTGATATTCGGAGTTACTATGAACAATAAAGGACAAACAGATGATAGTTTCATGCACATGCAAAAACCTTTTGCACTTTTTGCAAAGTGGCTTGAAGAAGCAACCGTAACCGAAGTCAATGATCCTAATGCTATGGCCTTAGCAACAGTTGATGAAACGGGTTTGCCTAATGTTCGTATGGTTCTTCTCAAAGATTACAGTCCTCAAGGCTTTGTCTTCTATACCAACTATGAAAGCCAAAAAGGACAAGAAATTTTAAAATCTATGAAAGCATCCTTAGGTTTTCATTGGAAATCATTGCGCCGTCAAGTTAGAATTCGAGGAATTGTTGAAAAAGTCAGTGCTCAAGAAGCAGATGCATATTTCCAATCGCGACCGCGTGGTAGTAGAATTGGTGCATGGGCGTCTCAACAATCCAGTCCATTAGAAAGCCGTTTTGTCCTCGAAAAAGCAATTGCTCAATATACTACACGCTATGCTATAGGGAAGATTCCTCGCCCACCTTATTGGTCTGGATTTCGTGTTAAACCACTTTCCATCGAATTCTGGTGTGATCGCCCATTTCGTTTACATGATCGCTTGCTCTTTACACGGGATTCTGTTGAAAATGACGATTGGCAAAGGCTAAAACTTTATCCCTAATTCTTCAAAATTTAAAATATGAAGAATTTGCATTCATAATGAATAAACACACTTTGCGAAATAACGAGGAAATGATCAAGTTTAGTTTAAAATAAAAAACTAACCTTCTTCACTATGAAACTTTATTGATAACAATCCTTTGCCTCGGCATTATTTAAAAACAAATTATAGTTACGCGTCCTTTGGAAGAAAACATATTGATTTATAAAGATAAATCATGCTTTTGCAACTTGTATCATAACCCCAAATATTGTAAGATTTTCTCATCTCAAATCATTTCATTTTGAATCAATTAAAATCACTTGCTTGCATGTCATAAACGGAGCTGGCAAATATAATGATGAGGCCGGTTTGCACCTTCGTAAGCGTAATACAAAGCTTCTCAGTAGTTCTTTAATAAAGTGATCATTGATGTAAAAAAGAGCACAAAAAAGGTGAGCTGATCTTGCATATTTCAATCTTGACAACACAAATAGAAATGCAGAACTGGAATTCAAGCAAGAGTCATTGATGAGGGTATCCTTACTCCCATTGTTAAACGACAGGATAAACTATTGTCCATATACCACTGCATACTAAACCAGCAAAAATCACAAACCCAATAAATGAATTGGACTTGAAAAGCTTTAAGCATTGTGAATTGTTATCGATATCAAGGATCTTAATTTGAACGAACATATGGATACTTGCAACAAAAACACCCAAAAAACTAAGAACAGGAACCTGTGCTAAATAAAATGCTAAGCTAATGAAAACCACAAAACCACTATACAAAAGGACCAAAGCACGCTTAGTTGCTTTACCAAAAAGAAGTGCCGTAGAACCTACACCAACAGTAGCATCATCCTCTTTATCTTGATGCGCGTAAATTGTATCATACCCTATCGTCCATAAGATAGATCCTACATAAAGTGAAACTGGTGCCCAATTCAAGCTTCCATAAACAACCGCCCACCCCATTAATGCACCCCAATTAAATGCAATACCTAAAAAAAATTGCGGCCAATATGTTACGCGTTTCATAAAAGGATACACCGCAACTGCTATCAATGATGAAATACCGAGAAAAAAACTGTATCTATTAAATTGTGATAAGACACCCAAACCAACCAAACATTGCACCAATATAAAAATTTTTGCCTGAAAACGACTTACATGGCCTGTGGGTAATGGACGAGAACGCGTTCTCTCTACTTGAGAATCAATTTTATGATCGATAAGATCATTCCAAGTACACCCTGCCCCTCTCATCGCTATAGATCCTAGGAAAAAAAGAAAAAGATACCACAACCAATGAAAGAGCATTGATAAAAGAGGCAGTTGGTGCCTTTCATAAGAGAGAAAAGCCATTGTTGTTGACCAAAAACAAGGCCACATCAATAATTGCCATCCAATAGGTCGATCCCAACGTGCCAATTGCGCATAAAACCACAAAGAAGATGGTAAAAAATGGTAAACCCATTGTTTGGAAGATGCATCCATCACCCGCCCCTGACTCTCATAAGATTGAATATGTGCAATATTTTTACTTTTTTTCATCAAATAACTCTATCTTTCGTCTTGCGATATAGATATTTCATTCTTATGACAAGAAAACCTCTTTAATCATCTTCTATGATAGGAACAAGCAATGAACATCCTTCTTATCGGCTCTGGTGGACGAGAACACGCTTTAGCATGGAAATTAGCAGCATCACCACTGCTAACGAAATTATATTGTGCTCCTGGAAATCCTGCAACAATGAAACTGGGTGAAAATATTGATTTGAACATTGATGATCATCTTCTCGTCATTGATTTTTGTAAAATGCATTCTATTGACTTTGTGATTGTTGGACCAGAAGTTCCTCTCGTTGCTGGTATAACAGACTCTCTTAATAATGCTAATATATGTGTCTTTGGGCCTACTCAAAAAGCTGCTCAACTAGAGGGCTCAAAAGCTTTTACAAAGGATCTATGCCATCAAAATAACATTCCTACAGCATCATACCAATGTTTTAATGATGCTGTAAAAGCCAAAGCCTATATCCGTCAACAAGGCGTCCCCATTGTTATTAAAGCCGATAACTTAGCTGCTGGTAAAGGTGTTGTTGTTGCAACAACTATGGAAGAAGCGTTTAACGCTGTTGATCGCTGCTTCAAAAGTGCTTTTGGTAATGTAGAAAAAAAAATTGTTATAGAATCTTTTCTTGAAGGTGAAGAAGCAAGCTTCTTTTGTCTTTGTGATGGTAAAATTGCTCTTCCCTTTGGATCTGCACAAGATCATAAACGCGTGGGAGATGGTGATACTGGCCCAAATACCGGTGGAATGGGAGCCTATTCACCAGCGCCCATTATGACTCAAGAAATGGTGGACCGTACCCTCAAAGAAATTGTCGAACCAACTCTCCATAGTATGAACGCTATGGGAGCACCCTTTAAAGGTATTCTCTTTGTCGGATTAATGATAACGCAAAAAGGACCTCAATTAATTGAATTTAACGTACGATTTGGTGATCCTGAATGTCAAGTTTTAATGATACGCCTTGAAGAGGATCTTCTTCCGCTTCTTCTTGCCGCAGCGCAAGGAAAGCTTGAAAAGAAGCCTCTTCAATGGTCTGAAAAAGCTGCTTTAACTGTTGTCATGGCTGCTAAAGGTTATCCAGATTCCCCTCAAAAAGGCACTGTTATCCGCAACCTTGATAAGGTAAACGCTCTGCCTGATGTAAAAGTTTTTCAAGCTGGCACTCTATTGTACAATGGAGAACTCATTGCGAATGCGGGACGCGTTTTAAACATAACGGCAACAGGAGAAACCGTTACACAAGCCCAAAAACGTGCTTATGAAGCTGTTGATTCTATTGATTGGCCAGAAGGTTTTGTTCGTCGCGATATTGGATGGCGAGCCATTGCGCGAGAAAGCGAAATCCTTTGAGAAGTCTTTTTTGTCATTTGACACGATAATACAATACATAAATTTGCTCATTGTTTTATGTTTCTTGTTATCTTGGATAACAAGAGCGGATTTTCTTTTGAAAATACAATTTATCAAATGAGCTCTTCACGCCTAGCAGGTAAAACAAGATTGAACAGACCTTGTAGTGGGAATATAGCGTTTGTGATATATCCCTTTATAAATAATTTTTTCTTACTCAGGATTTAAAATAAGCATCCTGTTCTATTATTCCTTTTGCGTAAAAAAACACAAATTTTTTCTCTCATAGAGGTCAATGCTTTGATGATGTAGCAAAATCAAAATTTACATTTGTTAAAAGTATTCCCATTATTATTGGAGCCAATAACTTAACTGCCTTGGGAAAAAGATATTGTTGTGAAAATCACAAAGAAAGAAATATCCAACGCAGGTGCTTACTGCAAACTTATCTTGTCAAACAAAGTCCTCACTAAGGCCAATAGAATACAATAATGGATATAGCAGATAATAAAAAAATGAATGCGTATCAATATGGCTGTAGGACAACCCGATTACCGATTACCAACCGTAAACCAAATGGGCTTTTGTAACGGAGTAAAAAGCGCTTTTGTTTAGAATGCAATGACGTACAAAGAAAACGGCGTAAATCAAAACGATCTTTGACAACCATAATGTGATTGCCTTCATTAATCATAAGCATCGGAAGATCATAAGTATCTGCCCATAACCGCCAATCTAAAAGAACATTATTTAAATCTCTAGAAACTAAAAGTGGTATGCAAATTTTCTTATCTGTATGAAGCAGCTCTAATGCAACAGCTCTCTCACCTGAATGCGTTTTTACAGTGCGTGCTGCAATGCCTTTGAAATGATAAGATGGTACTAAATGTGATAAGCTTGCAGGAGTATCGGTTTTAAAAAAAACACCGCGTTCACTTAATGAACAAATGATTTTATGACCCGTTTTTGATGAAAAATAGGTTGTTGTTTGTGGCAAATGGCACGGATCTAACCGAAATTCAAGCACCGCTTTTGCCTGATTAAAGCATTGATTAGCCATATATAGTGTCCCAATTTATCTTAACAATATACACTCTTTACCAGCTTTTTCTCATTGGATTATTAAAAGATTGAATAAAAAACAACAGGTTTCTTTTTTGGTTATTAAAATCTAAACAAAAAACATGATAAAATTCAACTCTCTTTAAATTACAATATTTTTCCGGGATTCATAATTCCTAAAGGATCAAGCATTTTTTTAATCCCCTGCATAACATCTATTGCAACAGGTGATTTGAAAGAACGCAGTTCCTCACGCTTCAGTTGACCAATTCCATGTTCAGCAGAAAAAGCGCCCCGATAACGCATCACTAAGTTATGAATATGATGATTCATTTTTGACCATAATTTTAAAAACACGGTAGGATCAGCTCCCTCAGGTTGGATTACATTATAATGCAAATTTCCATCACCCATGTGGCCAAAACAAACCACCCGCGCACCTGGCGAAATCTCTTCAACAATATGTGCTGCCTCAGTGATAAAATCAGAAATAGAAGCAAGAGGCACCGCAATATCATGCTTAATAGATCCTCCTGCTAACTTCTGTGCAGATGATATACTTTCACGCAATTGCCAAAAAAAATCTTGCTGCTTTAATGATTGTGCAACCACCGCATCCTCTATTACAGCATCCTTTAAAGATTCTTCTAAAATAACACTGAGCACTGATAATGCCTCCCCATCACTCTGCAATGATGAAATATTGATTAACACATACCATTCATGCTCATGCTCAAGAGGGGACCTCTCACACATCTTATAATCCAAGGCCATTTTTAAACTGAGTTTGCCCATAAGTTCAAAACCCGTCAACATTCCTCCTCCATGACGTTGAGCTAGGGAAAAAAACTTGAGAGCTCTTGCTGGATTATGCAAACCAACCAAAGCAACTGCGTTTCCTTTAGGTCTTGGAAAAAGCTTTAAAACAGCTGCTGTTATAATACCTAAAGTGCCTTCAGCACCAATAAAAAGGTTTTTCAAATCATAACCGCTGTTGTCTTTCTTTACAAAACGCAAATCATCCAAAACACGGCCATCAGGTAAAACAACTTCTAAACCAAGACAAAGCGCACGCATATTTCCATAAGCTAAAACAGCTGTTCCTCCAGCATTAGAGGAAAGATTTCCCCCTATCTGGCAAGAACCTTCTGAAGCTAACGAGAGAGGAAAAAAACAATCTGTTTCATCGAGTTTTTTATGTAAATCTTGTAAAACAACACCCGCCTCCACCACAGCAAAATTACCCTCAAGATTGATACATCTCACCTTGTTTAATCTTTCCATGGATAAAAGAACGCTCTTTCCACTCTCATCTGGTTGTTGACCACCCACAAGACCTGTATTTCCTCCCTGAGGCACAATCGGTGTGCGTGTCTGGCTCGCTAGCCGCATAATGGATGATATTTCTGTGCTAGAAGAAGGACGTAAAAGTAGTGGTGCTTTTCCATGAAAGAGTCCGCGTTCTTCACGCAAATAGGGGGCAATCAACGTCTGATCTGTTATAGCGTGCGCCACACCAACAATGCTTCTAAATCTTTCAATTAATTCCTGCTCCATCTTCATTTCTCCCTTGGAGCCGCAGCACGCATGAGACGATCGTTAATAGCCTCCCCTAATCCATATGATGGAATAGATTCTACAGCAATTGATCTCACTTTCAATGAATCCAATTCCCTTAAATATTGAAATAAATGAGAGGCTGCTTCTTCTAATTGTCCACTCTCGCTAAGATTTAAAATAGAAACTGCATTTTCAAAACCCATCATACGTTTGGGACCAAATGCTAAAAGCGCTTCACCACTTTCTACCTTTTGCACATTCAAACGAATCATAGCATCAGGTGCATAATGCGAATTTAACATCCCTGGAGCCTCAATCGCAGCCCGTTGATCCATACGTTTCAAAGGTTTTTCCAAAATTTTTTCAATTTCTTCAGCGGCAAGCCCCCCTGGACGCAAAAGATAAATACTTTCACCACAAACCTTAATAATTGTTGATTCGAGTCCTATTTTAGAAGGTCCTCCATCAAGTATCAAAGGAACAGTCTCCCCTAAAGATGCCAAAACAGCTTCAACTGAAGTGGGACTAAGACGCCCGAATTCATTCGCACTAGGGGCAGCAAGAGGACGACCAAAATGGTGTACAACTTCTGCAAAACGACTATCTGGGCAACGAATAGCCAATGTCTGCAAACCAGAAGTGGTTAAAGGGTGGATATTATGCTGACTCTTTAAAGGTAGGACGAATGTCAATGGTCCTGGCCAAAATGCCTCCATCAATCGTCGTGAAAGAAAATCAATTTCAACGTAGCGCTCCGCCATGTCTATACTGCTTACATGAGCAATAAGAGGATTAAATTGTGGTCGCTTCTTTGTGGCAAAGATAGAAGAAACTGCTCTTCCATTGGTTGCATCACCGGCCAAACCATAAACAGTTTCTGTCGGCAAAGCAACCAACCTCCCCTGTTCAAGAAAGGCAACGGCATCCTTTATCGAAACACTGTTAAGAGGCAGAATTGTCATGATTTATCATCCCGATAGCGTCCTTTAAGGGGTGCAAAACTATAACGATGTAATCCCATAACAGGCCCATATTTATCAAGAGCTTCACGATGTGTTAGCGTTGCATAGCCTACATGCTTCTCTAAACCATAATCTTTATACACTTGCCCTGCACATTCCATCATCTGATCTCGCGTTACTTTAGCAAGAATAGATGCCGCTGCAATTGAAGCCGAACGTTGATCGCCTTTAACCAAGGCAGTTGCTGGACATGTTAGCTCAGAGGGAACATCACGGCCATCGACCAGCGCATAGTGGACTGGAATTGCTAATCCAGCAATACAACGACGCATCGCTTCTAAAGTTGCTTTTCTAATATTAGATTGATCGATCGTACGGGCACAAAGACTAGCGAGCGAAATCGCTAATGCATTTCGCAAAATGTCATTATACAATTTCTTTCGTTGTAGAGTGGAAAGTTTTTTTGAATCATTCAACCCTTCAGGAATACGGTCTTTATCCAAAATGACTGCTGCTGTTACCACAGGTCCAGCAAGCGGTCCACGTCCTACTTCATCAACACCGGCTATATGGAAAAAACCCTGTTTCTGCAAATCCAATTCATATGAAAAATTTGGCTGAAGTGGTAAATTAAACATCTTTGATAAATTACAAATATAATGAAAAACATATCCGTTTTTGCAGACGTCTTTTTTCCGCAAACTCTATAGTAGAGATTGCTCTCCAAACATCCTCATGAACCCTTGCATAAACAAAAAAATAAAAAAACGCAATCATGAAGCTTTCTGCACAGCTCTTTATTTTCTTTCGTAAAATATTACCCTAGCAAGTCCCTACCTTTAATCTAGAGAATAGAAAAACACTCATTCTCTTGCTTAATTGCTCCATTACACATAATAGAATCGTTACCAAGTAAAATTTTTTACCTGCATCTTTATTTCTCAAATCTTTCCCAAAGTTATGATTGGTTTCACAAACCAACTTGGATGTAACGATTTAATAAAAAGAGCTGCCTTTTGAGCGGCTTGCTGGTCTTTAAAAATACCAAAGCAAGTTGCCCCTGTTCCAGACATACGAGAAAAAAGAGAACCACACTCATTTAATAGAGATAACACTTGCGTTAATTGTGGTGCAATTTTTAATGCAGGAAGAAAAAGATCGTTACGCGTTTCCTGTAAAGCTTCAACTAATGAATAAACCGACTTTAGAGCTGCTGGATCAATCGTTAAGGAAGGATGATCATGCTTTTCCAAAGCCTTAAAAACAGCTTTCGTTGAAATTTGTTGTCCATGATTCACTAATACCATTGCAAGAGAACAAACTTCTGGAAGTGGTATAATATCTTGACCAATTCCCTGCACAAAAAGCGGCTGTTGATATTCTAATGCAAAAAGACACATCGGCACATCTGCACCAAGAACTAAGCTCATTTGTGCTAATTTTTCACAAGAACAATCAAGATTCCATTGTTGATGCAACATGCTTATAACACCGGCCGCATCACCTGAACCACCACCAATGCCTGAAGCAATAGGTAACGTTTTAATCAACCGAAAAAAAGAAGGCTTCGCATTTCTAGGAAATGTATTACGCATAAAATCGCGTGCACGAACAACTAAATTATTCGCATCAGAAACAAGCTTATTTGCAAACGGCCCCTCTAAAAAAAAGCGATCACTTTCACACGGAGCATAACCTAGACAATCACCGCTCAGACTAAAACAGACCAAACTTTCTATTAAATGATAACCATCAGCACGCTGCCCAACAACATGCAAAGTTAAATTCAACTTAATGGGTGTAAATATATAAGAAGACCTCTTAAATGAAGTTTGCGTACCCGACATCATCTGATGTAATATTCACCTGTACAGGAACTCTTTACCAATAGACCCATTTTCATCATGCTTGGTTTAGACTTTTTAGTCCTTTTCTCCCTGTAATGCCTTCTGTAATCCTTTTCTAAACAAACAATAGACACAGGAAACGCTATAAAAAATCAACTAAACGCCTCTCTTCATATCGTTTTAACGCTTTTTCACAACCGTTTCTCGATAAAATCACTCTCTTCCTTGATTCTCTATCGAATTGTACGTCCAGTTACAAACCATAACGTTGCCAAAGCGCACGTTCTTGTACTGCTACAAATGCACTATCAACTGCTGTATAAACTGTGTGCGCAGTTACCCCCGAAGGAACTTTAGGTCCTAAAAGACTCTTTGGAGGCGTAATTAATCGCAACCTAGTATTATAGCCAAACCGCTCTTTAATAACAGAACGTATATCATTCAATCCATCAATCAATCCAAGCTCAACGCTTTTCTTTCCACTCCAAAACATCCCTGTAAAAATATCTGAATTATCTGATAACTTCTCTCCACGTCGCTCTTTAACCAAATCAATAAAAGTTTGGTGAACTTCGAGTTGCAAAGATTTCAAATGCTCAACATCTGCTTTCTTTTCAGGCTGAAATGGATCTAACGTAACCTTGTTCTTCCCTGCTGTGTAAACACGCCGCTCAACACCAATCTTCTTCAAAAGCTCAGGAAAACCAAAGGATTGAGAAACAACCCCTATAGAACCAACAATTGAAGAAGGATCAGCAAAAATCTCATCCCCCGCACAAGCAATCATGTAACCACCGGATGCCGCTACATCTTCAACAAAGACAAGAACCTGCTTCTTTTTTTCCTCTGCTAAATCACGAATACGCTTGAAAATAAAACGTGATTGCACAGGTGACCCGCCAGGAGAGTTGATAAGAAGTGCAATAGCCGGAGCTCTTTTGTACGCAAAAGCCTTGTCTAAAAGACTAGCACATCTGACTAATGAAAGCGAACGTGCCATTGGACTTGTTGAATCCATAATTACCCCATGAAGACGCACTACAGGAATTTCAAGTTCATTAGAATAAAAATGACGTGGAATAAGATTCTTGATACAGCTCATCAAAATAAAACTTTCTTTATAAGTTAGAAGCAACCAAAGAAACAAAGGCAAACAAAAGGAAAACTATAACTGAACTAAAAAATGAGTAAAAAAGCCCAAATTACAAATCCAAGAGAAAATTCACCCAAAACTAAATCTCCTTTTAAAGATTAAAATTGATTCTAAATAATAAATTGAAAAATACAAGATATTATTAAAACATTTCCCACAAGCTTATACGCCCATTATTAATCGCATCAATCCGTGATGAAAAAGCATGATCATTCCCCTCATGCATAACCAGCGCTGGTAATATGGATAAAGCCGCTTTACTTCCTCGTTTTGCATAAAGTAAAATACGCATTGCCGCCGTTGTTGCACGTGCATGAACAGGAATTATACAAGTACCACCAAAGCGTCCTTCCAAAGCATGCAAAATATCATTCAGCGATTGTGGACGCGCAATTAACCCTAGATATCCACCTGGTTTAACAATTGCTGCGGCACTCCGCAACCAATGATCAAACATTGACTCAGACATAACATGTGCTTCCACTTTTTGTTTATCAGGTGTTTTGCGATCTATCGGATTGTTAAAAGGGGGATTCATAATCGCAAAATCAAAAAAATTATCTATCAAGCCTGCTTTTAAGCGATTCTTACCTTTTAAAGTAATATCTGCTTCTAACAAACAAATTCTCCCAGCAAGTTTTTCATTTTGTTTTAACATAAGCGTTTTTTGTGCATAGGATGCCATAAAAGCCGATCTTTCAACCAATGTAACATGAACTTTCAGACAACGCGCAGCAACCGCCAATCCCGCAGCACCAGCACCAGCACCTAAATCAACAACCTTCCCTTTTAAATTATTGGGAACCAAACTGGCTAATAACATAGCGTCCATACCAGAACGATGACCATATTTACGTGGCTGAACCAAATAAAATTTTCCGCGATGAAAGCTATCCATTGTTTCATCACTCTGATTCGTTATTTCATCCATCTGAAAATCTAATGTTCCTGTTAAATAACTACACTTTTTCCTATCAAATGCTGTTTAAACAAAAATGCTGTAAATTTTTCTTACAACTTTATAACAAAAAATTACACAAGCTTTTAAAAATATCCCTTATAAATACCATCAAAAGCTTCCACTCCAAAGTAACATCAAAAGCTTGTGTCAAAGTAAAAGCCTCTTTATGCTAATAGGCAAAATAAAATTCATCTCTTTCCATTGCAATACTCTAGGAGTAAACACATTGAGCGTAGCTGCAAAAATAAATCAGACAAAAAACAATCAAAGCTCTCTCCAACCCCTCATCAATCTTACCCAACATGATATGGAACAGGTCAATCAACTCATTCTTTCTATGGCAAAATCAGAAGTTGAAATGATCCCTGAAATTTCCAATCATCTCATTACATCGGGTGGAAAACGATTACGCCCTATGATTACGTTAGCTTCCGCTCATATGTTTGATTATCAGGGTGATGGGCATATAAAACTTGCAACAGCCGTTGAATTTATGCATACAGCAACCTTATTACATGACGACGTGATTGATGAAAGCAATTTACGACGCGGAAAATCTACTGCGAGAATGATTTGGGGAAATCAAGCAAGCGTACTCGTTGGCGATTTTCTTTTAGGACAAGCTTTTAAAATGATGGTTGAGGTTGGTTCTATAAAAGCACTTTCTGTTCTAGCAAACGCTGCGGCAATTATTGCTGAGGGAGAAGTTATGCAACTTTCTGCTGCAAAAAATATAGAAACCTGCGTTTCTAACTATCTCAAAATCATCAATGCAAAAACAGCAGCACTTTTTTCAGCTGCTGCTGAAGTGGGACCCATTATTGCTGGCTATAAAGAAAAAGAGCGCTCTGTCTTGCGCGAATATGGAACATTGTTAGGCCTCGCATTCCAATTAATTGATGATGCACTTGATTATAGTGGCACTGCTCAACATTTGGGAAAAAATATAGGAGATGATTTTAGAGAAGGGAAAATTACTATGCCTGTTATCCTCGCATATGCACGTAGTAACACGGTAGAAAAAGCATTTTGGAAACACGCTCTTGAAGACGGCAATAGCAACGATGAAGCCTTTGCTCACGCACAACACTTAGTCGAAAAATATGGTAGCATCACGGATACAATAGAGCAAGCGCGCATTTATGGTAAGCGCGCAATCGATGCTCTTACTTCGATAAAAAAAAGCCCTGCTCGCAATGCTCTCATTGAAACTGTTGATTTTTGTATTGCGCGTGTAAACTGATTCTTTGCCAGAATCTTAATATTTTTCAACAAAGTGATCGGATATGACCTATAAACCATACAATCGATTGATTATCTTGAAAAGGATTAGCTCTATGTGCGGTGCAACAGTATCCCGCTTTTTTACTCTCTTTATTGCAGGTATCATACTGATGCCAGCAATTACCTACAGTAAAATAAATGCCACGACAAAGACAACATCATTTGCAGGCGCCTATCTCGCTGGAAAGATCGCAAATCGTGAAAATAAAACAAATCTTGCCATCAATTATTTTAAACAAGCGCTCGTTTATAAACCTGATAGCATTGAAACACAAAAAGAGCTCCTTGAATCCTTTCTCTCCGTTGGAGCCTTTAAAGAAGCTGTTCAACAAGCCAAAAGACTTAAAGAGCAAGATGTCATAACACCCTTTGTTTCCTTAACGCTATCTATAGAAAATCTCATTAAAAAAGACTACGAAAATGCCAAGCTTCTTCTAAAATTAAAAACACCTGCTGCTAGTAATAATCCCATACCTGAACTTATCGGAGCGTGGGCTGCATTCGGGGCTGGACAACGTGCTCAAGCAATTGCTGATCTTGAAAAAATTCAAGGGCCTGCTTGGTATGAGCTTTTTATACGCTATCATCTTGCACTTATGAGTGATTTAGCAAAACACACACAGGACGCAAAAAAATATTTTACTCAAGCTCTCAATAACCGACAAGGTATTGCTATAGCTCCTAACACTTATGAACGTGTTATCATAGCATACGCCTCATTCCAATTGCGTTACAAAATGCGCAATCAAGCTCTTCAAACTCTTAAACTCGGCGAACAAATGTTGCAAGGTCGAGAAATACTCAAAAACATCCGAGAAAAAGTTGAAAAAGGTGCTTCCCTAGAAAGATTAATTCAAACACCCCAACAAGGAGCAGGGGAAGTATTGTATAACTTTGGTGCAGCTTTAAATCATAAAAACTCCGGACAAATTGCACGTATTTTTAAACAGTTATCTTTAACCCTCTATCCTCAAAATGATGCAATATTGTTTCAACTAGCAAATATTTCTACCAAGCTGGATGATACCAATCAAGCAATTAAGCTTTATCAGGCTTTATCACCTAGCTCCCCTTATTATAGAATTGGGCAGCTACGGCTTGCATTTATTCTTGCAAATAACAATAAGCACAATGAAGCCATCAAATTACTTGGCGCATTAAAGAGAAAATTCCCCAATGATCGCCATATTTTGATAACATTAGCTGCCGTTTATATGCAAGAAAACAAATTTGCTGAAGCTGCTAGAAGTATGGATTATGCTATTGCACAAATAAAAAATTTTCAACGTGATGATTGGAAACTCTTTTATCAACGTGGTATCGCTTTTGAACGTCTACAGCAATGGAAAAAAGCCGAAGTTGATTTACGAAAAGCGCTTGAATTTGTTCCCGATCAACCTGAAATTCTTAATTATTTGGGCTATTCACTTGTTGAACGTAATCAAAAACTTGAAGAAGCGCTCCATATGCTGCAAAAGGCTTCCGCATTACAATCTCAAAATAGTCATATTCTCGATTCTCTAGGATGGGCTTATTACAAACTTAAGCAATATAACCAAGCTGCTCAAATATTGGAAACTGCCGTCAAATTGCAACCTGAAGATCCAACATTAAATGATCATTTAGGCGATGCTTATTGGAAAATTGGACGCAAGCGTGAAGCCATGTTTCAATGGAATCATGCAATTGATGGAGAAGCAAAGGATTCTAAACAAATCCGAAAGAAATTGAAATTTGGTTTACAATAAATGACAACACTTGACCATAACCCTATGAAACAATAGAAAAGTGTAAAATATTAGGTGCTTTTGGTTGCTGTCTATTGGTTAAATATTAAAAGAGTATAAAGCGTGAAACTGCCTGAACATCTCAATCCCAAATATTCTTTTCAGGGACTTATTTTAACTTTGCAAAATTATTGGGCGCATTATGGATGCGCAATTTTGCAACCTTACGATATGGAAGTCGGAGCTGGAACTTTTCATCCCTCTACAACACTGCGCTCACTGGGACCTCGTCCTTGGAAAGTTGCTTACGTCCAACCCTCTAGACGCCCAACAGATGGCCGATATGGTAAAAATCCAAATCGTTTACAGCATTATTATCAATTTCAAGTGCTTATCAAGCCTTCTCCTCCCAATTTACAAGAGCTTTATATCAATTCGCTACAAGCTATCGGTCTTGATACAAAGCTTCACGATATTCGCTTTGTTGAAGATGATTGGGAAAGTCCTACCCTTGGTGCTTGGGGGCTTGGGTGGGAGTGTTGGTGTGATGGAATGGAAATTTCTCAATTTACTTATTTTCAGCAGGTTTGTGGTATTGAATGTGCTCCAGTTTCAGGGGAGCTCACTTATGGGCTTGAACGTCTCGCAATGTATATACAGGGTGTTGATAACGTCTACGATCTTAACTTTAATGGCTTAGATGGCGAAAATAAAATAAGTTATAGAGATATTTTTTTACAAGCAGAGCAAGAATATTCATACTATAATTTTGAATTTGCTGATACGAAACTGCTACACCAACATTTTATCGATGCAGAACGTGAATGTATTGCCCTTCTTGAAGCTGGAAAACCAGATAAAGAAAATATTTTTCATCGGTGCGTTTTTCCAGCTTATGACCAATGTATAAAAGCGAGTCATATTTTTAATCTTTTACAAGCACGTGGCGTTATCTCTGTAACCGAGAGACAAAGTTATATTCTTCGCGTTCGCGATCTTGCACGCCGTTGTGGAGAGGCTTTCTTACATACAGAAGCTGGGTCAAATCACACTAAAGGAAAAATCTAATGTCTGATCTTCTTCTGGAACTTTTCAGTGAAGAAATTCCTGCACGCATGCAACGAAAAGCGGCTGCTGATCTCAAAAAATGTCTTACGGATCAACTCGTAAAAACAGGCTTAACTTACAGAGTTGCTAAGGAATATTGGACACCTCGTCGACTAACATTAGACATACGCGGTCTTTCTCTATGTTCAAAAGATATCCATGAAGAACGTAGAGGTCCCAGTACAAAATCACCACAGCATGTCATTGATGGATTTCTACGCTCAACAGGACTAAGTGATATTTCTGAAGCAGATATTGTGCATGATAGTAAAAAAGGCGATTTTTATGTCGCTAAAATCATTAAAAAAGGCAGAAAAGCAGAAGAAATTATTGCTGATATTTTACCAGATATTATTCGTAACTTTCCCTGGCCAAAGTCTATGCGTTGGGGCGAAGATTCAGCCAAAAGCGGAGCTTTGAAGTGGATTCGATCTTTACAAAATATTCTTTGCGTCTTTGGACCAGAAATTGGTGAAACACATGTCATTCCGTTTACTATCGGTTCTCTCAAAAGCAATCATCTAACCTATGGTCATCGTTTCTTAAGCGACGGAAATCCCCTTCAAATCCGCCGCTTCGAGGATTATATCACCAAGCTTGAAGCCCATAAAGTTATTCTTGACGCAGAAAGGCGAAAGAATATCATTTTGGCTGATGCTCAAAATCTTTGCTTTGCAAATGGTTTAGAACTGGTTCAAGATGACGCACTTTTAGAAGAAGTTGCAGGACTTGTCGAATGGCCTGCTGTCCTTATGAGCGATTTTGATA
Source organism: Bartonella harrusi (assembly GCF_024297065.1). Lineage (NCBI taxonomy): Bacteria > Pseudomonadati > Pseudomonadota > Alphaproteobacteria > Hyphomicrobiales > Bartonellaceae > Bartonella > Bartonella harrusi. The sequence goes on from NZ_CP101114.1 coordinate 1,255,681, forward strand.
AATCTTTTCTTGATATTCCTCCAGAAATTATTCGTTTGACCATTCGTACACATCAGAAATGCTTTGTAACGCGCAAACAAGGCGATAAGATCAAACTGTCTCATCATTTTATTCTTGTTTCTAATATCCTTGCAAGTGATGAAGGCAAAGAAATTATTAAAGGAAATAGTAAAGTTGTCTGTGCTCGCCTTTCCGATGCACTTTATTTTTGGCAAACAGACCAACATGATTTACCCGATATTAAGCATTTAGAATCTTCTGCAAGAAAATTTGATCTTGATTTAAAAAAAACTCTCGATCAGAGAATGGCACGATTGGATCATTTAAATGTGACCTTCCATGCACAATTAGGTACACAAGGTGCAAGAGTAGAACGCATCGCTGCTTTGGCACAAAAAATTGCCCCTTTGGTGCAAGCGAACTCGCTTTTAGCTAAACGTGCCGCAGTGCTCGCAAAAGCTGATTTGCAAACAGAAATTGTCGGAGAATTTCCTGAACTACAAGGACTGATGGGACGAAAATATGCCCTTCTTCAAGGAGAAAATCCTCGCGTAGCTGAAGCAATTGAAGACCATTATAAACCTCTAGGACCAAAAGATCGTATTCCACAAGAGCCTCTTACAATAACAATTGCACTGGCTGATAAAATTGATATGCTTGTTGGTTTTTGGCTCATTAATGAAAAACCTACAAGTTCCAAAGACCCTTATGCATTAAGACGAGCAGCATTGGGAATTATTAGACTTGTTCTTTTGCGTGACTGGAAAATTAATCTCATACCCCTGTTTCATTTGGCAGCGAATCTTTTCTTACAACAAAAAAATAAATATGAAGAATCGCAAAGAGAAAATACGCAATCACAGAATCTACTTCTAGAAAAAACAGAATATATTTTATCAGATCTGTTGGTTTTTTTTCATGAACGTTTAAAAATCTATTTAAAAGAGGAAGGTGCCCGTTATGATGCTATTGAAGCAATCTTAAATAAAGATTCTGATGACTTTTTATCAGTCGCGCGTCGCGTCGAATCGCTGATTTCTTTTATCAATACAAATGAAGGAAACAACTTTTTATCCGCTGTAAAACGTACTGTAAATATTCTTGAAAATGAATCACAAAAAGAGACAATAAGAGCAAATGAAATTAACCCTGAACTTTTTATTGAAACAGAAGAAAAACAACTTTATCAAGAAATCATTGAAAGAGAAAATAAGATACCTCAACATATCACTGCTACAGATTTATCAAATATACTCAGTATGCTCTCTCCACTCGGAAAATTTATCGATATATTTTTCGAAAAAGTGTTGGTGAATGATAAAAATCCCAATATTCGTATGAATCGTCTTGCTCTTCTCAAATATATCCACACCATTACAACAAAAGTAGCAGATTTCTCTAAACTTGTAATCTAAATCCTATACATAAAAAAATGATATTAAATTTTTGTGAAATCTTCGTAAAATTTCAATAAGTAGAAAATATGAAGAAAAAAATAAAGGGCTTTCCTCTTGAATATCTGCGCATTCCTAAACTTGGTATTGTCTGTGAAAAACAATAAAATTTAAGATTATAAACTTCTCTTTGAGAGCTATCAAAATACAGCTCTTAAAAAGAATTTGAATACGACAAAAAAATCTTATAAAATGTTTTAGACAAAAAATGTATTGTGATCGCCTAGTTTAAAGCTAATTTATGTGTATTTCATAGAGAAAAGTAGCCTTAACTCTTATAAAATTACAAGATTGGAAATATAAAATTAAGTTCATCTAAAATGACTTACAAACTTTTTAACTATGGTAATATTCCACCGTCCTCTTGCCAATCATCCGCTCATAGTATTATCAATAAATGCCTGATTCACACCACAGGTCAATTGCATCTAAGAAAGGAAAATAAACATGGCACCTCGCCCCACTGCTATAACACAACCTGCTATTGCTCGCGCCTTAAGAGAAGCAAAAAACAAGGATGCGAATGAATAAAGCCTACAGATGAAATCCTCATCTATCTGAAATCCAATATCCCAATACCAAATTCAGCAGCGCAACCTGATAACATTTGGAATTCATTCAACATAAATACGACCTTGATATCGTCTTATAGGCCCACCATAATCAAACCACATCCCCCCCTCATCTTGTTAAAAAAATTACCAAATATCAAAAAATCGTGTGGTATGTGCGTATTGGTCATGGAGAACCTATGAGAGTACGAGGAACCTATGAAACACAAGAATTTGTTGACAATTACAAAAGTGCACTTTTCCAATTACAAGGACTTATACTTTCTAAATCCAAACTAGGGAAACTAGTTGAAGGTTCTTTTGCATGGTTGATTAAATAATATTTTAACAGCTCCCATTGACATAACTTTGCTAAAGCTACAAAAAACAAAGAGAATTCATCCTTATGAAGGTATGCGATGCAATAGAGCATATTCCATATAAAGCCATCGAAAGAAACATATCATAACTGGTGTTGAACGGCGTAAAGAAATACCAGCGATGGCTCAAAATTTCCTAAAAGCACTTAATGACCTTTTTAATTGGGCAATTGATCAAAGTCTTTTAAAAACAATCCAACTGTAGAAGTAAAAAGACCAGCTTTCAATAACAAAGAGAGATTTGCTGTTTGGACAGAAGAAGGTGTTGAGAAATATTATCACTCTTGATCCCATAGTACCCATGAACGTGTTTGGATTGATATTCTTCTTTACACGGGTTTGCGTCGTAGTGATGCTGTTCACATTGGTTGAAAAGATGTCAAAGAGAATATCATTCATTTCAAAATAGAGAAAAGTAATTTCCAAACAAATGTTTTTCTTCCTATTTTTCTGAATTAGTAGAAATCTTTAAGATTGGGCCTATTGCAAAAGAAATATTTACTCGTGAGGAAAATGGAAATAAGTTCATTAAGAAAGTTTTGGAAACCTCTTTCGTGAGGCTTGTAAAATAGCTGGAATTTAAAAATCAGCGCATGACTTAAGAAAATGAGCAGCAACACGTGCCGCTCATTCGAGTACAACGGTCTTACAATTGAAAGCACTTTTTGAATGGATAGATGACGATATAGCATCTCTCTATACCAAAAGCGTAAAGCGTAGATCAAAAAAACTTGCCCTTGAAACTATAAAAATGAGGGATAGAGGCAAAAAGCGTAATAGAATTAATACCCTCTCAAAGCCCTTACATTATAGATAAAGCTTTGATTTTATTTACTTTCCTTTTGCAAAGTCATTCTGTAAATTTATGTATTGGATACAAAAACAAACCAATACGATAACAATTCTATGTTGAAAAATACTTTATTTATAATAATTATAAAAAAACGTTATCATGTGCCTTATTATAACTGCCCTATAAATATTAAACAAAACCAATGCTGTAAATTATGTCAATAATGGTTTCAGAAAAAATTATTTTTTTCTTTTTCTTCACATTTCTGGGATTACTGTAGCTATTAAAATATATTCTATACTATCACGTTCAGGAATGATGATCCAATAAAAACAAGAAAACAATAAAAGACCATTCCACGACCTTTTATTTATGCTACTGAGCAACGTTTATTAAGCAAAGAAAGATTTGCAAATTTACCGAAAAAAACACCCTTCAATATGATCATTAACAATCCCTACAGCTTGCATAAAAGCATAACAAATGGTGGGACCAATAAATGTCCAACCACGTCGCTTTAAATCTTTAGAAAGCCGAAGAGAAGCAGGTGTTATCGGATGAGCCAATAGCGTTTGAAAATCTATCTTTTCATAACGCTCCGATTGTGGTGGTTGAAAAGACCAAAAATAGTAAGACAAACTTCCCCACTCCGTTACAATTTCTTGTGCTCTCAACGCATTATTAAGCACCGACCGAATTTTTCCTTGATGACGAATAATGCTTTTATTCTGTAATAATATTTGCACTTTCCCTTCATCATAATGAATGATTTTTTCAAAATCAAAGTGATCAAATGCATCTCGAAAAGAAGAAAGTTTTTTTAAAATTGTTAGCCAAGAAAGTCCTGCCTGAAAACCTTCAAGACAAATTTTTTCAAATAAATGACGATCTTCAAAAACAGGCTTTCCCCATTCATTATCATGATAAGCACAATAAAGCGGGTCAGTTCCAGCCCATGAACAACGAACTTTCCCATCCGCTCCCATGAGAAGCCCTTCATCAAGCATAACTTTTGGCATACTAAAAAAGGGTTCCTTGATCATCTTGATTCGACTTTAACCGTTTAGACTTTGAAGATCGGTTGAAAGCATGGTCATGTGTTAAAACATTAATTTCACCATCAAAAAAGCGTAAATTGATTTGTCCTGTTTCAGGAAGCTGAACCAATCGTTTAATAGGCTTATTCTCTTGTCCCAAAGCCAAAACAAAACCACGCTCTAAAATATTTTGATACGAAGTGCTTTTTAAAAGCCTAAATGCTACCTCTAGCTCAGCACGTTGCTTTTCCACATTGCGCATAAAAGCACGATGAAGACGCATAGTATATTCCTTTGTATTGCGTTGTGCTTTTTCGGTATTCAGCAAACGCGGTGCAAAACGGATAGCAAGTGCATGAAAATAAAAATATTTTTTATCATAGCTCACACAAAGAGCACGCTGTAATCGACTTGAAACTTCATCAAAACCACGCCGTGGTAAAGCAAACAGTTGGTCAGAAGTTGGAAGAGCACGTATAATCGCACGCAATTTTTGTTGATGAAAATCAAAATAACGCGCAAATCCCTTGCGTAAACGTGCACCAAGAGACGATACATACAATTCGAGATCAAGCTTGACGGGAACAGCTTTTTCCGCTGCTCCTGTAGGCGTTGGAGCACGCCAATCAGCAACGTAATCAATGAGAGTCCAATCCGTTTCATGCCCAACAGCAGAGATAACCGGAAGAGTAGATCCGTAAACAGCACGAACAACAGCTTCATCATTAAACCCCCATAAGTCTTCTAAACTTCCTCCACCCCGTGCAACAATAATAAGATCAGGTCTTGGGACAAGTTCTCCTAAAGGAAGTGCATTAAAACCTTCAACAGCAGCAGCCACTTCACGCCCACTTGTTTCACCCTGAACACGAACAGGCCAAACCAAAATGTGCAATGGAAAACGATCTGATATACGATGAATAATATCACGAATAACAGCCCCTGTTGGCGATGTCACAACACCTATAATTCGCGGCATATAAGGCAAAGGTTTCTTTTTAGATTCGTCAAATAAACCTTCATCCGCAAGCTTCTTCTTGCGATTTTCTAGGAGAGTCATCAAAGCACCAACTCCCGTTGGTTCAAGTGCTTCAATGACAATTTGATATTTAGATGATCCTGGATAAGTGGTTAGTTTGCCAACGGCGATGACTTCCATCCCTTCTTCAGGAGGAAATTTGAGCATTTCCATGAATCCACGCCAAACAACAGCCTCTAATCGCGCCTTATCATCTTTTAAAGCAAAGTAAGCATGCCCCGAAGCATGAGGACCACGGTAACCTGATATCTCCCCACGAACCCGTACATAACCAAACTTCTCTTCAACAACACGCTTTAAAGCCCCTGCTATTTCTGAAACAGTAAATTCTGCTACATTCGTTGCACCTGTTTTTTCATCAAACAAACTTACCATTTTTTAATTCTTTACGCTCTTTTCTGTGAATCTTTTCGAAATATAACATCTTTAGCTTATTAGTTTATATTTTTATTCAAAACCTATGGCGTCAACTAAGATACCTGTACTTTTAACCTTAAACCACTATCAGAATTGAAATAAAACATGAAGATATTGGATGAAAATTCATAAAGCATTAGCTCATCCTATAAAAGAGTATCAACAAAAATTGAAATATCCAATTCTAACACCCACACAAAAAATCTTTAATAAACATAAAATCTTTTTCTAAAAGAGATTGATCATCATGTAAAAATTTATGGCAATGCCGTGGTTAATAGCCATATAAAAATTCGTCGTGATATTTATGATAACGATCAGTCTATTAATGCTTAGAACAATATTCTTTACACAACATATCAGTCTATCATCTATTAAAGACAACGTATTGATTTATAACAATCATTCATCATTTTGTATATTGAATGAGAGATTCAAATATCCTAAGATTCTGTCATTCCAAACCTGCTTATGTTGAATCAATCACAATCATTCCCTTGCCCGTCACAAGTGGGATTAGCGTGTAGATAAAAAAAGAGAAGAAAGGCGTAAAAATGCCTCTTATGAATCGTCTAAATACCAGGGGCTGTCATAACATTGGGGCCGGTAAAGAGTATGATGGCGCCAGCTTGTCCCTTGATAAGCGTAAAGATGGTGGCGCTCAATGGATTTACCAGTATATCATCCACAGGCGACATCGTGAAATGGGCTTGGGTGCCTTAAGAGATATCTCTTTAAAGCAAATTTGTGAATGTGCAATTCAATGGCGTTTTGTTCTTCGTGAGAACCGTGCCCCATTAAAGAACGTAACAAACAAAAACGTAAAGCAATGCGTAATCTCCATTATTTAAAAGATATTGCTCTCGATGCTTTTGAAAGTCGTAAAGCAAAATTAAAAAATTCAACGTACTGCAAAGTTCTTAAACCCTTTGCAATACGTCAAATAGATCATGATCATACTGTTTTGTATTTTATAAACTTGATACCTTCTTATTTTTCAATTGAGCTATAAAAAATACGTGGTGCACTATTCCAAACCCATTTTTTGACATCAGGAGTCATTGCTACAGTGTGATACGTCTGATAAATAAAAGCATAAGGACCTTTCTGCATAAATTCACGCTGCAAATCAGCATACATTTTTGCCCGTTTTCGCGGATCTTTTTCAAACAATGCATCCTTAACCTTTTGATTCATACTTTCATCAAAATATCCATGGCACCAACTAGCATAACCTGTATTTTTCGCTTCAAACCGATTATCAGGATTGTAAATAAGACGTGAAGCCATTGTATGAGGATCAGCAGAATCATTATTCCATCCGAAAAAAATCGTATCAAAAGAACGTGCGTAAAGTTTCGAAAATAACTGCGTACCTACAAAACGTTCAATTTTAAAACGTACGCCTACCTTTTTTGCATTTTCTTGGAGAGATTGGGCAATTGGCAACGCGAAAGGATAAGGAGAAGCTCCGGCAAAAATATTGGCCTCAAAACCATCTGGGTAACCTGCCTCTGTTAAAAGCTGCTTGGCTTTTTGAAGATCAAGTTTAAAGGGTTGTCCTTCTTTTTCATCCAAAGCGCCAAGATTACCAAGAGGGATAAAACTTGCACGGGGAATACCAACATCTTTGAGAAGGGTTTTTCCAAGTCCTTCATAATCAATAAGATAGCGCATCGCTAAACGCACTTTTTCATTGGAAAAAATTGGACTTGTCACATTGAACCCCCATATAATGACAGATGGTTCTAACACTTTTTTAACTTTGATATCTGTTGTTGCTTGAAGATCTGCCAAATCCTCTGGCATCAAATTACGTGCAACATCAATATCGTGTTTTTGCAACAACAAACGTTGCGTTCCAGGCTCCGCAACATGGCGAATGAGAATCTTCTTCAATTTAGGCGCTTCACCCCAATAATTGGAGCTTGCACGCAACAAAATCGCTTCTCCAGGATGCCAACTGCTTATCTGATAAGGACCAACACAAGCAGAATGACTAGCCAAATACCGATTGCCCATGTCTCCATCTTGCTCGTGTTTCATGAGTGTCTCACGATCAAGTAAAGCAAGTGTACGACTACTCGCAAAATGGCTAAGAATGAGCTCTGCTGGATAAGGCTTATCAAATTTCATCACCACTGTTTTGTCATCCGGAGCTTGAAAAGCTTCATCCATGTTTTGTTCTGTGATACCATATTCATTAAAAGTTGCCGCAGTGGACAATTTCAATTTTACAACCCGCTTCATACCCCAAATAAGATCATTGGCATGAGTAAGCCTACCATCGTTAAACTTTAAATTATCGCGCAAATGAAAAGTAATAACGGTACCCTGATCATCGCTTGAAACATCCCAACTCTTTGCCAAAGAGGGAACAAGTTTAGTCGCATCATCTTTAGCTGAAACAACTAAATTATCACAAACATTGACAAGAACTTCATTACCATAACGGTCATTGATTTGCGCAGGATCAAAGTTACTTATTGGATCAAGATTCCAAGCCATCACGAGCGTATCAGCAGGTGTTTTGCCTGAAACATGTTGCACAAACATACCCATTGCCATAACAGCAGAAACAAAAGAACTGCTCCCCTTCAATATTCTTCTTTTCAAGTTCATAGACTTTTCCTTTTAAAGTTTGTTGTATAAAGTTCTCATGCAACAATGACGTGCAAAAAAAATATTATCACGCTTAGAAAGCACACCTCCTAGAGGAAAAATAAAAAAATCTTCAGTATCAGAAACTGTTTACCAAAATCTCAATCCCTTTAAGCAGGTATCCGCTAAACCCAAATATGCAACAAAAAACGATCTAATTAAAATGAGGCTATCATAGATGACAACATCTATGAACGATATCACCGCACTTACTATCCAAAGTATATCAGAAAAAAATCCTTCTTTGCTTCATCAGACAGATTTCTCCGCAAAATTTCTTTTTGTCATTTTCTAAAAACTATCATCAAAACGTCATTCCAATTACTTCAAGAACCTCAATAGAATCTGATATTTTGATGATCGTAGATAAGTAGATAAATTGTAAGTTGTCTATCGTGATCATTTTCATTTCTCCTTTAGAAGGAAATGAGAATTTCCCACATCCGGATCAAGTAACAATCTAAAATCTGCGCCTTACCATAATTTTAAGGCAACTGTAGCATCACTTGAAATATAAGAAGAATAACCTGATATTTAACCACATATCGGCATATAATCATTTTTTCATCAAAGCATTTTAAAGCCCCCCATTTTTCTAGAAATACTAAACGCTGTTTAATTTGTTATGCCTGTTTTTTGCAAAGAACAAATTTATTACTTTTTTATACAAGTTGAAATATCCAATCTTAATACCTATATAAGCACATCTTTATTAAGATAGATAGTCTCTTTACAAGATAGGTTGTTTTAAAATTACATTTTAAACGTAACATATTTATTTTCATACTGAAAAATTTTTAATGTCATACAAAACATTACAAAATTCCCCTGCAAATCTATAGAAAATAAAGAATACCCACCAAATTAATGAAAGGAATAATATGAAAATATTTCGAAAAATGCCAACAGAACATGAGCGCGTTTCAGAAACCAGCGCAAAAATTACACCAGTATTACAAGGTGGTAAACTCGAAAGAGAAGTAAGAAAAAATAATAAAAAAAGCAATTTCTCTTCTTTCTGATAAGAATATCGTTGTATTATTGCAACAAAAGCACAATATTATGTGGAGATGTGTCAAAAAATATATAAAGGAGCAATATGTCTCATTCTTTTCATGCATTTCTTGGAGGAACATTAGGGCGTGTTGCCATAAAATTGCTTATCCTTTCATTTCTCGCTGGTATCGTAATGAATTTTCTTGGATGGACACCTCGAAGTCTCGTGCGAACAATAACAGAATTTTTAAAATCCCTGTGGGAAACAGGATTTATAACACTTACAAACTTCTTCCATATGACCATAATGGGAGCCATCATTGTTGTGCCTATTTTTCTTTTTTTACGTATTTTCCATAAAAAATAAATACTTCAGACTTCCCCTTGTGTTAATCCTTTCGAAACATCAGACGACATAAAAAACCTGTACTAATAGCTACAATCACCGCAACAATACCGTATAAAAAACTGTGCTTATGTGCTACATGAAAGATTGTATAAGCAATATGTGCTTTAACGATTTCAAGAGTCGTAGTCGCGCTATCAATAAACTGCCCATCGCGAAAAAGATAAGCACGGGCTTGATAATGTCCAACAGGTGTATTTGCCGGTAAACGAAAATGTGCTGTAAAAAGAGTACCAGAACCAAAACGAACGCCGCCTACTTCCTCATGATAAAGATTTTTAGCTTTTTGCAATTTTATAAGTTCATCACGAAAGATTTGTACTTTCTCCTGATCTTTTTCATCCGTTTTCAGTAACAAATAGGATAGTCCTAACCCCAAGCGTTTATACTCTTCAACACTAGAAATCTCATCAATGTCACGCGTTGTAACCATAGAATAAAAGAGAGGAACATTTTTAAAAACAAGGGAATCTGCGTTAACCCAAACACCAGCATTCCGTTTTTTTTCCCGCATAACCATAGGTCGCGCTTGCCCTTCTAGGATGACAACAATATCATAATGGTTTTGTCGAGAATATAATGAACCGATATTTTCCAAAACGCCTGCGATATAAAGATCACGACCATCGAATTGTGTGTCAACCATAATCCTGTTGGTTGTCACAATAATTTGGATAGTTTCGTGATCAATTTGATCAACAAATGTAGCGTTTTTTCCAACATCTGCATAGGTAGAAAAAGAGACTACATAAAAGCAGCTTACAACGATGCATAAAGAAAATAATCGACCCATTTTTATCTCATTAGAACATCTAGAGAGAACAGATTATCAGGGCGTACAAACAACTGAAAAGCAAGACGCATACATACAATCAACACCAGAAAAGCAAGTGCCATACGTAATTGTTCAGCTTTTAACTTTCGTCCAACCCGTGTTCCATATTGTGCCCCAATACTTCCCCCAAGCATCAACAAAAAAGCTAAAACAATGTCAACTGACTGATTGCTCACACTTTGCAAAACTGTGGTAAAGGAAGACACAAATGTAATCTGAAAAAGTGAAGTTCCAATCACCACACTGGTTGGAACACGTAGAAGATAAATCAGTGCTGGTATCATGAAAAACCCACCACCAATGCCCATAATAGAGGATAACAAGCCAACAATAAGACCAATTCCTAAAACTGGAATGATGCTGACATATATCATTGATGTCCGAAAACGCATTTTGAATGGCAAATGATGGATCCAATTATGTCTCCCAGCAAGACGAATATTGACTTTTGGTGCCTTGCGCTGGTGAAGCATATCGCGCCAACTTTCAATAATCATCAAGCTTCCTACACTGCCAAGAAGAATCACATAAAGAAGTGAAATGATAAGATCTAATTGTCCCCATTTTTTCAGAATAGAAAAAATCTGCGTTCCAAGGATAGAGCCTATCCCCCCTCCAACCACTAAAAAAAGGCCAAGTTTAATATCCAGAGTGCGTCTTCTAAAATGTGTAATTGCGCCGATTATAGATGATGCAATCATTTGGTTAGCGCCTGTTCCAACAGCAATAGCAGGAGGTATATTATAAAAAATCAACAAAGGTGTGATAAGAAAACCACCACCAATCCCAAAAAGACCTGAAAAAAAACCAGCAACGATCCCCATCCCTATCAAAATCAGCATGTTGAGCGACATTTCAGCAATTGGTAAATAGATACTCACTTACAAAACTTTCAAAATAATTTGGTTTTTTAGATAATTTGAGAGCTCCTCTCTCATATTCCTTTTCTCCAGCAATCTTTTTGTCTGTAAAAGAACATTTTAGAAAACCATATATGTCTTTGCAAAATAATAAATGCATAAAACATCTTACATCAATATTCTTAAATCATAAAATTAAAAAGATCTTCTCTTAAAACTCCATAAAAACATAATGTTATCACTATAGTAGATATCATAATTAAAAAATACCAAAAAAAATTCTTAACTGGAAAACGGAACAAAGAGATAGTTCCTTTAGACTCAGCATCTAAAGAAAGAGACAAATTATTCTCCGTGCAATAATCAGATACTTGAACATCGGAGCACTTTTCCTCTATTTTCGAATCCACCACACGCTTCGCAGCCTCTTTTGAAGAAGGCTGCATGACATCTCTTGGCAAAGAACTTTTATGCTCTTTTTGCGAAAAGTTTTCAAGATCTGTTTGGCTTTTGGTTGTACAGCTTTGTCTTGAAACGTTTGGTACTTCTTGGAGCAACGGACGTTCTTGGTTTTCTCCACACGTCATATCAGCAAGCTTCTGCACAACAGAATCAAGCGACTTTGAATGAGACATGCGTTGTTTTATCACTGCTTCTTCTAGATTTGTCTTTTCATTTTGCAAATTCTGAACAAGCGATTTAATCTGCTCCAAGTACTCAAAAAGCTTTCTTTCTCTTTGACGACGAATATAGTGCTCGGCCAAAATTGCCCGACTAATGTCATCCAAATAAGATTTTAAACCCTCTTCCACAAAACTTTGCGATATCAAAGGACGCGGTGAATGTTTCTTCTGCATTTGTGCATAAACCGAGCGTAATTTTTTGGCAATGTCCGACATTGTTATTTCAGTCAGCGTAGCTTCCCTTTCCTTTTTCCCCACAACGCGAAAGGAAGGATTATCTTGCTCCGTCTGCTTTATCGTATGAATCTTTCTATTCAAAAACACTACCCCTCATTGTCTTGCAAAATGCTATATCTCAATTAATCTTCTGCAAAGAATCGTATAGATCATTGGAAAGAATGCTCTATGTTGGTAAATAGAGTTTTAAGAACTTGCTCAAAATATTTATGCGTAATCTTTCATGATAACACTTTATAAGATTCAAATTGAAAAATTATTTTCCATTTTTCTTTTTTACTCTTTTACCCTTAATCTTAAGATCCTTTTGATTTGTAATGAACTGTACATGTGAACCCTCTTGTGAGTTATTCTCATACCATTTACCATTCTGTATCTCTTTTATTTTAAATTCTTTTAAAATTATGATGAGAATATCCATTTAAAATGAATGGAATTTTTATCCAAGCGAAGGTGATAATTATTAAAGTGAGCAACAATAAAAGGAAGACGAATAACCATGATAAACAAGAAAATTTAAGAAAACTTATATAATGATTGTATGAAATTTCATTCTAAAAAATTTGGTTTCTTATAAAGATTACTATAAACTTGTAATCATACAGACAAAGAGGATTGCTATGAAGATAATTGTCGCCGTCAAGCGTGTTGTTGATTATAATATCAAGATACGTGTCAAACGCGATGGTACAGGCGTTGATCTCTCCCATGTAAAAATGTCTATGAACCCTTTTGACGAGATTGCAGTGGAAGAAGCTGTTCGTCAAAAAGAAGTTGGGAAAGTTTCAGAAGTTGTTCTTGTTTCAATCGGACCAGAAGCCGCACAAGAAACTTTGCGAACAGGACTTGCAATGGGTGCCGATCGAGCACTTCTTGTAACAACGAAACAAACACTTGAACCCTTAGCCGTTGCTAAGATTCTTAAGACTATTGTTGATGAAGAAAGACCAGATATGGTTTTCTTGGGAAAACAAGCTATTGACGACGATAACAACCAAACAGGACAAATGCTCGCAGCTCTTCTTGGCTGGGGACAAGCAACTTTTGCCTCACATTTAGACATAGAAAACGATCACGCAACGGTCACTCGTGAAGTTGATAATGGCACACAAACTGTTTGCCTTCCCCTTCCCATCATTATGACAGCTGATTTGCGTTTAAACGAACCACGTTATATTTCTTTACCTAATATCATGAAAGCGAAAAAGAAACCCATCGAACAAAAGGCCCTTGCTGATCTTGGCATAGATACACGAGCACGCTTAACGGTTCTTAGCGTTGAAGAGCCATCTCCTCGTCCATCTGGTGTCAAAATGGCCAATGTAGCAGAACTTGTAAATGCGCTGAAACAAAAAAAGTGCATTTAATAGTCTATAAAATTTAATAGTCTATAAAAAAGTAATCAAAAGCAACACAGCATAAAAAGGTAAAAGCGTATGGCAATTCTTTTATTAGCCGAACAAAATACAGAGCAAACCGCAAAAGTACTCACCGCAGCTCGAAAAATAAGCGATGATATTGATATTTTAGTTTGTGGAACAAAGATTCAAAAAATCATCGAAAACAGTGCTAAGCTTTCTGGTGTACGGCAGATTCTTGTTGCTGAAGCTGATCATTTAGCACATCATCTCGCTGAACCTATGGCAAATACAATTGTCGAATATGCGAATGATTATGATGTGATCATGGCTGCCTCTACCAACATCGGAAAAAATGTCATGCCACGCGTAGCTGCTCTTCTTGATCTTATGCAAATTTCAGATATTGTTGCTGTTCTTGCTCCCGATATCTTTAAACGACCAATTTACGCAGGAAATGCTCTCGAAACTGTGCGCAGCAATGATCGTCAAAAGGTCATAACAGTTCGTACAACAGCCTTCCCTTCAACCGCTTTCCAAAATAACACTGCTCCTATTAAAACAATAACACCAGCGCCCAATCCAAACCTTTCTTCTTTTATAAAAGCAGAAACCAATAAAAGCGATTGCCCTGATCTTACCTCAGCACGTGTTATTATATCAGGTGGGCGTGGTCTTGGTTCACAAGAACAATTTATGGCACTTCTTCTGCCCCTTGCAAACAAGCTAAATGCAGCTTTAGGTGCTAGCCGTGCAGCCGTTGATGCTGGCTATGCCCCTAATGATTGGCAAATTGGACAAACAGGCAAAGTTGTTGCCCCTGAACTCTATATCGCTGTCGGAATTTCCGGTGCAATCCAGCATTTGGCAGGCATAATGGATGCACAAATTATTGTAGCCATCAATAAAGATGCAGAAGCCCCCATCATGCAAATTGCTGATTACGCCCTAGTAGGTGATCTTCATCACATTATTCCTGAGTTGGAGAAAGCTTTATAAGTCATGAATGCATCTTTGCATCAACAACGTGAAAGTATGGAATTTGACATCGTCATTGTCGGAGCCGGACCTGCGGGGCTTTCCGCGGCAATTCGTCTAAAACAAATTAATCCCGAACTTTCTGTCACAGTCGTTGAAAAAGGGAGCGAAGTTGGTGCACATATACTCTCTGGTGCAGTTGTTGACCCCATCGGCATTGATACACTTCTACCAGAGTGGAGAAATGGACATGATCATCCCTTTAACACACCTGTCACCAGCGATCAGTTTTTTTTTCTAAAACCAAAACACGCAACACTCTTCCCTCATATTTTTTACCCTAAAATCTTATCAAATAATGGCTGCTATATTGTTTCACTCGGCAATGTTTGCCGTTGGCTCAGCAAAAAAGCCGAAGAACTCGGCGTTGAAATCTATCCTGGTTTTGCCGTATCTGAGACTATTCAAAATGATAATGGAGCTATCATTGGTGTTCTCACAGGGGATATGGGCGTTAATAAAGATGGAACGCTTGGAAAAAATTATATGCCTGGGATGGCTTTGTTGGCAAAATATACTTTAATTGCGGAAGGAGCACGTGGCTCTGTTGCTAAACAAGTGATACAAAAGTTTGATCTTAGTAAAAACCGTGAACCACAAAAATTTGGTCTTGGTTTTAAAGAACTCTGGGAAATTGATCCCCAAAAACACCAACTAGGTTTAGTTCAACATTTCATAGGTTGGCCCTTAGACAATAATACCGGAGGCGGAGGTTTTCTTTATCATCAGGAAAGCAATGTCATTTCTGTGGGATTCGTGGTGCATTTAGATTATAAAAATCCCTATCTCTCTCCCTTTGAAGAATTTCAACGTTTTAAAACACATCCCAAATTCTATGAGATCTTCAAAGGTGCAAAACGCCTTTCCTATGGCGCACGTGCTATTAGCGAAGGTGGTTGGCAATCTGTTCCAAAACTTACCTTTCCTGGAGGAGCACTTATTGGCTGTTCCGCTGGTTTTGTTAATGTTCCTCGAATCAAAGGCTCACACAATGCCATCTTATCTGGCATATTAGCAGCCGATAAAATTGCTAAAGCTCTCGCTCAAGGACGCACCCACGATGAAGTCAAAGAAATTGAAGAACATTGGCGAAAAGGTCCCATTGGTAAAGATCTTTATAAAGTACGCAATGCCAAACCGCTCTGGGCAAAATATGGCACAAAACATGGGATTAAGCTTGCTGGCTTTGATATGTGGTGGCAACAATTTTTGGGCTTTTCTTTATTCAAAACACTCTCTCATGGAAAAGCAGATTATGCGTGTCTTGAACCAGCAGAAAATTTTAAACCCATTGCTTATGCAAAACCAGATGGTATTGTGACCTTTGATCGTCTTTCCAGTGTTGCACTTTCCAATACGCATCACGAAGAAAATCAACCATGCCATTTAAAAATATCCTCATTAGATAAACAAAAAAATTCTGAATATGCAGTTTATGGTGGACCTTCCACCCGCTATTGCCCTGCCGCTGTCTACGAATGGCTAAACCATCATGATCAGACAACTTATGTTATCAATGCTTCAAATTGCATACATTGTAAAATATGCGATATCAAAGACCCCAACCAAAATATTAATTGGACTTGTCCGCAAGGCAATGAGGGACCACTTTATTTAAATATGTAATCATTGCCAATTCCTCCAAAATGAGGATATAAAAACACAATCAACAAAAGTAATTCTTCTCAAAAATAAGAGCTTCTTTTACATCTTTTATGCACCCGTTCTCTCACGATGTAAAACCTACTCTCTCACGACTCTCCGAATAAAACACTCTTTTGGAAATATTATTTCGTAGAAGAAAAATCTATAACATACTGTTATTAAAAATTTTTACCTCCCAATGTGAAAACTATTTGCACTCTTCTGTTCTATACAGCTGCAAACCATCACTCTTCTCCACACCCTTTCTTTTTAATTTAACTGTACAGTTTTCAAAAACATCCACAAAAATATCTTTGAATGAAGATCGTATAATGCCGTATCACGTTTTTACTTGTTCCATTCTTTCTCCTCACAAAGAACAGTACACTATGACGCTACGCTATATACAAATTTACCTTAGAGGAACGTCTCTAACAGATCTCCTCCCCTTCTCATTTTCCTCCACAAAGAGTATATTGCAAAAACCCATGGACGATATCATCTTTTACATTCCATAGAAGTAGAAACCAACACAACCCTTCGGTTTTTGCACTCAAAATGTTATGCTTATTCTTCCATTATTCAGTTGATTGATAAAAAGCATATTTTCTCCCTTCTTAAACGTTTATGGGATCACAACCTTCATGCAAAACAGAACGCCATTGGGTTGCACATTCACGGGCTTTTTTTAAAGAGATATTTCTTAAAGCCCCCAAGCCCATTTCATGACGGCGCCCGTGGATAGTATAGCGTAAAAGCCATTGAGCACTACCATCTTTACGCTTAAGAAGCGTGCAAACCGGCCCCCAATTGCAACAATTCTTGCTATTTAGATGATTCATAAGAAACATTTTTACTCCTTTCTTTAACGTTTTTTACCCACACGATAAACCCGCTTATGACGTGCAAATAAATGATTATGATTAATTCAACAAAAGCAGGTTTGAGATGAGAGAATCTTACGATATTCGGGGGATCTCATTCAACATACAAAACAATGAATTATCATTTACAAATCAATATCTTGTATGTTTATTCATCGATATATGAATGCTTTTTATAACGTATAAGCAAATATTTTTTATTCATGATGAGAAAGGATTAAAATAAAAAAGCTTTTTGTCTTCAATGTTCTCATACAAGATAGAAATAATGAATTGTTTTCATAAATCAGCTTATGACTATAGAAAAAATCTTGAAGATCAATCTTCTTGCTCTTCAAATATCTATAGCAGATAATTTGCTAGAGTTGCGTTTAAGTAATTCTTAAAGAATAAACCAATATTTTTCTCATTGAAAACAAAAAATATGAATCCAACATTTTAATGAGAAAACGAAGCCTTCATTTTTTGCAAGGTCGTCTCAAGGGCAGTTATTAAAGCGTTTTTTCCCCCTTGACGAGAAAAACAGTTCGACAAAAGTTCATTTGTTCCTCCTTTCGTCGAAAACTCTTTCTCAAGCAATGAAAAATCAAGAGAGGTAGGACCATCTATTGCTATAATTTTGCGCATTTCATCGGTAAGATTTCCAAACATCATAGCAAGAAAATCCGCTGATTGTTGCTGTTCTAATCCCTGTTTTATAAACCATTGATGTGCTGTTTCTATAAAATTAAAATATACCCCCATGAGTGAACCAGCGGTCATGAAAAGATTAAACTGTTCTTCTGCATTCAACACCAATGTCCCCCCCATCGCATCAAATAAACGACATAAAAAAGGATGATCAGGATAAATTGGCGTTAAATTTTTACATTCTGCTACAAAAGGAAGTGGAACAGCACGATAAACTTCATGGTTAATCCACTCTGCAACTTGTGTTGCTTTTGCCATAGCAAGAACGGAGACAACCAGCTGTTCACGACGGAAACGAAGAGAACGTAAGACTTCTTCAGCCATTTGGTTAGGCAAACAAAGGAAAACACAATCACTCACATCGAGCAATGCTTGATTATTTTCAGCAATGATAACTTTATCATATTCGAGCGAAAGGCGTTCTGCCATTTGCGCATTGCGAGGTGAAATAATGAGTGAAGAAACGTCAAATTTGCTTTTCATTAAGCCATCAATCATTGAAGAGCTAATTTTACCTGTCCCCAAAAAGCCAATTTTCATTTCTACTCCTTGCTCTTCATAAATTTTAAAGAAAACTTCACCAACAGTTCATCGATTTTAACTCACATAAACAGTAATCGAGGAAGCAACACATAACATAGCAACAATAATCAATGCCAAATAGACTTTGGGTTTATCAAAAAGAACTGCAAAAGCAGAAAACCAACCAACGATGGCAGCTGTTAAGGCAAATAAAAAACCTGGCTTATTCATAAGAACGATATGCATTGCCATTAAACCACCAATGATCAGCGCTCCAAAAACAATCAACAAACCCGTTGCAAATTTTTCATAATCGTCCATATTTTGCTCCTCATAATGCTTATATTGTGGCACACTTTCCTAACCCATCTGTCTATAAAAATGAAATGTTTTTCATTTACTATGGTTAAAATAATATAGGAACTTTTATTTATCAGATGTAAAAAATGCCGGAATATGCTGTGGTAAACGCCATGGTAAAATTGCAATGAGATCAAAACGCACACATAAAAGAGCATGATCTTTTTGTCGTGCTAACCAAATATCAGCCGCAGCTTCAATACGTCTCTCATTTTCACGGGAAACTGCTGCCATTGCTTCAGCTAAGGTTGAACGTGCTTTGACCTCAACGATTAAAACAAGATTTCCACGCCGCGCAATTAAATCAATTTCACCACACTTTGTTTTAAAACGAATTTCAGCAATATGAAATCCTTTGAACCGTAACCACCAAGCAGCCCATTTTTCTGCACGAATACCGCGATAAAAAGACTTTTGCCTGCGCTCTTTTTGCATAAGCTTATAAACCCTTTAAATTTTTAGCTATCTTTCAAAAAATTTAACCGCTGAAAAAGCTCTTGCTTTTTTAAACCAGTTTTCTTAGCCATTAAAGCAGCTGCTTGAGCTGCAGAATGTGTACGCGCCAATTCTAATAACATGCCATCAATTTCTTGATCACTCATCACTTCCAAAAAAGGAGGAACTTCTCCAACAAGAACAACAATCTCACCTCGAATATGAGACTTTTTCCTGTAACTTTCCAACAAATTCGCTAAATTGGAAACATCTACTGTTTCAAATTTTTTTGTTAATTCACGACAAATTGCCGCAGGACGATTGGCCGAAAAAACAGAAATCATATCTTGTAAAGTCTCAACA
Source organism: Bartonella harrusi (assembly GCF_024297065.1). Classification (NCBI taxonomy): domain Bacteria; kingdom Pseudomonadati; phylum Pseudomonadota; class Alphaproteobacteria; order Hyphomicrobiales; family Bartonellaceae; genus Bartonella; species Bartonella harrusi. The sequence goes on from NZ_CP101114.1 coordinate 1,275,324, forward strand.
AGACGATGCGGAGATTCATAAAAAATTAAAGTCGCGGGGATCGTTTTTAATTGTTCCAAACGCTTTTGGCGTTGTACCTTGCGTGCACTTAAAAAACCCGCGAAAAAAAAGCTATCAGTGGGAAGTCCCGTCGCAACAAGAGCGGCTAAAAGAGCTGAAGTACCAGGAACTGGAATAATTTTGTAACCAACTTTGCGCGTTTCTTCTACCAGTCGAAATCCAGGATCAGAAATAAGTGGTGTGCCAGCATCTGATACAAGTGCTACACTTTTGTTTTCTGCTAAAACTGCTAATAACTTCTGCCCTGCCTTTTGTGCATTGTGTTCGTGATAAAGGAAAGGTTTTTTCTGAATACCATAGCGTTCCAACAAAACACGCGTTACTCGTGTATCCTCACACGCTAGAATATCAACTCCCGCCAAAACTTGCAAAGCACGAAGAGTGACATCTGCTAAATTTCCGATAGGCGTTGATACGAGATAAAGCGCCGGCTCTATGACAGGCGCAGAATAAGCATGCGTTCCTATAAAATATGTTTTTTCACACATACCCTTCTTTCAACAGCAAGAAACCTTACTTTTATCAACCTTCACCAAAACTTTTACCTGCGAATATTATCTATTTCTACCAACTTTGTTGTTATCAGCAAAGAATAAACCTCTCGAATAACGCGCGTGCCATCATAAAATAGTTTGCAACAATATCTACACTTTTCTTAGTCTCATAACGCGTTTTCAATCATCACGACACTTCCAATAGAATACATTCCCAATATTCCCCATACCACATCAGTCCCTATCACTTTATATGAACCTTTTCCTCATGAACCGAAGCTAAATTGTCTCCCTCCTCATCCCTTGAGCTTATCCAATCTTTTTAAGAGCTAAATTTTTTGAATTCTTTCTATTGCTTGGATTTTAAAATCAGCCTCATTTATCGATATCAAAACTATCAACCCAAGTAAGTACAAATCGCTCCTTCTCAATAATGATTGCCCGTAATGATTGCCTATGTCATTGCGAAATAAATATGACACACTCGCGCCATAACACCCCATATTGTTATACTCTTTACAACTTTTGCAATGGTATAATCAATACACCAAATTTCATAGTGAAAAATACATTTTTATATCTACATCGAAACTTTAACCTATTCACTCTTCTCACCAAAAACCAACAAATAGTTTATGTTGATAAAAATAAACCTTATCACCCGCTGTATAATAAGCTTCTCTGTTTATTTCACATCTGAAACCTCTATTCTCCAATAAAATCCATGTTTCGTCATGCCTATAAAATAGCTCTTTATATTTTTAAACAGCGGATTTTAGCTTCCTGTCTGAGAAAAATGTGCATTTATAAAAATCTATTTTTTATTTGACCAACCATCGCGCGATAAAGCTTAGCCTGCTCCTCATCTGGTTTAGAAACAAAGATTGGCACACCATCATCTGAAGAAGATCGTAAAGCTGCATCAAGCGGCACTTCTGCTAAGAAAGGTATCCCTCGGCGTTCTGCTTCAGCACGCGTACCACCATAACCAAAAATATCGTAACGTTTTTGCGTATCAGGAGCAATAAAGTAACTCATGTTCTCAATGAGCCCTAAAATGGGAACATCAACTTTCATGAACATTTCTATTGCTTTACGTGCATCAACCAAGGCAAGATCCTGTGGAGTAGAAACAATCAATGCCCCTGTCAACTGTACTTGTTGCGCAAGTGTCAATTGTGCATCACCTGTCCCTGGAGGCATATCAACCACCAAAACATTGAGAGGTCCCCATAAAACATCTCTTAACAATTGCGTTACAGCCGCCATTACCATGGGACCACGCCATACCACAGGCTTTTCCTCCTCAACCAAAAAGCCCATCGACATCAATTTAAGCCCAAATTTTTCAAGAGGTTGAAGTTTTTTCCCATCAATAAGCCGTGGTTTTTCATTAACAAGTCCTGTTAAACGTGGCAAAGACGGACCGTAGATATCTGCATCCATCAAACCCGTTTTAAAACCAGAATCGTGTAAAGCAAGAGCAATATTCATTGCCATTGTCGATTTACCAACTCCTCCCTTTCCAGAAGCAACAGCAATCACATGCTGAACACCTTCTATCGGCATTTTCACAGGCAATCCACTTATTCTACGTTTTGGCTTAGAAAAAACTGTCTTTTTATGCACAGAAGACGATACCATTGTTTTTTTTTCTGCCGTAAGTGTGACAACAACAGATTCAACTCCATCCATAACACAAACCACTTCTTCAGCAGCACGACGCAACGCTTCCCATTCTTGTATACGTCCATCTGGAACAGTAATGGAAAAAAAAACTTTTCCATGAGCAATTAATATTTCTGAAAGAAGCCCCGATGATACAATATCACTTTCAAAATCTGGTCTTTTGATTTGATGCAATGCATTGCGAATAGCCTCGCGTGTGATAGGATTCACATTCTTTCCTCTCTATAAAAACTTAGAAAATAGAGCAATAAAGGTGAAAAAAACTTCAACTTAGACACCCTAAAACTTCCCACGTTATGAGAATTGTAAAGTGCAAATATCTTATATCATATCTCTTGTAAAATACGAAAAAAACCTCAAATAAAAACCTAGAGTGTAAAATCCCATTAACCAGAGTGTCGTTCGATTGTTTTACGCATGTTTCTATAAAAATTTTTAAAAAGCAAAATTGAGCGAACCTCTAATGTAAACAGACACTGCTATTGTATAATAATAAATTTTGATTCTTTCTTTACTCTTAATGAACAATGTGAATACTCCATTGTATTGTAAAAAATAGCTGTAAAATTATTCATTGAAAACAGCAATTATTTCCCTTAACTTTTAAAACTTTTATGAACAAAGTGCCTTTATAGCACAGTGTTTTTTGCATTTTTTTAAAAGAAAGAAAAATAATCTGAGATTGACTTTTTTTATTTTTTTCCTTATGGGATAGTAACCGTACAATAGGATATATCACTGTTCATCTAGCGCATAAATTTACCCATAGAATTAAGAAGGGCCGCACTCCGCGGTATTTAAATAAATGAAACGTACTTACCAGCCATCTAAATTGGTCCGTAAACGCCGCCATGGGTTTCGTGCACGTATGGCAACAGCCAGTGGTCGTAAAGTTATTGCTGCAAGGCGTGCTCGTGGACGTAAGCGGTTATCCGCTTAAGCGTTTAATTTAACCATTTACATTTTCACAATGGTTGAATATCACCTTCATTTCTTCATTGTGAAACTTTCGTCATGAACCTTCAATGTTTGTGTTCTCAGGCATTTAATAGAGTTGCGAAATGCTCTGTATGAAGAAAAAACATCCCTGCCGCATTCGTAAAAGAGCAGATTTTTTAGCTGTACGAACAGGAGAAAAGCGGCGCGGTCCTTTGTTTTTGCTGGAAGTTAAATCTCATGAACAAACAGCAGAAATAGAATCTCCTCCTGTTGCGCGTGTGGGTTTTACAGTTACGCGTAAAAATGGCAATGCTGTTAAACGTAATCGTATTAAAAGACGTCTACGGGAAGCGGTTCGGGTTGGACTTATAGAGAAAATGGAAGGAGGAACAGACTATGTCATTGTTGCGCGTCCTGATGCACTTCATGCGCCTTTTACATCTCTCATCAATGAACTAAACCGACGGATAAAACAAAAAACAAAATACCAACAACGGTAACAGGATAGTACGAATGGAATATAACCGCAATTTCTTTATCGCCATTGGATTATCTTTCATTGTGCTTGTCGCATGGCAGTTTCTTCATGTGATCCCTAAACAAGCTGAATTACAAAAAAAACAAGCAATTGCACAGCAATTGTCAAAACAACAATCAGCACTTTCCACTCCTACAACAAATTTTTCTGATGCTACACCAACACACGGATCAGCTTCTATCATTGATCATAAAATGACTCCTGAAATGCGAAACGCTGTGTTGTCAAAAACAAACCGCGTTACCATCAAAACCAATGAACTTGAAGGTTCTATTAATCTTGTTGGTGCACAATTCGATGATCTTCATCTCAAAAGATATCGCCTGACAGTAGAAAAAAAATCACCCGAAATTGCTCTGCTGAATCCCAAAGGGTTCACAACAACCTATCTTGCCGAATTTGGTTTTACAAGTTCGTCTTTATCAGCAGAGGCTTTGCCGCAATCTGATACTCAATGGCAAATAGAGGGTAATAATACAATACTGACTCCTTCTACACCTGTTACTCTCATTTATAACAATGGTCAGGGACAGATTTTCCGCCGTATCCTTTCTGTCGATGATCACTACATGTTTACCATTGAAGATTCTATCAGCAATGAAGCAGATAAACCGATATACCTCTCGTCTTATGCTCGTGTTGCACGTGCTTCTCCACCAGAACATACAAATGCAACCTATTTGCTTCATGAGGGTATGATCGCTATTGCAGGTGATTCACTTAAAACTGAGAAATATAAAACTTTAGCAGAACTTGATCCGAATCCTGATAATGGTCAAAAAAGTATGATTTTTTCTAAAGTGACAGGAGGTTGGATTGGTATTACCGATAAATATTGGGCTGTCGCAGTTATTCCTCCACAGGATAAAGAATATACAAGTCGCTTTATTTATTTTGATCGCTTGCAAACACATTATCAGTCTGACGTGTTAGGGACGCTTATAACGATTGCACCAAATGAAACAAAAACTGTTACAAATCGTCTGTTTGCTGGTGCAAAACAAGTTGAAATTATTAATCACTATCAAGATGATTTGAAAATCAAGAAATTTGCTCTCTTAATCGATTGGGGTTGGTTTGATTTCATTACCAAGCCAATGTTTTCTCTCATTGATATTCTTTATAAGCAAACAGGCAATTTTGGTGTTGCCATTCTTCTTGTTACGGTGCTCTTAAAAATACTTCTTTTCCCTCTAGCAAATAAATCTTATAAATCTATGGCACGCATGAAGCTTATACAACCGCTGTTGCTGGAAATAAAAGAAAAATATCCAGATGACCGTACCAAGCAACAACAAGCAATTATAGAACTGTATAAAACCAAAAAAATCAATCCTCTCGCAGGTTGTTGGCCCATGTTGGTTCAATTTCCTATATTTTTTGCTCTCTATAAAGTTTTGTATATTACCATTGAAATGCGACATGCACCTTTCTTTGGCTGGATTAAAGATTTAGCAGCACCCGATCCGACTTCTGTTTTTAATCTGTTTGATCTTTTGCCATACACAACTCCAACATTTCTTATGATTGGTGCATGGCCTTTGATTATGGGAATAACGATGTTTTTACAAATGCGTATGAATCCAGCTCCACAAGATCAAACACAAGCTATGATTTTCGCATGGATGCCTGTTATCTTTACCTTTATGCTGGCTTCTTTTCCTGTTGGCCTTGTCATTTATTGGGCGTGGAATAATGTATTATCAATGATTCAGCAAGGAATTATGATGAAACGTCAAGGAGCTAAGATTGAGCTTTTTGATAATCTTAAAGCTATCTGGCAAAAATCTCCTGAAAAAGAAATGCATAAATGACAAAGTGTTTTTCTCTTTCTGGCGTTTTTTCTTATAACTGGATTTTTATTCGTGGTGTACCAGCAATACACTTTCTTCCACCAGAAGGCCCCCCCGAAATCGCATTTGCGGGACGTTCTAATGTTGGAAAATCTTCTCTTATCAATGCACTTGTTCAACAAAAAGGTTTGGCACGTACCTCAAATACACCAGGACGTACGCAGGAACTTAATTACTTCGTACCCGATGGTTTCAGTGGAAAACCTGGGGATCTCCCCCCTCTAGCACTCGTAGATATGCCAGGCTATGGTTTTGCCAAAGCTCCTAAGAATCTCGTTGATGCGTGGACACATTTGATTTTTAGCTATTTACAAGGACGCACAACGCTAAAACGTGTTTATATTTTAATTGATTCACGCCATGGAATTAAAAAAAATGATGCAGAAGTTCTCGATCTCCTCGATAAAGCAGCTGTTTCGTACCAAATTGTTTTAACGAAAAGTGATAAAATAAAATTGAACATCCTTGAAAAATTAATAATAACCACAAAAAGACAGCTTCTCAAACGCCCAGCCTCTTATCCTGAAATTCTTGTGACATCTTCAGAAAAAGCATGCGGTTTGGAAGAATTACGTACTGCTATTTTACAAACGATCGGAATATAATATTCCTGTTATTAAAAGTTTATTAAACATAATGACTCGCTTTTGCTAATAATCTTGTACTTCTTGTAAAGCATCTTTATAAAAATTCTTGTTACTTGAAAGAATTTTCATCAACTCTATTTGATACTGTAGATCATGCTGACACTTTTTCATTCTCCCCTATCTTCTGCCTCCCGTTTCATACGCCTTATTCTTGGAGAATATGGTATAACTGCTCAACTCATTGAAGAACATGAATGGGCCAGGAGACATGAATTTCTTGCGCTTAATCCAGCTGGTCATGTTCCCGTTCTTCTTGATGAACATGAAGTTCCATTATCAGGAGCTATTGTTATCTACGAATATTTAGATGAAACGCATGGGAGTTTACGACAAGAGAATAAACTTTTTCCGGAAAATCCTCTAAGTCGTGCTGAAGTACGTCGTCTTAATGATTGGTTTTTAAATAAATTTGAAAATGAGTCTACACGTCATATTGTACGAGAACGAATCTATAAACGTGAAATGCCACTCGCTATTGGTGGTGGTGCCCCTAATTCACAAATTTTACGTAATGCACGTGCTAATATTCTACCGCATATGAGCTATCTCAATTGGCTCTGTGCATCTCGTGACTGGTTAGTCGGTTCTGAATTATCCTATGCGGATCTCGCAGCAGCAGCTTCTGTGTCTGTACTTGATTTTCTTGGGGAAATTGACTGGGAACAATCACCCGCCGCCAAAGATTGGTATACGCGGATTAAATCACGACCTTCTTTTCGCTCTCTTTTAACAGATCGCGTACGAGGAATTGTAGCAAGTCCTCATTATACAGATCTAGACTTTTAATCACCTTTCTCAACAAGGAAAAACAATATTCATTGTTTAAAAAAGACGCTTCTACATCAATAAAAGCGCATACGTTTTATACATCATATCATTAAGCATTAACTTATAAAAATAATTTGTCCTTTTATCACTTGATGAGATCATAAAATGCAGGCGTTTTTTTATCTTATAATGAATCAAAAAGTCATTTATTATACATCATAAATGCAATCATCGTACAAATAAAAAATGGACAATAGAGTAATATGATACCGATTTTTAATCCTATAATCTGCAAAACACATATTATATAATCTTCATATTACTCGTTCTATAATGTGCATAATGGTTCCTCACCAACTGCTTCTATAAACTAACAATCCCTGTACATCACTAAAGAAAGCAAAAGTTTTCTTCTATCGAGAAAAGAACTGTTGGAAAGAAAGAGGGATTTTGCCTATACTACAAGAAGTAAAGTGTTGTAAGGAGAAAAATATGCGCCTTACCGTTGTTGGTGCTAATGGAAGAATGGGACGCGAGCTTATTTCAGCTATCCATCGGAGGAATGATGTAGAACTTTATGCGGTGCTTGTGCGTAAAGGATCACCTTTTGTAAACAAAGATGCCAGCATATTGATTGGTTCAGATGCCCTTGGTGTTCACATCACTGATGATCCTGAAAGCGCTTTCTCTAACACAGAGGGTATTGTAGATTTCTCACAGCCACAAGCCAGTCTTCTTTACGCCAACTATGCGGCTCAAAAGGGTCTTGTGCATATTATTGGTACAACGGGGTTTAGTAAAGCAGAAGACGAGCAAATTGCAGATTTTGCGAAATATACGACTATTGTCAAATCTGGAAATATGAGCCTTGGAATCAATCTTTTAGCAAATCTTGTAAAAAGGGCTGCAAAAGCACTAGAATCTAATGATTTTGATATTGAGATCTATGAGATGCATCATGCCGACAAAATTGATGCCCCTTCTGGAACAGCTCTTCTTCTTGGACAAGCTGCCGCTGAAGGCCGCAATGTTATGCTAAAGAATGTGTGTATCAACGAGCGCAATAGCCATACAGGTAAACGTGAAAAAGGAACGATTGGCTTTGCCTGTTCACGAGGTGGAACGGTTGTTGGCGATCATAATGTTACTTTTGCCGGCCCAAATGAACGCATCGTTCTTTCACACGCAGCGCAAGAACGCTCTATCTTTACCAATGGCGCCTTAAAAGCAGCCTTATGGGCAAAGAATCATGAAAATGGTCTTTATTCAATGCTTGATGTTTTAGGATTGAATGATGAACTTTAAACAATCAAGATAACGCAGGAAATTTGCGCATGGAACGCACACTTGTACTCATCCGTCATGGACAAAGTGAATGGAATCTCAAAAATCTTTTCACCGGCTGGAAAGATCCAAGTTTAACAGAAAGGGGGCATGCAGAAGCAATAGCAGCAGGAAAAAAACTGAAAGAGACTGGTTTAAAATTTGATGTTGCGTATACGTCTACCTTACAACGTGCACAAAAAACGGCACAGCACATTTTAGAACAAATGGAACAATCAGACTTAGAAGTTGTTAAAACCCCCGCATTGAATGAACGTGATTATGGTGATCTCTCTGGTCTAAATAAAGATGAAGTACGCCAACAATGGGGAGAAAAGCAAGTGCAAATATGGCGTCGCTCCTATACTATTGCACCTCCAAATGGAGAAAGCCTACGCGATACTTGTGCTCGTGTTGTACCCTATTATCTTCACCATATTCAACCACATATTTTACGCTCTCAAACTGTTTTGGTCGCGGCACATGGCAACTCTCTTCGTGCTCTTATGATGGCACTTGAAGGTCTAAACAGTGAAGAAATTATCTCTCAAGAATTAGCAACTGGTATTCCTATTATCTATACTTTTCATTCCGACTCAACAATTGCATCAAAAATAATCCTCACGCCTTAAATTTCCAAAATTGTGGTAACTACAAGGAACTCAAGAGCGTTTATCTGCAAAATAAATTCTATAATTTTATTGACAGAGTAATATCGCAAGCTTAAATGAGTTTTATAGCCCGGATGGCGGAATTGGTAGACGCGCAGGTTTCAGGTACTTGTGCCGCAAGGCATGGAGGTTCGAGTCCTCTTCAGGGCACCATTTATCATCCTCAACATATTGAAATATATAATTTTTTTCTTAAAAAAGCCAATTTCAGAGCACCTTTTAGACCACCTTCTACAGTTTATACAACTTTACCTCATTTGTTGTTATTTGCTGCTTATTTTTCTTCGGGGTAAAGGCCAAGATTTCTTTTTTTCTCCATCTTACCGCTCTCCCTAGCTTATAAGGCTCAGGAAACACCCCTTGAAACACCCAATTGCGAATCGTTGTGGTTGATACGCTAAAAAGCTCTGCACATTCGCGTGTTGTCACATATCTATCACCATCATCAAATATCATCTCATGACCTTTCACTCTTTTACGTTACATAATGGGCGGCCATACTAGGAAACATATGGAGCTTTCCCATTTTTAAAAATTTGTATGCTTATTTTTTAGATATGCTTAATTTCATATTTCCAATCCTGTAATTGTGTAAGAGCCAAGGCTATTTGCCCTCTATGGCACATGCATACATTGGCTTCAAAACAAGTAATTGCAACGCGCTTTTTGTTTAAAAAGACTTGATATCATGTGTTTATTGCACACAAATGATTTTTGAGTGTTGTCTTTTGATATTCTTCAAAAAGACGTTCGTAATCTTTTTGTGTTTTCAAATTTTGTCGTTTTTCAGAGGCAATGCCAAGTTCAGGCATATGCATATATTCAATATTAATGTTGTTTACAGCTTTCTCCAATTGTCTTTTCGAAAACCCATGTTTTCTACTTATTGGATTTCTACGAACATCACATAAAGTTTTGATATTGTTTTCTATGAGACAATCAAGATAATTCTCAAGGGACTTTCCTTCATAGCCAATTGTAAAAAAACAAGCTTTCTCATCTTTAGCTGGGTGTAGGATACTCTGTTTGATATTACACACGTTTTACTTCCTTACATAATGGGTGTGGGTGCTGAGAGGAGGAGAGCACCCCCATAGGGTTATGCAGCTTTTGTCAAGATCTGCTTCATGTCTTGCTCTATTTCTGCTAAAAAGACCTCGACTGCTTTAGTAATCTGTTCAATTTGTTCATCATCACGGTGGATGCGTTGGATTTTATACGCAAGTGAGATGACCTCTCTACAAATTGTGGATTATAACTGATGAAATGACACCATTTGCGCCCTGTACAAGCCATTTGGAATTGCATCTGCACTCTGTATTCAGGCTTAATCTCGTCATACATAAAAAAACGAAGATGTGTCGTTGATTGTGGACATTTGACTTCAACTAAACCGTCTTCACCAATCAAACCATCCGGACTAGCCCCCGCCATTTTGATGGTAGGATGAGGTATAAAACCGCATTTTATGACATCGGCATCATAAATGAATTCATATTCTTTCAGGGCGTCCTCTTCATGTTCAATCCCCCATTGCATAGATGGTGTTATATAAGATTGGCTTATTTCCCCTGTTAAGCGTTCTGTCATGAGTTTCATTTTGTAGTCTTCATATTTGCTTGTCGGCAATCCTTTGGCTGTTCTACTGAGGACATTGTAAACATTAGACGCGGTAATTTTCCCTAATCTTGCTTGAAACCATTCTGCTGTTCTTTGTTCCATCTCACGCACCTAATCTTTGTTTTGCTTCAGAAGCTTGACGGTTTTGTTTTTTATACAAATTATTCAGGACGGTTTGCGCTTGTTCAAAAGTCATTTCGGAAATGCTATTTACATTTACAGAAGCCAACATTTTTGTTTCGTTTGCATTTGTTTTTTGGACTAATCGTTTAATGTCTGCCATTTGTTGAGGCGAAGCTGGTCCTGAGAGTTTTGTTTTGTTACCATCTGTATCATCTTCTTTGCTTGCGACATTGAGAAGCATGCCTAACAAATAGCGGCGCGCATAAGTGATGGTTGATCCTATGGATTGAATATCTGTTTTGTTGCCTTTCCCATCAAGAGGGAATGTTCCTTCTGTAGAGATTTTATTTCCTGATGGATGAACCAAAGTCATCTCTATAGTAACCTGTGCATGAGTTTGATTTTTAATACAGGAAAACAAAGCAAAATGATGTTCTTTTAGTGCCTCCTTGATACTCTCGATATAACAGTCGAGAGTAGCGTATTTGCTTAGGGTATAGGCGTTTGTGGATTTTGCTGTGATTTCCTTATATTTGGATTGCATATCTGAAAGATCAGAAACAAAACTTTTATAAAGCTGTCTATTGATTTCTTTTTCTCTCAAGGAGATAAGGCGTTCGAGACGATCCATATCAACATCATTTTCTAGGGCTCTTGTTAAAATGAGATCCATAGCTGTTTGTTTAACTGCTAAATTTGGATTTTCTTTAACTTCTGTTAGGTTCGTGTTTTGTTCATTCATTATGTTTTCCTCCATTGTGCGCAATTCACCCGTTGCGTGAATCACGCTTGTGTTAAAAGGGTCGTTGTTTGTTGCTAGAGTTTTGTCTTTACGGGTTGCACAATCCGATCAATTGGAATGCATTTTAGATATGAACAATGATCAGAATATAGCGTCAATATAAAACTTTCATCTGAGATTGGTGGTATCATTTCAAATCCAGTACACGCAAATGGTCTGAATTCGTATGAGAATGCAAAGCATTGCGATTTTTTAAGTTCCATTTGCACGACATTATCTTCATTTAAAAAAGCATCTACTTTCTCTTTCGAAATTATGGTATCTACATAGGGCTCGCCCTTATCTCCAGAAATAGCAATACAAAGTTCACCTGAATTGTGAGTGCTTCTCACAACCAGCTGCGAACACAAAGTAGGTTTAATTTCATATTTATACATGATTTATTGTCTCTCACCCGTTGTAATAATACTGTTTCCATGAACCTCTATGTTTGTTGTTAAATTTTTATGTCTTCAGGAATTCTCGTGTTGCCGCGAATATTAGCCAATCCACAAACCTTAGCATTTCTAAAAATCTTGACTTCATCACGGATATAAGCACTATCATAAACTTGTGCATTTTGATAAATGCGCACACTACCATAAACTTTAGCATTGCAATAAACTTTGGCATTGTCATAAACATAGGCATCGCCGCTAACATCGGCATCACCATAAACCTTAGCATCTCCCAAAACACAGGCATCACTGTAAACCTTAGCATCGCCTCCAACCCAACAATTACCTTCGTGACTGAGGTTCTTTTCCCTTTCTATCCAACCGCCTAAATCACCTTTTTTGACATCACCAAAGTCTTGCAATGCAAGGATACGGCGAAGAGTTCTACTAGAAACCTCTATTGTTTCACCTGTAAATTCGTATTTTTTCATATGGTTTTTTCTCCAGTTGAGATGGACTGATTGCCGCCAATACATGCGTTCCAACAGATACATGCATCTCCATAAATCTTTCCAAGAGCGTAAACCTCTGCCATACCCTTAACTTTTGCATTTTCATAAACTTCTGCATTATTATAGACACGTGCTTTGTTGTAAACTTGTGCATTTCCATAAACACGAGACTTGCCACAAACTACCGCATTACCGAAAACTTGTGCATTATCACAAACCATAGCATTATCAAGGACTTCTGCTTTTCCGTAAACTTTTGCTTTATTTAAAATACACGCTTCAGATTCAATACAAGCATTTCCAAAAACATTTGCATTGTCACTAATATATGCTCTGTCTGCAATGCGTGCTTTTTCAAATACTCTTGCATTACCGCAAACTTTAGCATTATGAGAAACACAAGCATCATCCCCAACCCAACAATCCCCCTCATGGCTTAAATTGCCTTCATGCTCTATAAAACCGCCTAAATCACCTTTTTTTACATCACCAAAGTTTTTCAATGCACGGATACGGCGAACCTTACGCCTATAAACTATATCGATTGCATCAGTGAATTCGTATTTCTTTTCCATGATGGTCACCCCTTAATGCACGCTTTGTCTTTTGATTTCTTGAGAAAGCACACCAATGCCTTTTGTTGTGATTTTTGCAGAAGGAATGACTTTATTCATTCCACCAGAAGTTTGAATAGTGATGGTAGGACAATCCATCAGACCTTTTTGGATTTTGTCTTGATAAGGTAACAGATGCCCATTTGCCATGCGTCGATAGACCCAACCCTTTTGCTGTAAGAAGAGAATGAACTGTTTTGGTTGCATTTCGAGTATTTTAGCAGTCTCGGTAAGACCAAAGAGCCCATCATGGCGTTGTAAACTTTCAAGAGCCATTGCCTTTGGTTTTAATTCTGCAATCATATTGTCTTTTTGTTCATTCTCATTTTTGAGATAATTTAAAACCCCTAACATGACTTGTGGACTAGAGTAATCGATTTGCGGTGCCACTACTTGCTGTTCTAATTGTTGCCACCGATCTATGATCTTTGCTCGTAATGCTGTGCTGTAACCTGAGACGAGGATTAAACATTCGTGTTTTGGAAGATTATAACAATTTTGAGGTCTACCTTGCGTGTCTAAATAGGTCCCCCCAAATTTGGGGAGACCCCCTTCATAGTATAATTCTTCAAGCATTTTCTTGATATCACGCATAACATGGTCATGCCGTTTACTACACAAATCGGCAATTTCAACACTCGATATGGTTTGAATAGCTTCGTTCTTAAAAGGACTTTCTGCTGTTGTGACAAGATTATGCATGCCTGTGCTCCATTTGTGATGATATTTGAAAGAAAGGAAAGGAGGCGTTTTTAAAAACGCCCTTAATAGTTTGGATAATTTGGAAGAACATCCCAAAAAGTCAGGCGGTGCTGCTCTTCATAAGTACCGTAGACTTCATCATTATATTTTTCGTCTGCAATTTCTTCTAAAAGACTATCGTAGGCAGCGCTTTCACCTACATAATAATGAACCTTACTGTCCTCATCGAGAAATTCTCTGTTTTCTTTTATGTATACTTCTGCGATTTCTTCAGAAATATCTTCGCAACTGTTTTCAGAAGGATTTATGCGAAAGATTTTTATGGCATCATCTGCCTCGTCAATCATTTCTAAAACTTGGCTTTCATCAAGTGGGCCCGAATGCCCAATGTGTTCATCATCACAGACAACTAATAAAATTTCATCGGAATTAATAAGAATTGGCTTATCCATAATTTCCCCTCCCTGATGCCTCTTGGCGATCTCTTGTGTTTGGTTTATGGATATGTTTATACCGTAATGGTAATATTTAGTCAATACCAAAATGGTTATTTTTTGTATTTTTATATTTGAAAGAGGGACAAATGATAGATAAAAATCTACTGATTAATGCACAAATACTAGCGTTTTGGGAAAAATTAACAGAGGAAGAAAAAAAGAAATTCATTACTTTTTTTCTTGATAAAATGAAGAAAGAAGATCAAGAAGCTTAACTTTATTATCATAGCTTAGGTGTTCAAGCATATCTTCTATTTGTTCATCTAAGCTATTTGTTTGTTGCTCTGAAAACATTAGTTGTTTAGGTGTAACAGCTAAGTGAGGTGCTAAACGTATAGCCCATTCTTTTGTTAATTTTCGCTGTCCATTCTCTAAGCGAAAAATCTGTGGCTGACTTGTGCCGGCTAATTCGGCTAATTTTTTGGAGCTTAACCCCATTTTTTCTCTGAAAAATTTTAAATTATTCATGATTCTTATCCTATTAAAAAAAAATATCTTTCAAATACCAATGTGGTAAAAATCTTCTTACATTGAGATTACCGTTATGGTATTATTAGCGAATGTTTAAGCTAAAATCATATTTATTGAAGAATAATATTACTTACGCTGAGTTTGCAATTTCTGTAGGTGTTACACAGACATCAATAGCACGTTACATAAATAACAAGAGATTTCCTCAGCCTAGAATAATAAAAAAATAGCGAAGATTACGGATAATTATGTAAGTCCTAATGATTGGTATCAAGAAAATTTTGCTACTGTAATGCAAAAAAAAAGCAACATTACAAGCACCCGCATTTGTTGATGATTTGTCTGTTCGTGTAAAATCACCCAAACAACGTAGCATGTCGCAACAGCACAATTCACACTCTTAAAAGAGATCAAATTAATTGTGCGCCATCATGGTGCACACATATAACACGCACTGTAGGGGGATAATCATGGTTTTAAAAGCACATAAGAATGATATTGGTAAACCGCGTGTTGATCTTATTCCACCACTAACGTTGCTTGATATTGGTCGTGTTTTAGAGTTTGGAGCAAACAAATACAGTGCTAACAATTGGCGTCATGGCATGAACTGGAGCCGTTTGTATGGAGCTGCTTCACGTCATTTATTAACATGGTTTGGTGGAGAGGATAAAGATGTCGAGAGTGGTTTATCACATTTGGCACATGCGGCTTGTTGCCTTCTTTTCTTAATGGAATGCGAAGCAAAACAGATAGGTCATGATGACCGCGTTAAGAGCAATGGACAGAGATGACTATGCGTTTAAATGCTAGTGAGATTTTATTAGCGGCAGCATTCTTGATGTTTATAGTGTTGCTTTTTAGCGGGGTGATGTTTCGTTTTGCATTGCATTATCGTGACCAAGTTAAAGCGCTTAAAGAGCAGCTCATAACTTTAAAAAACAGTATGAAAGCTGTTGATAAACAATACACATGGGCAATGAGTAAAGCTTCAAAAAACGTGGCAAAGACAGTTAGTGATCGGAATATTGCGGTAAAAGAGCGAGATGAGACTATTACAGCATTGAGACAAGATCTTGAGTGGTATGGTGAGATGCTTAAAGCACGCGATGAGGAAATTGAAAAACTGAAACAAGATCTAAAGATGCGTAGTGAAGTGGTTAAAACGCCATCCCATAAGAAGAAAAGAAAGTGAGGAAAAAAAGATGAGTGAGACAGAGATAGCTTTAGGTATTGTATTTGTGATCTCTGATTTAATTATAATCTCCGTTGTTGTCGCGGAAATATTAAACAAAAAGAATGATAAACTCCGTGAGATCATTTCGAAAAAACAGAAAATTTTACACGATTTGAAAATGCATATCTTTAAGAATGGGGTGGGAACATGAATCTAGGTGAATTAATACTCTACTTATTCATATCAATAAATGTAGTGTTTTTTACTGCAATGATGGTTTTTATATTTTTAGTTGCACCGATTTACATAGTGTATACTTCTGCGCAACCCGTCATAAAAAAGAAGAAAATTCTTAAGGAATTAGATGCTGAGATTGAGAGTTTAAAACACAAGATTAATGAGAAGTAGGTACTGGTAATTTAGATGTCTCATACAATTCTTTGCCTTGATCTAGGTACCAAAACGGGCTGGGCAATATGCGGTGCAGATGGTCACATATTCAGTGGCACGGTTAATTTTCAATCACGCCGTTTTGCAGGCGGGGGTATGCGTTATCTGCGCTTTAAACAATGGCTTACAGAAATGAAATCAACAGCCGGTAGTATTGATGCCGTGTATTTTGAAGAAGTGCGCCGGCATGTTGGTACTGATGCGGCGCATGTTTACGGTGGTTTTCTAGGTCATTTAACAGCTTGGTGTGAACATCATGAGATACCTTATGAAGGCATCCCTGTTGGCATAATTAAGAAGGCAACGACAGGAAAAGGAAATACCTCAAAAGAAGAGATAATACAGGCGATGTGTGCAAAGGAACACAAGCCTAAGGATGATAATGAAGCGGATGCTTTAGCAATTTTAGATTTAATGAAAGAAGGGGAATAAGTAATGTCTGAAAAAACATCTTGGATAAAAATTAATGTAGAAAAATGGCTTCTTGACCTCGCTGCTTTGCCCCCTACTGAAGGCAATATTTACATGAGGTTGCGATTAAGAATGCTACATACTGGCAAACCTCTTACGAACAATTTACGAGCATTGGCTTCATTAGCACGCTGTTCAATTGACGAGCTTAATGATGCATTTGATCTCTTATCTGAAACTGGACACATCTTTCTTTTGGATGACGAACATATCTGGAGTGTAGATGTTGAAGAAGAGCTAAAAAATAACACGCAATAATCAGAAGCCATATGGCATAAGCACAAGAAAGAACAAGAGAATGGCTAATCAATTACCTTGGGTCCGTAATTTTTATCAAGAGTGGATTATGGACTTTGCTGGTACTGATGCAGCAGAGAAAGCTACTTATAGTACACTCACTGCTCTCATGTATCGAGCCTGTGAACCGATTTATGATGACACTTCTGCTTTAGCACGCATTGTTGGTTGTTCAGTGCAAACGTTTAAAAAATCATTAGAAAAACTCATTCGAAAAAAATTAATTCTTCAATTAGAAGATGGCAATTTGTGGAGTACACAAGTCGAAGAAGAATTAAAAAATTGTAATGAAAATTTAAACAGGCTTTCGGAAAAAGCTATCAAAGCTGCAAACACTAGGAAAAATAAGCAGAAAGATAATGCATCAAAAGAATATGATGCGTCTATCATGACATCATCACAAGATCATGATGATGTCATCATGACCTCATCACGACAACACATTAACAATAACATTAACAGTTATAATAAAAAAACTAACACTATCGTGTTAGCAAAAAAAGAAATTGATTTTGAAGATTTAGAAACAAACGAACAGGTTGACGAGCCTTCAGAAGATCATGATTGCGAAAAGCGAGCAGATGCAATCGAAACGGTGGCAGAGGATCAACCTCTCATTCACGAGCAAGAAAACGTTCCCAAAAAAGCCAAGCGTTCTCAAACCAATCGTGGTTGTCGATTACCGGACGATTTTGAACCTAATTTGCAATACGCAATCGATAAAGGCTTAACGCATGATGAGGCGCTGTTAGAAGTAGAACGCTTCAGAAATTTTTGGCAGGCGAAATCAGGAAAGGATACGACCAAAAGCGATTGGCAAAAGGCGTGGTACAGTTGGATTACACATCCGGATTATGGACTATTAGCCAAGAAAAAAGAAAAATTAGAAAGGGAAAAACGGTATGGAAAACCGATCATTGAAAACACGAGAGAACAGCGCGGTAAATCTTATCGAGTTGCACAATACATGTCCGATATCAAAAATTCAGACAGTGCGTACAAGTTTTTATTCGAGGACGATGAAAGAACCACCATTCCTTTGGTTACCGGGACAAAAACCCTCGATTGCAGAAGCGGAGAGAATTACCTCATTAGCCAATGATGCGTTGAAAAAACTTGAAAACAAAGCAACTGAAGAGGAAATCCAAACCACGTATCTAGTGTTGTCAAATGGTCTCAAAAGCCCATCAGAATATGATGAAAAATCAACAGCGCTTGCGTATTTTTACACGCTGGACGGTATAAGCAGCTGGGCATTGCAAACGGCAACAAAGAACGCTTTGAGAGGCAAAGCAGAAGGTTTAAATGCAACTTTTATGCCATCAACAGCCGATTTTTATCGCTATTGTGAACAGCTTGAAAGCAACATACACATGAATATCGATTACCTCGTTAGAAGCCTTCAAAAACCTGAGATACAGGACAAAGGGAAAGAGATGCCTTTAACACCAGAGGGTGCAGAAAAGTTTGAAGCAGAGCTGAGTGAAGTTTTAAAGGGTCTTGAAGACGAGATAGCAAAATAGTGAAAAGTGCTGATCATTTTGTGATTGGATATGTGTTTAAATCGACAAAAAGAGACCATACAAAGCAATCTAAAGATTTTTTGATGCCCAAACATAAAAATCTAAAAACGCTCTGTACAGTCAATTTTGAGGCAAATAGACCAAGTGGTAAAATTATGGACTAAAAACATGAGAATTTTCAAAGATTTGTTTTTAACAAAACGTAAGCAACCGCAAAAAAAATTTGTTGCAACAGCTGTCGGATATGTACCATGGGGGGATGGAGCAGCTGAATATTTTTACAATCTCTACGAATACGAAGATGGCGCAAGAGAGTGTGAAAAATTTGATGGTGGGCAGTATTACACTATACCAAAAAATGCAGATTACAGTACCAAAGCGCAAGTGAAAGCATGGCTATATGGTGGTAGAGTGCCTAAAAGCGTCCTGAATTACGAGCCCCTCATAGATGAAATCAACAAGGAAATTAAAGCCCTTGCAACCCAAAAGGACACGATAAAATGCTAGATGATTTCATGAACAGCTTGACAAATTTTTTAAAGCTATTAGGTTACAAGGTAGGCTTAAAACACCTGTAACCAATCGGTTCAACAGTATCCCGAAAGATCTGTTGCTCTTCATTTAATTAGTCCAGGGTCTTCACGTGGATGTCCAAGGGTAACCTAAAGACGTGAAGGACTGAATTGGTTCGGTTGTTTTAGCCCTGGATACTTAAACTTTTAAAACAAAGGAACCAATATTATGAATACTTTAGTACATACTCAAACTACGTTAACAATGTCTAGCCGTGAAATTGCAAAGTTGTGCGATAAAAGGCATGACAATATTGTAAGAGATATTCGGCAAATATGTACTGACCTCAAAATTGAGGTGAGTGCATTTCAAGGAACTTATAAGGATTCTACAGAACGTAAATTAGTCTGCTACAACCTTCCTAAACGTGAATGCCTTATTTTATTCGGGGTATAGTACAGTGTTACGTGCTAAGATCATTGATCGCTGGATAGAACTTGAGAGACAAACACAAACCGATTATGATAATGATACACGCTTTGATGATTTTAACTATCTTCGCCAATATGTTTTGACAAATTATCCTAAAATCATGGGTATAATTTTTGGTCGTCTTTTAAAAATAGATGAAATTGAAAAAGAGCTTGATCATTACAAATCCGTCACAAAAGAAGCTAAGCGCGTTTTAACGAAGGTGTCGTCAAGGCAGCGTAAACAGACGCCTAGGCGCGGCGGGGGCGCCTCTTTTCAAATTCTTATTAAAATTTTATCAACTATTAGATTAGGAACTTACCTATGACCACTATAAATGTATCTAAAAAATATGAATTTACAGATAAAACCAGAAAAATTGAAAGTGTCACACTTTATCGCATTCGTGCCTTAAGAGATTTTGGAAATGTTAAGGCTGGTGATCTTGGTGGTTTTATTGAAAAAGAAGAAAACCTCTCTCATGATGGCAATTGCTGGGTTTATGATGATGCTATAGTTGCAATGAATGCCGTCATTTCTGAAAATGCAAAAATATTTGGCAATGCGTATGTTCGTAATGAAGTGAGTGGTGATGTTATAATCAATAGTCGTGAAAAAACTTTAGAACACGTAGTATAAATAATGGCACGGGGGGTGCCTTTTTATTACAAAAAAGCCGTGTCATATAACGACGCGGCTTTAATTAAAAAAAAATAAACAATTGAAAAGTAAAAAATGGGATTCATATTGTAGATTCAATATGTTATAATGATTTTATTTGTGATTACAACCCGTAATGTATTAATACTTTTATATTGTGTAAGATTTCAGTTCATTCCCATATAAGGATTTCAAGTAGATGCAAGAGAAGACAAGGTGGTTTGTAACTTTATATAAAAAAATAATTTAAGAAATTGAGATCATAATTTTTCTAGGGGAAATAGATATGTTTACACATAAGCAGCTAAGAGCCTTGTTAGGCGTTATAAGTTTTATATTTTTATGTTTTTTAGGAATAAAAAAAATATTGACTTTATTCAGACTATTTTGACATTCGCGTCTGTTTCTTTGGTAATAGTAACAATTGTTTTTGCAATTTTATGCAATTCTCATATTCCTTATGAATTGCAAAATAATCTAAAATATCAATGCGGCAATACAACAGGTTGGCAGAGATTAACACGTGATTTACAACAATATATGCATAGGCTCTTAAAGCTCATAACTTTAGCGCTTGTCGTTTTAATTTTTCCAAATAGTTATAAAGAAACGGTTTCTTTGCCCGTCATTTCTCAGTACGTAGAGCACAAGCTTTCTTTTTCATTGGATAGTGTACTTTGGTACTTAGATATTGCTCTTTGGTATTTAAATATTGTACTTTGGTATTCTTTCTTAGTCTGTGTATTATTTCTTATTTTACGTACACGCAGTTTGATAAATATATCTATTTACACACTACAGTGCTCCATTAAAAAGCCATAGTAAAATTTCCGATTTTACACTTTAATTCTTCTTTTACAGAGTCTTTATTATACATACCATTATTATCTTTAGATGCTTTAATATCAATTTTATGTTGAAAATTTTCAGTATTAAATATTATATCAAAATCATTATATGTATTTCCAACAAAATATAATTTTTTTAATGCGGGGTTTATTTCATCTTTTTTTAAAAAGTTCCAAAAAAAATTATTTAAAGTATTTTTTTCTTTAAATTTGATATCCAAGCCGAATTCTATTTCAGAAAAATCATCAGTGGGAAGTCCATCAAGAGTTTTTTTAGCCATCTCTATCAAGTCTGCTTCTGATGGCATTGTAAAAAAGTCTGATTGTTTTGGTTGTTTATACTTCAGTTTCATTTCTGTAATTGAACGCAATATTTTTTCGAACTCTTGCTTATTAACAATGTCAGGTGAGATATCAATCATTCCCTGGGAAAAAGATTCTTTGTAGTATAGTTGCAATAATTTATTTAGCTTTTTATTTGAAGAAAAAAGAGTGACCTCTTTAGGAATCAAAATTCCAAAATATTGCTGATTCTGTTCAACTAATTTTCTAGGACGTGGGTTAGGAATATTTCGAAAGTCGTTTTCGGAATCAATCACCTCAGGATTATAAGGGCTTTTTTCTCCCGTTAAAACATAAATCCAATAACAGATATTCGAGTTCACAAAGAACTTTTCGATTATTAAGGTAACACATTGATTATCAACTATAGGATGGTATATTCCTTCCTCTAAAAATTTATCAGCACAATTTATATTAGCTAATTCTGATTCTGTATCTATTTTATATTTATAAGAAAGGAATTTAATGGTATTCATAAAGTTAACACAATGTTTATAGTTGTCAGGTTGTGAGTAGTGTACAAGTTATCTCAGTGATTATGAGAAAGTGGGTTATCTCAGAAATTGTTTAGAATCATTTAGTTAGGAAAAAAAGATATAAGCTTTTAATTGCAAAAGCAACACGAGTGTTAGAGAACTTTGCAGTGAAAGATGTTAAGTTTTTTCTAAAGATGCCCTACTTGCTCTAAAGGTGAAATATGTGGAATTGGGCTATTATGACGCGCTTGCCAGAGATCATGCTTTTGTTGCAATTTAAGCCAAAATTCCGCATCATTTAACCCCGCCTTTTCTAAGCGTAAAGCTAAGTTGATACTAATCGCTGCATGACAATTTAAGACGCGTGATAAAGTTAAACGCGCAACACCAAGACGATTTGCAGCTTCTGTTACTGTTAACCCTAATTCATCAAGCAGCTCTTCTTTCAAAATACCACCAGGGTGCGGAGGATTGTACATCATCATAATACCTCAAAAAATCAATGATAATCTTGATAATCAACAAGTTCAACATCTGTCCCAATGAAACGAAAGGTAACCCGCCAATTGGCATTGACACGCATTGACCAATAACCTTTTAAATCGCCTGTAAGTTCATGGAGACGATACGATTTTAGGGTTACTTGTTCAGGAGCTGATATCGTATCTAAAATTACCAAAATATTTGCTAATTTTTTAGCATGAGTGGGTTGTATACCTTTGCAAGACCCTTTTTCGAAAAAGATTTTCAACCCTTTATGCTTAAAACTAACAATAGCCATATATTTCCCTTTTGGTACTTGATACTATACACCATGCACTTATGTCAATCGATCTTTATTTTAAAGAGTGCTATAAAACATAATTTAATATGTTAAAGAACAATAATATCCTTTTGAATTATTTGATAAAATATACAAATAATGCTAAGATTTAGCATGTATAAAAGCACAAATTTAAGGTAAAAAAACATGCTGAACAAAGTGACATTAATCGGGCATTTGGGGGCTAATCCCGAAAGCAAAACAATGAATTCTGGAGCAGAAGTGGTCCATTTTCGTATGGCTACTTCTGAGAGCTATACTGATAAGGCAACCTCTCAAAGAGTCGACAAAACCGAATGGCATTCTATCGTCATTTTTAATCCACATCTGGCAAAAATTGCTCTTCAGTATCTCAATAAAGGTTCAAAGGTCTATGTAGAAGGCAAATTACAAACACGCAAATGGAAAGATAGAAATGGTAGTGAACATCTTGCAACAGAGATTGTCTTGCCACAATTCAAAGGCGAGTTGAAGCTTTTAGATAGTAAAAATGATGACGATCAAGAACACGCATCGTCGCCTTATGACAA
This sequence comes from Bartonella harrusi, assembly GCF_024297065.1. Lineage (NCBI taxonomy): Bacteria > Pseudomonadati > Pseudomonadota > Alphaproteobacteria > Hyphomicrobiales > Bartonellaceae > Bartonella > Bartonella harrusi. The sequence continues at coordinate 1,298,605 of NZ_CP101114.1, forward strand.
AAGCTACAAACGACCTCTTGATATGCCTACAAACACTTTAAATGACGAGATTCCTTTTTGATTAGGGGTATTAATGAATAAAGCTGTTACAAGTGCAAGGCATAAAATATTATTTTATAACAGAGCAACAGATAGAGGCATTAAAGTATCATTATAGATTGCAAAAGAATTTTAGCAGCATGGTATGTGTTATAATGGTGGTGCTATCTTTTACCATTTTGGCTTGGTTGCGTGGTGGAGTAGAAGAAAAAATTATTCCACTTTTTATCATAGGTTTCGGTTTAATAATATGGCTGTTCCTTTTGGATCAAAAAACACGATCAATGTCAGATAAGATTTGGCAAAATATTCAACAAACATCCGAGGACATAAGTGAAAAAGAAACGAGCAAAACGTGGACGTCCACGAATTAAGGGATGTGTAAGAGAACCAAATGGACGCATCTCAAGAGCAAAAACACCGCGTAAACCTGTTGATCAATTGGCTATAGAAATGCGTGCTAAACGCTTTGGTTTGTCCATAGAAGATGCCAAAAATCCGCTTGCTGGTACCTATATCGGGCGGCTTTATTTGCAAGGTCAACTTACTCAAGATCAATATGAAGCTGCACAAAAATACCTTGAAGTAAAAAATGATTATCTCTGTGCAAAGGCATTGCCTAATGCGGTTTATAATGAAATGCCATCCTCTTCTGATGATAGAGCAAGAGAGAAATGGGTTGAATTTGCAACCGAACAGTTTTTAAGTATGCAAGACGTAGTAAAAGAAACACAAGCTTTAAATCGACAGTTTAATCTTTACGCTGCGTTACAATACCTTATTATAGAAGATCAAATGCTACCGCATCTTGTTAATTCACTCTGTATTGTACTTGATGCGCTTCACAAACATTTCAACCATTAAACAAAGAATTGACATCAGATGAAAAATTGACTAAAATGTGTATATATTTACACATTATGAGTTTAGATAATGGAACAAGATAGCCGAAAAATCATTGCAAAATTAAAGCGTGATGGCTTTGAACTTGTGAAAGTGAGAGGTTCTCATCATAAATTTAAAAAAGATGATAAAGTTGTTATTGTCCCACATCCTAAAAAAAATCTTCCTATTGGTACAGCACGTTCTATTGCGCAACAAGCAGGCTGGTTGAAAAAAGGAGAAGAAGAATGAAAAGATTTTTTGCTCTTGTTCATAAAGATGAAGATTCTGCTTTTGGTGTTCAGTTTCCTGACTTTGAAGGACTTTTTTCTGCTGCGGATGAAGAAAAAAATCTCATCACAAATGCAACTGAAGCCCTTCAACTTTATTGTGAAGATATGGATACAGTGCCTATACCCTTAAAATTTGAAGAAGTCATACAACAGCAATCTGTCAAAACAGCTTTGGCAGAAGGAGCTTTTTTAATACAAGTCCCCTTTATTGAAAATGATGCTGAAGTGGTACGTATGAATATATCTATTGAACGAGGGCTTTTACGTGCCATTGATAATTGTGCACAAGAAAGAGGCTTAACAAGATCTGCTTTTTTGGCAACAGCAGCGCGTCACGAGCTTAATATTTAGAATTTCTTGCTTTTTGAGTGCGTCAACATATGCTATTTTGTTTCTAAAAACACCAGATTTTGATTAAAAAAATAAAAAAAATACTAGATTATGATTTTTTCTGTTGACATCGTGTAAAAAATCGTATTTTATGACGGCACGGCACTAGTTGTATTGTGTCTAAAATTCAAAAATGTTCCCCAAAAATTTAGTAAGATGTAGACTTGAAACAGGGCTAAAGAGCCTGGTTTTCTTGGTAATTCTGGCTTGTCCATTCTTTCAAATCGTAACAAGTAATATTTGACGCATGATGTCATTAAATCATTCCTCAAAAGGAGCAATAATGAAAGCTATCATCACTAAACCAATCTGTGTCGTTGGCGACAATAAAAGCACCGTTCGTTTTGAACCTTCTACACAAAATACCCCTTTTGTTGAGGTTTCAAATCAGGTCTATGCTCGTCTCAAGCGTGCCAATGCTGCAAAACCTTTTGTTGAAAGCAAAACAAATGCAAAGCCTGATACGACAAGTAAAAAGGTTGAAAAAGAAGAAAATAAAAATGGTCAAATATCAACTGAAGAAGTGGTAGAGGAAATCACACCCAAACAAACCAAAACATCTAAAGTTTTTAAGCCAGCAACATCTACTCCAAAAAAGGCTTAGACGTTGAAATTAATTATCCACCAAAAATGGTATCTTCAACAAATGAAAGATACCTTTACAAATCTTCAAGCACCACGCCTGAATTGGGCTTTGCGTAACGCTGTAAATACCGCAGCAAAACAAGTGGAGCGCTTTGCCGAAAAGAAAGTTTCTGAACTTACATCAGCCAAATCAAAGCGTATCAAGAAAGGTGTTTATATTAAAGGCAAGGCTACAGCACAGCTTCTCGAGACAGATATCATTGGCTCTGGAACACCGATACCTCTTAAATTTTTTAAAGCAAGAGAAACAAAACATGGTGTGACCTACACAATGTTTGGTAAGAAAGAAATCTTACCCCATGCTTTTATTCGAGGTGGAAGTTTTCCTAAGCGTGTTGAATTAAAAATGGGCAACAATGTTTTTCAAAGAGCCGATGGTGATCAATTCCCTATTGCCAAACAAGAAGGCCCCTCAATTGCTGGGGTAATGTCCAAGCCAGAAATTGCAAATACTATTACACAATATGCCAATGAGAGATTAATCAAAAATATCCAGAGACAACTTGATCGTCAAAAATATGTTGCTAATAAGAAACATTAAACCGTATTTTAAACTCTTTTATAGTAATTGAAATTCACATTCTATATATTTATGTTTATAAATACTCAAATAGAAAAGGATTTTTCATGGTTTCACTAACTGTTACGACAAAGGGGCAAATTACATTAAAGCGAGATTTATTGCAACATCTCGGTGTCAAACCAGGTGAGCAGATCAATTTTGACAAGCTACCAGGTGGTGAACTTCGGGTAAAAGCAACACAAGCTGTCGGCACAATTGATAATTTTATAGGACGACATGCTGGAAAGGTAAAAAAGCCGCTAACCATTGAGGAAATGAACGAAATCGTTGCTTCTGGTTGGGCGGGTGAAGAATGAAAATTTCTGTTGATACAAATATTTTAGCTCGTGCTGTTTTGCAAGATGATGAAAAACAGAGTAGATTAGCGAGTAAGCTCTTAAAGCATGCTTCACTCATCGCTGTTTCTCTCCCTTGTCTATGCGAGCTTGTTTGGATACTTCGTCGAGGTGCTAAACTTTCAAAAGAAGATATAGCGATAACACTTCGTGACCTTCTTACGGCTAGTAATGTAGTAATGAATCGACCTGCTGTTGAGGCAGGGCTTTCTATTCTTGAAGCTGGTGGTGATTTTGCGGACGGCATTATGGCTTATGAAGGCAATTGGTTAGGTGGTAAAACTTTTTTCTCATTCGATAAACAAGCTATCAATTTACTAACGAAAAAAGGACAGAAAGCAAAATTTCTTTCCTAATATTTTTGTTATGATTTGTCTGATTTCAGTAAAATATATTTTCTTTCTTGACAAGATTCACGGAAAGGATATATCGTTAAGTCAGGTGCCTAGAAAACACCTCAAAACAACAAGCGGATTGGTTACCGAAATAATCAGTCTTCTGTACATTAAAGACTTTGACTCGTTATATGCTACACGCATATAATAGCTTTGTCGGGTGTGGTTATGCTATACAATACCCTTTCGGGGGAAAGGCATAACGACGGGCTTGTTGCCGTGTTTTCTAGCGCCCGACATCTTCTTTGGATGTCAATAGAAAACCTTAACAACAAGGAGTTCATGATGAACACTCTTATTAAAATTACAGAACCAATTATTGATCAAGAAACTGTTCAAGCTGTCAATGCACGCGAACTATATACGTTTTTGGAAGTCAATTCTAATTTTAGAGACTGGATAAAAAACCGTATTAAAGAGTATGGTTTCTTAGAAAACAAAGACTTTATGAGTTTTACTAAAAATTTAGTAAAACCTAACACCTCTCAAGAAAAACAAGACTTGGTGAGTTTCGGTAAAAATTTACCGAAATCTAAAAGTGGTCGTCCAAGTACAGAATATTATATCACTCTAGATATGGCGAAAGAGCTCTCAATGGTTGAAAGAAATGAGAAAGGTAGGCAAGCTCGTCGTTACTTTATTGAGTGTGAAAAGAAACTAAGAAGCCAATCTGTTGATTATGATAATGATACACGTTTTTCTTTTCCAAAAGATTGGGAAAAAATGTCCCCTACTAAAAAGGCTGTTTACATTTATGGACCTCTTCATATGCATCTTGTCAAAGCTTTTACATTAGCAGAAGAAAGCAAGCACTATAAAACTTTAATCAAAGAAGCTAAACAGGTGTTAGCAAGATCTATGACAAAAGCTGCTTAGATAAAATATAATCTCATCTTCTCCACTTTTAGAGTGGGGAGGATGCTAATTAAAAGAAAATTGTCAATTATGTCTCTTCTATTCCATAAAAAATGCAATAAAATCAATGCAAAAGGCACTTCCCAGCGGGTTGGGAGTGTTGCGGGGCAGGACAGCGCGAACTATCGCTAGCGTTAGAATTTTTTAAATTGGCTGTACATTGTACACATAACACATTGATAAATAACGATTTCAATATGTGTACTGTACAATATATGATTATTTAAAGACAAAAATTATCGAAAGAGACTTGACATTATTTCTGTAATATATATTTTCGAATCAGGTGCTTCAAAAACACTTTAAGCAACTAGCGGATGGATTGCCGAAACAGTCTCTTCTCCGCCGATTAAAAGTTTTGACTCGTCGTATGCATATAGCATATAAGCGAATTTGTCGGGTGTGGTTACATCATACAATACCCTTGCGGGGAAAGTGTAACGACGGGCTAGTTGCCGTGTTTTTGAGCACCCGGCACTCCTTTAGAGTGTCAATCAAAAACGTCTAACAACTAGGAGTTCATCATGAATACTCTTATTCCGATATCGGAACAAACAATTGATCAGGAAACTGTTCAAACAGTCAACGCACGTGAGTTGCACACATTTTTAGAAATCACATCAAAGTTTGCAGACTGGATTAAAAATCGCATTAAAGAATGTAAGTTTCGGGAAAATATAGACTTTATAGGTTTTTCTAAATTTTTAGAAAAAGGTGGGCGCCCAAGCATAGAATACTACCTCACGTTAGACATGGCTAAACACCTTGCTATGATCGAGCGTAATGACAAGGGATATCAAGCAAGAGAATACTTCATTGAGTGTGAAAAACTTGCAAAGCAAGTAGCAACACCACAGATTGATTATTCAAGTCCTCAAGCAATGATTGGTTTCTTGAATCACTTACAAAGCCAAATCGAGCAGAAAGATCATGTGATTGCCGAGTTAGAACCTAAAGCAAAAGCACTTGATGGTTTAAAACGAAGCGATGGTTTGTTTGGTTTGATTGAATCCGCAAAAATGTTAGAAGTACGACCAAAAGATTTAACCGATTATTTGCGTAAACATGATTGGGTCTATCGACGGGCTCCGGGTGCTCCTTTGTTACCCTATCAGGATAAGATCAAAAAAGGTCTCATGGATTGCCCTGCTATCACTATTCAAAGACCAGATGGTACAGAAAAGGTCCTGCCTTCAACAAAAATCACATCCAGAGGATTAGCTTGCTTGAGAGAACAAATCCATGGAGGTGTGCAATGAAGGTAGATACCAATTTTTTATGTGATTTGTGGATGACGTTGTCTCAATTTTCTAACCATCCAGACCTTGGATATGAAGACCGTAAGACATTGGTTGCGGTCATGAACGTAGTGGAAAACGTTTTGATCTTGAAACTTCAAGATGAAGTGCCGAGTATTACAAAGATTTTAGCAGTTCTCACAGACTTTGGAGCTTCAGAGTTTCCTACAGTTATGTACCCGTTGTTGAAAGCTTACCAGCCAAATTTAGAAAACCCTATTAAAAAGGTTGCTTAAGTAAAACATGACTCCCCTCCCCATTCTCAAAAATGGGGAGGTATCAATAAGGTAGTAAAATTAAGGTAAGCTATACCAAATTGATCGTCCACCACCATGACGTATCAAAAGACCTTTTTCAACTAGTGATGTAAAGGTTGCTTTAAGTGTGTTTGGGCTTGCACCAATTTCACGCACCATATCACGGGTTGTAACGCGCCCATGATCACGGACATAATCAAGAATATTAAGAGCCAATTCAGATAAGGAAAAAAGAGCATTTTTTTCACTTTCTATTTTCATAGCTAATTGTCGTTTTTGTTGTTGTAAAGCACGTAAAAAAAAGAGTATCCAAGGCTGCCAATTAGGTGTTTTAGTATAAATTGTTTTTTGAGTTTGATTCAAAGCTAAGTAATAGCTTTCTTTATTATTCTCAATAATACTTTCAAGTGACGAATATGGTACATAAACATAACCTTTTTGTAATAAAAGCAGAGTGGTTAAGATACGACTTAAACGTCCGTTTCCATCCTGAAAAGGATGGATAGCTAAAAAAGTGACATTAAAAATACCAATCGTAAGTAAAGGGTGAAGATTTTTCAATTCATTGGTTTTATTAAACCAAGCAATAAGCTCTTGCATTCGATATGGCGTATCAAATGGTGTGGCTGTTTCAAAAACAATACCAACCATTTTTCCTTGAGAATTAAATGCTGCTACATCATTGCGCAAAACCTTATATTCACCTCGATGTCGTTCATCTTTATCGCTATGGCATAAAAGATCACGATGAAGTTGTTTTATATGATTTTCTGTAATGGGAATATCATTCCAAGATTGGAAGATTGTCTCCATAACCTTGGCATAGCCTATAACTTCTTGTTCATCGCGACTCTTAAAGTGTTGAATTTCTAAATTTACCAAAAGCTGTTCAATTTCACGGTCTGTTAATTTGCTGCCTTCAATGCGCGTAGAAGATCCAATACTTTCAACAGTAGCAATATGACGAAGAGCGTTCAATCGCTCAGGTGCAAGAGTACCAAGAGCGCGCCATGCACCTTTAAATTCATCAATCTCAGTAATGAGATTCAATAATTCTTGTGTAATTTGAAGTGTGTCTGTTTGCATACCGGAATATATACCCGATTATACCTGATTGTCAATTATTCATAACGCCGTCTTACTTCTTCGGGCATAGAAGAAGGCAAGGAGAAATTTTGATGAACAAGAAGCATCGTGAAGGTCTCTCGGTTCGCGCTTTTGCCAAGAAGATGGGTGTGTCGCATAATGCGGTGGTTTCTCGGATTAAAACAGGCAAATTTGATGCTGCTCTTTTTGAAGATGGTTCAATTGATGAAACCCTTGCAACAGCGATATGGAATGAGAATCCTACAAAGCGCACTGCTTCACTTTTAGCACCTGATGGACAACGGCGGACAAAGATCAAAAAAGCTTCAACAGATGGAGCCAACGAATACAAGATCAAACTGGAGAGAATGCAAGTTGCACTTGAAAGAGAGAAGATTGCTCTGGAAAAGTTACGCGAAACAACTGTTGACCGTGAAGAAATGAAAAAAGCAGCGCGTGAATTTGGAAGAGCACACCGTGATGCCATGTTAAAATTTCCTCACCGTTTCGGTGCAAGCATTGCAGCACAAGTGGGATGTGATGCGGCGAGCCTTATTGGTGCCATTGATTATTACATGAGAACAGCTTTGCTTGAGGCAGTTAACATTCCAGTGCCTTTTCATGATCCTCATTCTCCGGAGTTAGAAATCTTGCAAGAAACGAATAATGGATGAAAATGCAATCAAAGAATTTTTCGCCTATGCCAATGACGCACGACAACCAGATCCACCGTACACGGTTTCGCAATGGGCGGATAAGAATAGATACCTTAGCACCGTAGCAAGTGCAGAGCCTGGATTGTGGAGAACAAAGCGTACCCCTTATTTGCGCGAAATCATGGATAACCTTTCCTCTTACATGCCAATTGAAACAACAAGTGTCATGAAAGGAGCGCAAATTGGAATGTCTGAAGCAGGATTGAACTTCTGCGGTTATGCTATTCATTATAGTCCGGGACCCGCTCTTTATGTGATGCCTACTGTCGAGACCGCGAAGAAACTGTCAAAAACGCGTCTTGATCCAATGATTATGGCAAGCCCTGTTTTAAGTGAACGCATTGCCCCTGCCCGTGCACGCGACAGCGGAAATACAATGTTTTCGAAAGAATTTGATGGGGGAGCATTGATGCTTACCGGAGCAAACAGTGCTGCTGGTTTGCGTTCCATGCCTATTCGTTATCTGATTTTGGATGAAGTTGATGCCTATCCTCTCAGTGTGGATAACGAAGGTGATCCCGTGATGATTGCCGAAAAGCGTACCTCAACCTTTGTGCAGAGAAAGATTTTTAAATTGTCCACGCCAACACACCGTGACACAAGCCGTATTGCCAAAGATTTCGTGCTTGGTGATCAAAGATATTACAACGTCCCTTGTGATAAGTGTGGGGTTCTACAGCCCATTGTTTGGTCGCAAATCAAGTGGCCGAAAGGTGCCCCCGAAAAAGCTGTTTTTGTTTGTGCCCATTGTGGTCATGAACATGCCGAGCACAGAAAAACTGATCTCATGAGTGAGGACAGAGGTGCGTGCTGGGTTCCTACAAGTGAATCAACGAGACCGAATTTACGCTCTTATCATATTTCGGCACTCTATTCACCTTGGCTAACGTGGGGAGAATGCGCAAGAGAGTTTTTAGAAGCGAAAGATGATCCAGCGCTTTTGCAACCTTTTGTTAACACAGTGCTTGGAGAGCCATGGGAGGACAGAACAGGTGACGTTGTTGATCCTGATAGCCTCTATGCAAAACGCGAAGATTATCCCATTGCACCGCCGCAAGCCGTGTTATTGACCGCCGGCATCGATGTGCAAAACGACCGCTTAGAGCTTGAAGTGGTTGGATGGGGGCGTGGTGAAGAAAGCTGGCACATTGATTATCAAGTCATTCCCGGTGATCCATCTTCTTTTGAAGTATGGGACCAACTGGATGAATATCTGACAAGACGCTGGTCACACCCTGGTTACAAAGATGGCATCAGAATAACAGCGGCTTGTATTGATACCGGTGGTGGACATACACAAGCCGTTTACAATTATGTACGCCCCCGTGAAGGACGACGCATCTGGGGAATTAAAGGACAGGCGGGATGGCGTGCGGTATGGCCACGCCGTCCAAGCAGAAACAATAAAGGACAGATTAATCTCTATATTGTTGGTGTTGATGCAGCAAAAGATATTATCACGGCACGATTAAAAAAATCCGGTCCTGAAGCATCGGGGGCTGGTGCAACACACTTTCATAAAAGCCTTGATCGGGAATATTTTGACCAGCTCACGGCTGAAAGAAAAGTCATCAAATATTTTAAAGGCTTCAAGCGCATAGAATGGCAAAAAAGTGAGAAAGCAAGAAACGAGGCTTTGGATTGTAGGGTCTATGCTTATGCCGCTTTACAGGGGCTAATTTCGGCAGGAATAAATCTTAATCGAGAAGTTGATATCTTAGAAGAGCGTTTGGAAAAACTTAAAGTTGACGCTTCTTTAGAGCAGCCAACATCAGGGATTTCTTCATCCACTTCTCCCAAAAGAACACAGGCAGCACAGCCTCAAAAGAAAAAAATCAGAATGGTGATCAGCCCTTATATGCACGGGGATTGGAGGTAATTTGTGGATGAAGAATTGAAGCAAATAAACAGCAAAACTGACAGACTGGAAAGTTTAAAAAGGCGGCGCGAACAAATTGAAGAGGCTCTCTATTCGGGAGCACAATCAGTGCGTCATGGCGATAAGCAAGTAAGCAACCGTTCTGTTGAAGAATTGCGCAGAGCACTTGAGATGCTGAATACACAAATAGCCAACCTTGAAGGACGCAAGCGTTCACGTGTTTTCTATTTTAATATATCACGAGGCTATTAATGGCTGGCTTTATCAATAAACTCACGGACTTTTTTAAAATTTCTCGTCAACACAATCCGCCTTTTGAGGCTGCAAGCAAAAGCCGTCGCATGGGTGGGTTTGACCCCGCAAAAAAACACATCAATAAAGCAATTGAAGAATGCGGTGATACCATTACTGCTCGTTCAAGATGGCTTTATGACAATGAATCTCTTTATGGCTCGGCAACAGAAGAATGGGTTTCCGCAGCTGTGAGTGATGGGATTAAACCTTATCCTCGCATTGAAGGGTTTCAAGAAGAAAAGAAAAAGCTTTTAGACTTATGGTGGCAATGGGTTGATGAGGCGGATTATGATGAGGATGCGAGCTTTTATGGTCTGCAAGCAACAATTGCACGAGAAGTCTTTTTAACCGGCGAATGTTTTGTAAGACTGCATTATGTTGACCTTTATGGACGCTCTGGGGTGCCTCTTCAATTACAAATCTATCCAACCGAAATGCTGGACCTCACTTACAATGGACCTGCGGAAATTAAAGGCAATTACATTCGTATGGGTATTGAATTTGATGCCAGTGGCAAGCGTGTTGCTTATCATTTCTGGGAATACCACCCCTATGATGATTGCCCTGCAAACAGTGCATTTAAGAGCCAAGAGCGCGTGCGTATCCCCGCAAGAATGGTCCTTCATATCAAAGAGCGCCGTATTGCCGGACAATTGCGCGGTTCTCCTAAAATAACACGCAGTATGACAAAGATCTTTCAACTGGAATCCTATGATGATGCAGAGCTTGATCGAAAAAGAACAGCAGCTCTTTTCGCGGCATTTATCTCAAGAAATCCCCCAAACGACGCCAAATTACTTGATAATCGTAACGAAAAAGACGTTGAAGAAGAATCCGAATTACCTGTCATTGAACCAGGTGGATCATTTTATTTAGGAGAGAATAGAGAGATAAAATTTTCAAATCCTGTTGAAGTTGGTGGTTCTTATGAAGCCTTTCAATTCAACCGTATTGTCTGGGAGCGCTTTGTGGAAATGGCTGTCCTTGCTGGATGCGTAAAATTACCGGGATGGGAAGAAAATCCCTTGCCATGGCTTCAATGTGAAAGCTTTGCGCCCCCGCTTGAAATGATTGATCCAAACAAAGATATCTCGGCAGAAAAAGAAGAAATTCGCGCCGGTTTAAAAACACGACGAATGGCACTTGCCGAACGGGGTTTTGATATCGACAGCATTCATGCCGAACTTGAAGAAGAGCACACCGATGCTCGCGCCCGTGGTTTATCTTTTGATACCGATATGGCGGCACCCTCTGGTGAAAATCAAACGACGAATTTCACAGATTCAGATCCTTCTGAGACTTATGAAAGCAACCAAGGCAGTGAGGCGCACAAAAATGACCAATAATCTTGACATGCCGTTTTTAGTATCACGGCTTTTTGGTGTTCCACATATGCGTGCCTCGACAAAGCTTGATGTCATTCTTAATGCTCTTGCACCGCGTCTTTTTGCTGGAGAAAAGTTTACCCCTCAGGCTTTTTCGCAAGGGGATAGCGCATCTTTCAAACCACCTGAGAGTTACGTGGTGCGCAATAATGTTGCCATCCTACCTGTTCATGGCACACTGGTGCGCCGCGGTGCATGGCTTGGTGCCCTTTCAGGGTTAACCTCTTATGAAGGCTTAAGCGCCTCCTTTCGTGAAGCCATTAAACAACCTGATGTCCGAGCTGTTTTGCTCGATATTGACAGTGGTGGTGGAGAAGCCGGCGGGGTGTTTGATTTGGTTGAAGAATTCCAAGCACTCTCACAACACCATCAGAAACCAATTTGGGCGCATGCCAATGAATTTGCCTGTTCTGCTGCTTATGCCATTGCCTGTTCTGCTTCGCAAATATGGGTTGCTCGCACAGGCGTTGTCGGCTCAATTGGGGTGGTTTGTGCACATCTTGACCAATCAAGCGCCGATGAAAAACAAGGGCTTAAATGGACCTTTGTCTTTGAAGGTGATCACAAGGTTCATGGTAATCCTCACGAACCATTGGCTGATACCGCGCTTAAAAAAATGCAAGCAGATTGCGCCCTGCTCTACGAAATGTTTGTCGATTGGGTAGCACAAAATAGACCCCTGAATACTGATGCTATTCGTGACACAAAGGCAGAAACTTTTATAGGCACCCAAGCTATCGCGCTTGGATTAGCAGATGCGCAAGGCACTCTTGCGCAAGCTTTGGAATCCTTAACGGATTTCATCTCACCAAACCCAACAGTAACAGCAAAAGAAGGACAAAACACATGGCACGCACACAATATCGCGCCCAACAAGAAGATGATGAAAGGATTGTCGACATCCTCGATGAAGAAGAGGATGAAAATGATCACGACATCGATAAAAACGCCGAAATCTTTGACGACAACGAAGACGAAGAGGAGGATGAAGACAATGAGGACAAGCGCGAAAACATAAAAGCCATCCTTGAACAAGAAAGAAAGCGCGCTCAAGCCCTGACAACCCTTGAAAGGCAAGCAAAGCGCCTCAGCGTTTCTTTCGATGCCGCAAAGGCTATTCAAAACGGTATGAGTATCGAGAAAGCACGCCAGTGCGTCTTGACAGAGGCTAGCTCTCAAAGCGCCTCTTTAAAACTATCGCCTTATGTTCCTCATGCTGATGGAGAGAGCAAGGCAAAAATTCATACAAAATGGCAATCAATTTGGAAGGTAATAAAATGAGTCATATTATTTATGAAGATGTTCGCAATGGCGCTTATCTTGGGCGCTACGACCCTGACATGTCAAATGAACAAGTGGTATTTGCATCAGGAGCCTTCATTGAGGCGGGGACTGTCATGGGAAAGATAACAAAAACGGAAAAATATGTCCCTCTTAATCCGGCAGCAGCAGATGGCAGTGCGGTGCTCGCAGGGATTTCTTATGCTACTGTTGATGCAACAGGTGAAGAACAACATGCCGTCATTACAGCGCGTTTGAGTACTGTAAAAGCTTCGGAACTGATCTGGCCCGATGCAATACTCGAGCAAGAAAAAATGGCAGCTATTCAGTCTTTAGAAGACAACAATAAAATTCTGTTGCGATAGGAGAATGCGCACATGGATATGAATTTTTTTAAACATGATGCTTTCTCAACGATAACAATGATGAAAGCGATTGAAAACTATGAGTTTCAACCGGGTCTTGTAAGCTCTCTCAATCTTTTTGAAGACGTTGAAACCAGCACCACAGTGGTTGGTATTGAACGGCGTGACAATACATTTTCGCTTATTCAAACCAGTGAACGCGGAGCCCCTTTAGCAGAAGGTGACAGAGACAGTCGTAATCTTCGGTTTTTTAAAACAACCCGTATTGCCAAAAGTGATACTGTGAAATCAGAAGAAATCCAAGACCGGCGTGAATTTGGCACAGAAGATCAGTTAGAGACGGCAATGAAATATATTGCCAGAAAACAAAAGAAACTGATTTCTGAAATCGAATTGACATGGGAAAATATGCAGCTTGGTGCTGTTCAAGGTGTTGTCCTTGATGCTGATGGTTCGGTGATTGTCGATTGGTACAAGGAATGGGAAATTACACCACCAAAGCCAATTGACTTTAAACTGGAGAGTGAAACAACCAATGTTGCTGATAATGTTGATCAGGTCATTATGAGAATGATTGAAGCTTCAAAAGGAGCGTTCTCTGACCGTTCACGGATTATTGGACTTTGTGGGAATGAATTCTTTTCCAAACTAAAAAACCATAAAACCATTCGTGAAACCTATTTAAACACAACCTTAGCGCAAACACTCAATAGCGCAGGAGGTGTTGCAACACCAAGTGCTCTTGGTACGGGGAGCTTTGGCAGTTTTGACTTTGCCGGTGTGACCTTTATCAATTATCGCAGTATTCATAACTATAATGTGAGTGCAAAGGCTGGGACAAAGCGTGCGATAGGAATTAAGCCTGATGAATGTCAATTCTTTCCTGTTAATGCGCCTGGTGTATTCCAGAAAACCTTTGCACCTGGTGAAAGCTTAGATTTTGCCAATACGGTTGGAAAACCTCTCTACACGATGCTAATCGTCGATCACGACCGTAATGCATGGGTAAAGCCTGAAGTCTACAGCTATCCGCTTTACATTTGCACACGTCCTGAAATGCTGTTCAAAGCCGTCATTGGAGGGAAATAACATGCTATGGCACGGGCTGCTTAACAAAATGGTAAAAGAGGTACGCAACACCTTTGGGCAGCCCGTCATCTATACGCGAAAGGATAACCAGCAATCTTTTCGGATTACAGCGATTTACGGCATCAAACATTCTGAATCGGATGCTGGTGGCAGAATACCGACAACAATTCCAAGAAAAGAACTTGATCTTTGTATCAATGATATTGGCGGATTGCCACCAAAAGCTGAGGATAGTGTCGTTGTACTTGCTTCTGAAAACACTGAAGATCCCTCTCAAGAGCGCTTCGTTGTCACCGATGTCCAAGCCTCTGAATCCGGTATGTATAAGCTTATTTTAAGGGAGGTTCATTGATAGCCAAGCGAGCATAGAAAAAATGAATAAACATTCTTATCAGGTGTTTTCTATTGCCTACATGAAACGTTTAGATTAAGAATAGAGATATCAATAGGAGATATTCTCTATGAAGAAAGAATTACCAAAAAGTTATATGACTGATGCTGAACGTGAAGAATTATTGGCAGCTCGTGTATCTCAAAATGTTATCTATCTTGCTGAATCGGAAGCCTCTGCAAAAGCTAAAGACAAAGAAGCAACATGGGGATGGCTTGCATTAGTAGAATTTCCAGCTCATGCACTTTTAAGTCTTAAACAACGGCGTGGAGCGCAATTTATTCGTGATATGGGATTTTCTACGAAAAAAGCTGATGCAGAATATGGACCAGATTGGCTAGATCGAGATGCTGTTGTAGGGATCACCGTTTTTGATTGATGAATTAGATTGGATCTTGCTCAAAGAAAATGGATACATGGAAAGTCTTGATGAGACAATTGAAGCAAGAAGATTATACGGTGCACGGAGTGATTTATGTAATCTTATTTGTGCTATAGGTAGAAGTGGTGATTTATCGTTACTTCTTGCTGCTGAGTGCAATATTATTGCAGAGGATTTGAACCGTCATGCTAATAGTTCGGCAATGGTTAGTAGTCTGAAAACAGCATTGATTGAATTAAATGTCATTAAGAAACATGTGAAATTTGTTGCTGATTCTGAAAAATATCAGCTGATAAACGAAGGTTATAGCTTATCAAAAAATCGGAAAAATGGATTACCCTATGATGAGGCACGGCAGGCAATGGCGTCACATTATGCACGATTAAGTAATCTGGACAAATCGCGTTTAACAGCAGTTGAAAAGTCCATTATTGACGCACGAAAACAAAATATCAAGACAGCACAGCGACTTTACGAGAAAATGCAAGAAAAAGCTATTGGGTTAAAATATAGCTGCTAGTTGCGTATATAAATATTTGATATATTTTTTTATTGACAAATATATAAAAATATGTATATTATCGAATCAGGTGCCTCAAAAACACCTTAAAACATCAAGCGGATTGGTTGCCGAAATAATCAGTCTTCCGCAATTTAAAAGCTTTGACTCATTATATGTTACGTGCATATAATAGCTTTGTCGGGTGTGGTTATGCTATACAATACCCTTATGGGGAAAGCATAACGACGGACTTGATGCCGTGTTTTTGAGCACCCGGCGCTCTTTTAGAGTGTCAATCAAAAACGTCTAACATCAAGGAATTCATTATGAATACACTTATAGAGATTAAAGAACAAACCATTGATCAGGAAACTGTTCAAACGGTCAACGCACGTGAGTTGCATGCATTTTTAAACATCACATCAAAGTTTGCAGACTGGATTAAAAATCGCATTAAAGAATGTAAGTTTCGGGAAAATATAGACTTTATAGGTTTTTCTAAATTTTTAGAAAAAGGTGGGCGCCCAAGCATAGAATACTACCTCACGTTAGACATGGCTAAACACCTTGCTATGATCGAGCGTAATGACAAGGGACATCAAGCAAGAGAATACTTCATTGAGTGTGAAAAACTTGCAAAGCAAGTAGCAACACCACAGATTGATTACTCAAGTCCTCAAGCAATGATTGGTTTCTTGAATCACTTACAAAATCAAATCGAGCAGAAAGATCACGTGATTGCTGAGTTAGAGCCTAAGGCAAAAGCGCTTGATGGTTTAAAACGTTCTGATGGCTTGTTTGGTTTGATTGAATCTGCAAAGATGCTTGAAGTTCGACCTAAAGATTTAACCGATTATTTGCGTAAACATGATTGGGTCTATCGAAGAGCTCCGGGTGCTCCTTTGTTACTCTATCAGGATAAGATCAAAAAAGGTCTCATGGATTGCCCTGCTATTACTATTCAAAGACCGGATGGTACAGAAAAGGTACTCCCTTCAACAAAAATCACATCCAGAGGATTGGCTTGCTTGAGAGAACAAATCTTTGGGGGTGTGCAATGAAGGTAGATACCAATTTTTTATGCGATTTGTGGATGGCTTTGTTTCAGTTTGTCAATTGTGAAGATATTAAAGATAAAGACTGTAGCGCACTGGTTGAAGTCATGGGCATTGTAGAAAACACTTTGATTTTAAAACTTCAAGATGATGTACCAAATATTACATTTTAGCAGTTCTTACAGGTTTTGGAACTTCAGAATTACCGCAGCGATAGATCCTTTTTTAAAAGCTTACCAGCCGAATTGGGAAAACCCTATTAAAAAGGTTGCTTAAGTAAAAACATAACTTCTCTCCCCGTTCTCAAAAGCGGGGAGGTAGTCTGGTTTAGCAACCGCTTGCTTTTTTTAAGACTTCACCCATACGTGCGCGCCAATCTTTTCCTTGTTTTTTAAAAGAGGCAATAACGTATAAATTCATAATGAACTATATAACAAACCTGATCCCATTGCTATTACTATTACACTTAGGACAAATGCATACATAGCTGTAATCATAATCCACCTCTTAAATAATTTTAACCATTTGGTGCTGCCACTTAATTGACTTTCTTAAATGATAAATATGTTAGCAATATGTTTTCATCTTAAAAAAATCATATTCACCACATTACACCGTAAAACCTCATTTTTAGAATAAAGAGACTACCTAATGAACAAGAAGCATCGGGAAGGTCTATCGGTTCGCGCTTTTGCCAAGAAGATGGGTGTATCGCATAATGCGGTGGTTTTTCGGATTAAAACAGGCAAATTTAATGCTGCTCTTTTTGAAGATGGTTCTGTCAATGAAGCCCTTGCAACAGCGATATGGAATGAGAATCCTACTAAGAAAGCTCATCAAAAATCTACACGAATTAAACAGGATTCCGTGAAAGCAGCCAATGAATTTGAGATCAAACTGGAGCGAATGCAGGTTGCGCTAGAAAAGGAAAAAATTGCTCTAGAAAAATTAAGAGAAACAACTGTTGATCGTGAAGAAGTGAGGAAAGAAGCATGGCGCTTTGGAAGAGCGCATCGAGATACAATGCTCAATAATGTAAGACTCTTTTTAATCACAATTTGAAACTAACTTCCTGTGATAATTCTTAATGTGAGAGTCAATATATGCCGAAATTAAGAGATTTACTAAGAAGAATCTGTGGTTCAAAACAAGAAAGAGAAAATGTTGTATCTGAAAAAAAAGAAAGTGTTGTACATAGAAAAAGACACGACTTTGTATTTAGAGAAGATGAACCATTAGAAAGTATTATTGTTCGTCTAGAGAATGACATCGCTAATGGCCACTGGATTGATACCCTTTATGGAACAATAGATCTCAAAATGATGCCTGCCCTCGTAGATCAAGCCAACAAGAAATATCCTGAAATGAAGCTTCAATTTGCTGTAACACCAGAGGATATTCCTACATTCGTCAAAAATACGATCGACGGTGGGATTCAATCTTCTAGAATGATCGTTAATCTAGATGATAACCAAGTCCATTTTGCAGTCATCGATCATAAAACTGTCAATGATCAAATATCCTTGCTGTTATTTGAACCTGTAGCATTCAAGCATATGCCACCTACAATGTTAGCAATGAGGGCAAAAATAGCTCTTGAAGAGAGCCAACTACCTAATTGTCATTTTTCTATGGTGGAATTGGATATTCAACGGAGTGCTTCTGAATGCGCGATTTTTAGTTTATCCCTCGCTAAAAAACTTTATCGCGAATTTGGTAAATTAGAGAGGTTACATAAAGATAACATTGAGGGTCTCTTATGTAACCCAGATGGTTTTTTTGTAGATCCTGATCAGGTAGATCGTTATCTTCCAGTCAATTTTTATAAACATACGCAAGGTATAAATCGCCTCAATAAGTATATAGAATCAAATCCACGAGCTAAAAAGGAAATGATTAACAAGAAAGGTGAACGTATTTACGAAAGGTTTAATAAGAATTTAGTTGTAATAGATGGTAAAAATGTATCTGTTTCGTCACATCAAAAAAGGATTCGTGAATTTAAATCACTAATAAGATGAATATAAAAATTACTTTTCTTTTAGTGCATATAGATCAAAACTTTAAAGTTTAGAGGAAATATATCTGTTTAAACTTACACCATTTTCAGCAGCTTGAATTGCAAGCTTCCTATGGAGTTCTGGTGGTATTCTTAATTGGAACTTACCACTATATTTACCATGTGACAAAGGCACAGGAACTTCTTCTCCATTGTGTTGCATGTCCTCAACAACTTCTGAAACGAGATCCATAATACCTTTTAAAGCTTTCTCTGCTTGAACATCTAACCATGAAAGGGATGGGAATTCTGCACACAAACCGACATATTCCTTATCTTCTTGCGACCACAAAACACGATATGTATAATGATTATTGTTCATGTTTTATCCTTTCTATCGCTTGTAAGACTTGCTTGACCTGATAAGCTTTTGCTTTGTTACCAGTATCTTTTTGAATATTCACACGGGGATCACCAAGCCACGGTGTTTTAAAAACAAAATGGCTTGTACCGTTGTTCCGCGGTTCTCCAAAAAAATGCACACACACAGCTAACAAATCTGAAAACTTGATGTTCTTTGGTGAGGCTTTCATCAAGCTGATTATTTTTTCAACTTTATTGTTCATAACTAATAATAGTATCATTATTAATCCTAGTCAACCATTTTTAGAGTAAAAATGGCATCAATTAAACAGGAGCTTTTATGCATCCGAGAGAGACGATAAGAGAAGGTTTTGTTGCATTGATCAAAGCAGCAAAGACGACGGCTGGTGACAATGTGTTTAATATGCGTGATTTCAACTTTTCCGCTAATAATACACCGGCAATTAATATCTCAACACAAAGCGAAACAATTGAAGATGGCTATGAGAATGCAGTAAGGCGCCGTGTCTTAACCGTGGATGTTGAATGTTATGCGACACAAGAAGATGGTGCGCGTTTTGTCGACCAATTAGCATGGGAAGTTGAAGAGATCTTCTACGCCAATCCCAATCTCAATAACAGCGTGGAAACATGCTCCCTGCAAAATATTGCTTTTGCCTTTGGCGACAATGGTGCTCTAGCACTCCATGGGGCAATTTTAACCTTTAAGGTCACTTATGTGACCAATATCCCCTCCCCTGAAACACAAGAAGATGGTGCAACCGCAAAACCTGTTGAACCTTTTCTAGGTTTTACACCACAAACAGGCGTGGGCAATGAAGACAAATATCCTAAAATCGAGGTCCCCCCATGTTAGAGCGGCGCGATAAAGACATCACCGATTTAAAAAGACGTCTCGCAAATATGGTTGTGGTGGGCACAATTAGCCATGTCGACCATAAAAACGCACGCTATCGGGTAAAAAGCGGCAATCTTGTCAGTGACTGGATTCCAGATACCCAAGCCCGCGCCGGGAAAACATGCTCTTATGAAGGGCGTGATATTGGAGAACAAGTGGTGGTGGTTGCATCATCAGGGGATTTAGCGCAAGGGGTGATTGTTGGTTCCATCCATACCGATGCTCATCAAGCAGCCGATAAAGGCAATATCCATAGAACAATTTATCCCGATGGCACCATCCTTGAATATGATGATGAACAAAACAGCTATAGCATGCAGATCAAATCAGGCGGAAAGTTCATTCTTACAATTACGGATGGCGTGTCTCTTAAAGGTGATGGTGGCAAGCTAGAACTTACCGCACCTGAAGGCATAAAAATTGTTTCACAAAGCGATATCAATTTCAATGCAAAGGGCAACATCTCTTTACAGGCTGGTGGTGGCGTTTCACTTCATTCGGATGAGAGTCTCTCTCTTCATTCCGCTCGCAATGTTGCCATGAACTCAAGTGGTTTGACCCATAACGGCACCAATGTAGGAGCAACCCATGTTCACGGTGGTGTTGTTCCCGGTGGCTCCATGACAGGAGGTCCCAATTGAATACAGGAATGGATCGTAGCACAGGAAAATCCTTGACCGGCATTGAACATTTGCGCCAATCCATCCTTGATATTTTATCAACACGCATTGGCACGCGTGTAATGCGTCGTGATTATGGTTCACACGTTGCGGATATTATTGATGCACCGGTCAATGACGCCTTCGCTGTTCGCCTTTATGCCGCTATTGCCGAGGCTTTAGACAAGTGGGAACCACGTTTTAAACTAAACAAGATTGATTGTAAATGGAATGAGAATGGGCAAGTTTCCTTGTCCTTTGAAGGTCTTTATTTGCCCTCAGGCAAGCCCATCACCATGGAAGGATTGCTGATAAAATGAATGGAGCACTTGCAAAACCAGAAATCATTACAGAAATTTCCTTTGAAGAAATACGTGCAGCAGCTCTTGACCATTTAAAACAACTGTTGCCCGGATATAGTGTTCTTGAAAGTGATCCAACCGTAAAAGTTATTGAAGCCTTTAGCTATCGAGAACTGCTTTTAAGGCAACGTATTAACGAAGCCGCGCGCAACAATATTCTTGATTTTGCAACCGGTGAATCTCTTGACGCTTTGGGTAACTGGCATGGAATTGCCCGCATGGAGGGTGAAAGTGATGAGAGATATCGCGAACGCATAAGACTTCATGCTCGTGGTGGCAAGGGAAGCGGAACAGAACCCTATTACAAACTGATAGCCATGTCCGCAGATAGCCGTGTTAAGGATGCCATTATTTACCGTAAAAGCAAAGATCCAACCATCTATGTTGCGCTTTTTGGTAATAATGAAGAAGGCACAGCTTCTGAAGATCTCATACAAACAGTCTCACAAGCCCTTCATAGAAAGAATATCATCATGACCAATGATACAATCATTGTGCATGCTGCTGTCAAAAAAGTGGTGGATTTGCAAGCCGATGTTTGGCTGTTACCCGAAACTTCTTTGAAAATTCTCACGACAATGGAAACAAATTTAAGAGCAGCATGGCGAAAAGAACAAGCTATTGGTCGTGAATTAAGCCTCTCATGGTGGGTTTCTAAACTGATGATTGCGGGTGTCCAGAAAGTGATTGCCATTACACCAACACAAGACAGCACCGTCGGTGATGAAGAGGTTTTAGCGATTGGTAAGGTCACCTTAAACTTCAAAGGACGGGCACGCTAATGGTTGGCGCCCTCCTCCCAAACAATGCAACAGAATTTGAAAGGCGCCTTGCCGATGTTTGCGACTTTCATCAAGATGTTGATGGTGCTGTTTTGGGGATTTCACGCTCTAAGCTTATCACCCGCCCTCCTCGCTTCTTGCCATGGTTGATTGAAGAATATGGGCTTGGCGAGCTTACACCTTATGTTCCAAACCTCTATGATTTGATTGACCAAGGGCTGCAATGGCAGCGTTTGCGCGGTTCCCTTGCCGCCATTGAGAGGGGGCTTGCATGGCTTCAGATTACAGCACGCTTTACACCAGCATGGTCAGGGCGTGCGTGGTGGAATTCTTTTCAACTTTACTTTGATCAATTGCCTGAACAAAGTGCTCTTGAAGCCATTGAAGCCATCACAGAGCTTTCCAAAAGCTTACGCTCTGATTTTCACCGCGGTGTCAATGGTTATGACGTGCAAGCACTGGAAGGCAATATGTCACGCCTTGATGACAGTCTGCTGGACTATGAAAGCGGCGTGCGCTTAACCGCGGGGGACACACTGTTTTCCTTTGGTCGCACAACAGAAATCAAGCACACGCTTACCAAACAAGAAGGACTGTTGATTGGCAATTGGATGGATGACGGGGACGGGGAATTAAGCTGGAACCAGATTGATTACCCATGGGATATGGCAAATTTTCCTTGGTGCTCTGTTAAAAAACATCAACGCGATATGCTGATGGTAGAGTGGTTTTATAACCGCACCCTTTATCTCGTGTTAAAAGACAGTGAGGATGATGTGATTGGGTATCGAAGATGCAATATTGTCCAACCAGTAGAACAGAATTTGGCGGGTGTTTATCACCATTTGGGCGATTGTTATCATCCCTCCTCGATGGGCACAGCAGTTCTTATTGCAGCACGCACGGATTTTCAAGATGTTGACGGCAGAAAAGCTGCTTCTATTGCTGTTCTCGTTCATGCGACCCCCAAACAACATGTTCCTTTGGGCAAGCTTTGGTGTGCGTGCAATGAACTGATTGGCGGGGTGGAGATCATCAAAACACCCGTCAATATTCCTTTGCGCGGTGATGTTCGCGAGCAATTCAAGATTTTATTGAGGTTTTAACATGAAGCATGAAAGTGGTTTACCCTTTGCCATTGACAGATCTTGCGGCAAAGACGAACAACAAAGCGTTGTTTTCTATGGGCAACGTCCCTTTATCCAAAGCGGTGAACTCAATGAGATGCAAACCATCATCAGGGGGCGCCATGACCGTTTGGGGCGTCTGGTTGCCAAAGAAGGAGACCGTGTTGAACGGGCTGATGCCTTTGTCAATAAAGACGCAAGGACCGTTACTTTAACGGAAGGAAAGATCTATATCGCAGGGGATATTTTTCCGGTCTCAAAGGCAGTTCTCCATGCTGTTTCCATGGTTGGTCGTCTTGAAATCGGTGTGAAGTTGCAAAAAACATGGATTACCCATGAGGATGATCCAGAGCTGTTGGGGCAAGTTCCCGGCACCTTGGCACAAGGAGAACCCGGTGCGGCACGCGAAACGGCAAGGCTTGTTTGGGCTCTCAAAGAGGATGGGCAGCAAGGCACGTTCTTTCCCGTTTATATTTTACAAGATGGCATTTTGATTGATCAAAAGTCCCCCTCACTGCTGGAACCCGCCATGCAAGCCATTGCGACTTATGACCGTGCCCATGGTCATTATATCGTCAATGGATGCCGTGTGACGGCTCTTGGACCAAACAATGGATGCCAAGTGTTTAGCATTCAAGAAGGGGAAGCCAATATCAATGGCTTTAAGCGCAAGCGCCTTGCTGCTTTGCGCCATGAAGAGAAAGAAGAGTTTTCGACAAGCGTTGTGCCTAGTGAAACCCATATTTTTGCCCCGCAAAAAGGCAAAACAAGCTTTACCTTTAAAAGCTATTATGCTCCCATTGCCGATATCCACTCTCTTTTGTTGACAAAAGAAAAAACCGTCACAGTTACACGCGGTGCGGTCGTTGCTGGGCGAGATGGTGTTCCCGATAAAAGCATCACCTCTTTTCTCAAAGTCATGCAAGGCAACAAGGAATTTAAAGAAGGAACAGATTTTAAGAAGACCGGTGATACCATTGACTGGGCACCGATGGGGGATGAACCGCGTCCTGGCAGCAGTTACACGGTAACCTATCGCTATCGTGCACAAGTAACCGCCGATAAGGTCACGGCACAGGAAATCACGCTCTCAGGGGGCGCACAAGGGGGGGATATCATTGTTCGTTACACTTACAAATTGCCGCGGATTGACCGTATCGGGCTTAATACACAAGGCACGGTTGTCTATATCAAGGGGATTTCGGCAGATCATCCTATGGCACCCAGTGTTCCTGAGGATGTGTTGTCTCTTGCCACTATCACCAACAGTTGGCTGGATACCCCGCTTGTGGTCAATGATGGCACACGCGTTGCCCCCTATGATGAGATGTGGCGTTATTTTCAACGGGTGCTGTCCCTTGATCGCTTGATGCAATTAGAGCGTATTAAAAGCAATGTTGACTCGAAAGAGCCCGTTGCCAAAAAAGGCATGTTTGCTGACCCGTTTCTTGATGATACTTACAGAGATGAAGGGTTCACGCAAACAGGAGCTGTTGGCAATGGTATTTTACAGCTGGCTATTGATCCAACCTTTTACACCGCCCCCTTAAGGGCTCCTGTCACCCTTGACTGGACCAATGAAGTAATCATTGCCCAAGAATTGACAACCGCTTGCGAAAAAATCAACCCCTATCAAAATTTTGCTCCTCTGCCTGGTACAGTGACCCTCACACCCGCGACAGATTTTTGGCACGAGCAGCGCACCGATTGGCTCTCAAGTGTCACCAATCAATTGTTTATGGGAACGCACCGTGGGAGCAGCATTCGCAAGCAAGAGGCAAAGGATGAACTGATCAATGTTGCGCATGAACAAATCGATTTCTTAAGACAAATTACCCTTGGCTTTAAAATTGAAGGTTTTGGCAAGGGGGAAATTTTAGACAGTCTCACCTTTGATGGTGTGAATGTCTTGCCAAAAAGCCGCCTTGTTGCCAATGGCAATGGCATTTTGGAAGGTAGTTTTAAAATCCCTGAAAATATTCCTGCCGGCACCAAAAATGTTGTAGCACGAGGCAAAGGGGGAACTCTTGCGACAGGTCTCTTTACCGGGCAAGGTGTTATTGATGTGAAAGTGATGCGGCACACCACAACAGTCAAGATCTGGACGCAAGTGGACCCGCAAGCGCAAGTCTTTACACCAGAAGAAACACGGCAAATCACCGGTCTTGACTTTCATCTTTGCAAAATCGGCAATCCCAATCATGATCTGGTGATTGATTTGGTCACAACCGAAAACGGTTATCCCACCGCCGATATCCAAGCCCAAAGCTTTTATTCCATGAAGGGGGCAAAAACCGGATGGGCACAGGCACGCTATGATGTCCCACTCCTTGTCCCCAATGATCGGTTAACGGCTTTTGTCATTAAAACCGATGATAGTGATCATTCCCTCTCACTCGCAAAGCTTGGAGGATTTGATGAAGAACAGCAAAGATTTGTCTCAAGCCACCCTTATGTGACCGGTCCTCGTTTTTCCTCTGTCAATGCGCAAACATGGAGTGCCCATCAAGATGAGGCTTTGGCTTTTCGTGTCTTGGCAGCACGCTACAGACAAACAACAAAAACCATTGATCTTGGTACCTTTAATCTTGTTAACTGTTCTGATTTGCAAATACGTAGCACGGTTGAATTGCCTTCCAGTGATTGTTCGGTGATCTTTGAAATTGAAAGAAACAATGGCACAATTTATCAACTTCTTCCCTTTCAATTGCTTAGTCTTACCGAATATATCAATGAAAAGGTTCAGCTTCGTGCTATTCTCAAAGGCACGGAGAAACTCTCCCCCATTCTGTTTGCTCCTGTTCAGTTGATTGCCGGCAAGATCCATAACACAGCAACCTATGTTACCCGTGCTTTTGCCTTTGGTGAGAAGGCAAGATTGACCAGCTATATCAAGACCTTTTTACCAGGCGGCTCCACATTCACCCTCGAGATGCAACGGGATGATGGTGCCTTTACCCCCCTCACCTTAGAGGAAACAGAACAGCTTTCTGAACCCCTTTGGACAGAGCGAAAATTTGTCAGTAGCAATAAGACAGCAAGGCAAGCACGCTTGAAGCTGACGCTCACCGGTGGACCTTGCGCACGGTCAATGCTGCGTGATTTTGGTGCGGGTATTTTGTGATACCCCCTCGCTTTGAAAAATGGGATTTGGGGCTGCTTTAGAGACTTGGAGAATAAGAAATGACAAAAACCAAAAAGCTTGCAATGGAATTGCCCAAAGAAGGGCGTTTTATCAGTTCTGAATTTCCTATTTTGCGTGAGAACTTGACAAAACTTGATCAAGCCATAATGGAAGTTGAGGAAAAGCTAGACGAAAAAGCTCCTGCAAAACACACGCATAGCATAGGGGATGTTACAAATCTTGAGGCAGCCCTCAAAAGCAAGATGCCAGCAAATAAAACCTTTTCCTTTGCTGATTTGGGCGATATTGAGGGCGCTAAGGATGCTGCGAACAATTATGTTCTCTACAAAGCAAGCAACAATCATTTTACCTTTGGCAGTGCTGTCTCCCTTCTTGGAGCGCACCAACATAAAATTGAAGATATTGTTGGTCTTGATAGATTTAGAGCCAAGATTAATGAAGATCTGACAAGCTATGGGCGCCTAGCACAAGCCAATGAATGGCAGAATTATAACAAGTTTACCAGTAAAGTCACCATTGCTGGTGATTTGGAACTCATAAGCAATTCGTCATTGAATCTCATGCATAATGGGGAAATCGTCACAAGTCTCAGCATCACGGGCAGCAAGCTTAAAGGACCGCTCAAGGTTGATGGTGCGGAAGTTTATAGCAAAGACGAAGCTGTTATTGCTCTTCAAGAAATACGTGATGAAATCACAAAACTGAGGAAAGCGACCTCTCCCCTAGAAGTTCTTGTAACAGAAAGTGGTCCCATTCCATGGCCTGAAGGTGTTAGCGATAACACCGATATCGAAATATGGGCGTGGGGTGGCGGAGGAGGTGGTGGATATGGAAATAGCAGTGGTGGAGGTGGCGGTGGAGGAAGCGCGCGTGTTCAAATTAAAGGATCTCAGTTGAAATTCTCAAGAAGCGTTCAAATTGGATGTGGTGGAAAAGGTGGTGATGCTTCCTATGGTGGTGGCAGCGGAGGTGGAAGTACAATTATTAAAGACATTATCCGTGCAGGTGGTGGCGGCGGTGGTACTGGAAATTTGAGTAGTTATGGTGGCAGTGGTGGCGATGGAGAAATAAATGGCAATGGTCGCGGCGGTAGCGGTGGCGGCTCCTACTCTACCAATACCAGTGTCAATGGTAGTAGTTCTACTTTCGGAGGCGGTGGTGGTGGCTGCTATGCATACTATAAAGTCAGTGGTGGCACTTTTAATGCCCGCTACTCTACATCTATTGGTCATGGCGGAAGCTCTATTTATGGTGGTGCTGGAGGTGGTTGTGGTGCACAAAAGAGCCAAGGAGGCTACAGTGGGAAAGGAGGAAATGGTGGAAATAGTGGTGGCAATAAAGCTGGTGGAGGTGGAGGCTATTTTCCAGGAAAGTCTGGTGACGAAGGTGGCAATGGTGGCAACGGAGCAGTGTTGTTGAGATTTTTTATATAGGAGTTTTTTATGGAATATGCAGTTGTTGAAAAGGATGTGGTAACAAACATTATTGTCGCATCAGAAAATTATGTTCATGCCTTTGATGGTGAGGCAATCCCCTCAAGCGAAGCGCAAATCGGCTGGACTTATAAAGATGGGGTATTCTCTCCTCCCGTTATTGATGAAGAAAACAATTCTTCGTCTTCTGAAAAGGCTGAGACAGACACAGCAGTAGAATCTATGAAAGAACCACAAGAGAAAGATGAACAAATCTAATCTATAGCAAGCAAAGTCATTCTTTGTCTTTAGAGCGGTGTCTCGAAATCATAGCGAGTCACCCCATTTTTACTCCAAAGATTTCGTGCAGAGATGAACAGCTTATAGGCAAGCAGTATTGGCATCAATAATATTAAATTGTAACTTTTTTGTTGACAATTGTAACTTATTACATTACATATTATTTAAAATAAAGCTGTTGAGTTTGCTATGATCAAAACATTTAAAAATAAAGACCTACAATCTCTCTGGGAAACAGGAAAAAGTAAGATTGATAGCAGACTTCAACAGCGTATTATTCGCCGTCTTGATACTCTTGACGCAGCTTCTCAAGTGAGTGACATCAATGTACCGGGTTATAACTTTCATATGCTTAAAGGCTTTACTCCAACTCGCTACACAGTCCATATCAATGGTCCTTGGTGTATCACTTTTGAATTCCAAGATGGGCATGTTTATCATGTTGATCTGGAACAATATCATTGAAGTTTTTAAGATTAATTGTAAAGGAGACACTTCATGACCACACGTGATCCTAATCGTTGCCCTACTCATCCAGGAGAAATTTTAGCCGAATCTTTGGAGCATTTAGATACAAGCAAAACTGAAATTGCTCGCATTCTTCAAATATCACGCCAACATCTACACAGCATCCTTAAAGGACAACGCCCTGTTACAGCTGTTACAGCAGCCCGTATTGGCAAACTATTAGGCAATGGACCCGCCTTATGGTTACAACTTCAAGCCAATTATGATACATGGCATGCTTTGCGTGATATTGATGTTTCTTCTATTCCAACACTAGAAGCTAGTAAAAAAGTCAATGTACAAATGGACCATAGTTGTTAATAAAATAGATGGAGCTTTTATCACCTCCCCGCCCTTCAAGACGAGGAGATGATATTATGTTTTAAATTTAAGCACCTTTTACAACAGGGCTTTCTAAATTTGGTTCGTAAGCTTTCAACAAAGGCTCCATAATTGGAGGAGGTTTTAAAGTCCCAAAATTTGTAATCATTGCCAGAATTCTGAGTGCATTCGGTGATTCATCTTGAAGTTTTAAAATCAAAACTTTTTCTATTGCATCCATGGTTTCAATTAAAGCATTAAAATCCTTATCTTCAACATCATCACGATCAGAAAACTGAAACAAAGCCATCCACAAATCACATAAGAAATCAATACTGGTATTCATTGCACACCTCCATGGATTTGTTCTCTCAAGCAAGCCAATCCTCTGGATGTGATTTTTGTTGAAGGGAGTACCTTCTCTGTACCATCTGGTCTTTGAATTGTGATAGCAGGGCAATCCATCAAACCTTTCTTGATTTTATCCTGATAGGGTAACAAAGGAGCACCCGGAGCCCGTCGATAGACCCAATCATGTTTACGCAAGTAATCGGTTAGATCTTTTGGTCGGACTTCTAACATTTTTGCAGATTCAATCAGACCAAACAAGCCATCAGAGCGTTTTAAACCATCAAGCGCTTTTGCTTTGGGCTCTAACTCGGCAATCACATGATCTTTCTGCTCGATTTGGTTTTGCAAGTGATTCAAAACACCTAATACAGCTTCAGGACTCGAGTAATCTATCTGTGGTGTGGCTACTTGTTTTGCAAGTTTTTCACATTCAATAAAATACAAACGAGCTTCTCTACCTTTCTTATTGTTTTCAACCATAGAAAGTTCTTTTGCTACGCTTAGAGTCAAATGATAATCTTTACGATTATGTCCACCCCTACCTTTGCTCGCCAGATTTGGCGAGCAAACAAAGTCTTGATTTTCTACTAAATTATATTTTTTGATACGGTCAGTAACCCAATTGGAAAAATCTTTACCTACTTCCAAAAACGCATGTAACTCACGTGCATTTACTGTTTGAACAATATCACCATCAATAGTGGTTTGATGTATATCGATTAAGTATTGTGCCATGATTTGGCTCCTGTGTGCTTAAAGGTTTCTTAATAGACACCTAAAAAGGTGCCGGGTGCTAAGAAACACGGCACACAGCCCGTCGTTATGCTTTCCCCGTGAGGGTATTGTATAGCATAACCACACCCGACAATGCATTATATGCGTGTAACATATAATGAGTCAAAGCTTTTAATTGGCGGAAAAAGATTGTTTCGGCAATCCACCCGCTGTGTGTTTTAGATGTTTCTTAGGCACCTTTCTATGAATCTAACGGTTTTAAAGTTTTTGTCAAGTCGTTCTCAAGAACGTCTGTTTGTCTCTCATTTTTTCCCATTCATTTTCATTCACCAATCATGCAAAGGAGCATCATAATGACAACAGGTTTTTTACACGGTGTTGAAGTTGTCGAGGTGGACGATGGAACGCGTCCCCTTCGTGCGGTTCAATCGGCAGTTATCGGCATTGTCGGCACAGCACCCGATGCCGATGAACAGGCTTTTCCCCTCAATACACCGGTGTTGGTTACCGGTTCACTTTCACAAGCAGCAAAACTGGATAAAACAGGAAAGCGTCAAGGCACCCTACCCAATGCTCTTGATCTTATTTTTAAGCAAGTGGGTGCTATTGTTGTTGTCGTGCGTGTGCAAGAAGGTGATAACGAAAATGCAACATTGACCAATGTTTTAGGCGGTGTGAACACCAATGGTGCTTATGAAGGTGTGCATGCTTTGATTGGAGCACAATCCCTGCTTGGACAAACACCACGCATTCTGATTGCTCCAGGCTTTACCCATAAACGCCCCGTTAGCCTTAGCAAGATTGATGTCACCAACAAAGGCAGCGGTTATACCCAAGCAACTGTTAAAATTGCCGGCGGTGCAAAAGCAGAAGCAATCCTTGCCAATGGACAAGTAACCTCGATTGTTCTCAAGGACAATGGCTTTGATTATCAAACCGCCCCCAATGTAGTGATTGAAGGTGATGGCACTGGCGCAACAGCAAAAGCCGAAATCAGTGCAACCTCTAATCCTGTAGCAGCAGAGTTGATTGGCATTGCCGAACGTCTGCGCGCTATTGTGGTCATTGACGCACCAAACACAACCGATGAAGCAGCTCTTGATGCTGCAAAGGATTTTGATTCAAAACGCGCTGTTATTGTTGATCCTTTTGTAAAGGTGAATCGTGATGGAGAAATCATAGAACAGCCCGCAAGTGCGGCGGTTGCTGGTGTCATTGCCAAAACAGATTTCACACATGGTTTTTGGCATTCCCCTTCAAACAAAGTGATCAATGGCATTGTAGGAATTACCCGCCCGATTGATTTTTCCATTGGTGACAGATCAAGCCGTGCCAACCTTCTCAATGAACAAAACATCACAACAATTATTCGTGAGAATGGTTATCGTCTTTGGGGCAATCGCACCCTTTCAAGCGATACAAAATTCGCTTTCTTATCCGTTGTGAGAACCGCGGATATGATCAATGACGCCATCTTGCGTGGGCACATGTGGGCGGTCGACCGCAATATCAAAAAAACCTACATGAGTGATGTGAGTGAAAGCGTCAATGCCTATTTGCGTGATTTGAAAGCACAAGGTGCCATTCTTGGTGGGCAGTGCACGCCTGATCCAGAGTTGAATACAGCAAGCGCCATTGAGAGCGGCAGAGTCTATTTCAATGTTGAATTTACACCAACAACACCAGCAGAACATATCACCTTCCGTTCACGCATCATCAATGATTACCTAGAGGAGATCTTTTAATGACTGTACCCGTTTTACCGAGAGTTCTAAAATATTTTAACATTTTTGTTGATGGCATTCCCTATCAAGCAAAATGCGAAAGCGTGACGCTGCCAAATTTAAGTTTGGTTGTTGAAGAGTATCGCGGTGGTGGCATGGATAGCTCTCTTGAGATTGATCTTGGCCTTGAAACACTCATCCTCACTATGACCATTTCTGATTGTTCTCCAGAACTGATGGCACTGTTAGGGCGCTCTGATGTGAACATTTCATTGCGAAGTTCAATGCAAGCACAAGGCACACCAGCAGAAGGTGTTGTCATCACTATGAGGGGGCTTTGCAAAGGCTTTGAAATGGCAGAATGGCAACCGGGAAGCAAAGCAACATCCACTGCTACATTTACATTGCAGTATTTCAAATATGTCCAAAAGGATGTTGAAATTGTTGAGATAGATGTCCTCAACTTAATCAGAAAATTCAATGGTGTTAATCAATTAGCAGAACATAAAAACTTTTTAGGAATATAAAAATGACCATACAAACAAGCATCACGCATCAATTGCTTATCCCTGTGACCTTTGAAGGAAAAGAGCATACCACAATTACCTTACAGCGCCCCAAAACAAAAGATGTGCAAGCAATCGACAAAAAGGAAGGTGTTGAACAAACAATTGCTATGGTTGCACGCCTTTCTGGATGGCCCCATGAAGCTGTTGGGGAACTCGATATGAGTGACTTATCGAGCATTGGAGAAATTTTAGAGTCTTTTATCAAGCGGCGGGATACCTCGACTGGGAAACCGCCGCTCAACTGATAGCGGACATTGCCATTGTTTTTCATTGGTCCCTTGCAGACATGATGGAAATGGATCCGCAAGAATTAATCTTCTGGCGAAAACAAGCAGCAGAAAGGTATAAATCAAAATGAGTGAAAAAGTTGCTGATGCAAAGGTAAAATTGTCTCTTGAAGACAAACTTACCGCGCCTCTTAAACATCTTCAAAAAAGATTTGATACATTGTCAAAAACACTCTCCCATAGATTGAGTATCCCTCGCTTTTCTGCTGCAGTCAAAAATATGACATCACGTTTGCAAGGCGTTCAAAGTGCCCTTGGCACAGCGGCAAGCCGTGCTTCACTCTTTACCGGTGCTTTAGGGCTTGCCGGTGGAGGTCTTATCGCAAGTGTCACCGCCGTCACCATGAAAACCATGCATCTTGGGGATAGTCTTCATCACGCATCACGGCATTTAGGCATGAGTGTCACAGCGCTTCAGTTATGGGGGGATGCGGCAGACAATTCAGGATATTCTGCTGAACTTTTTCAACAATCCTTAGCAACTTTAAATAGGCGTTCGGCACAAGCATATGCCGGACAAAAAAGAGGCATTATGGGGTTTGAGGCACTTGGCATTTCTGTCAAAGATGCTTCTGGAAAACTCAAATCAAACTCTACCTTGTTAGAAGAAATCACCGACAAGATGAGTAAAATGAAAAATCAAGCGCAAAGACAGCATATTGCTGCTCTGCTGTTTGGTGGTGATGGCAAGGAAATGGCAGCCATGCTTGCGCAAGGGATGGCACCCATCAAAGAGCTGTTTGCAAAAGCACGGAAAGGAAAATGGTTGATTGGTGCCGATGTCGCACGCTATGCCGCAGATCTCAGTGATAAGCTTGGTGCTTTTAAGAAAAAAATAGGCGGTATCGCGCGCTTTATTGGCACACGCTTTATGCCTATTCTCAACGATATGATTGACAGTTTTTCAAAACTGATTGATGAAAACCGTGATCTCATACAAACAACCGTTGCTGGATGGGCTAAAACCTTAAAAAAAGTCTTTCATGATTTGCTTGATCCTACCTCTGATTTGAGAAAAGGCATCAGTGATCTTACCGAGAGGATTAAAGGCTGGTTTTTCTGGATGAAACCGCTTGTTGGTGAAATAACCCTGTTAAAAGTAGGACTTATAGCACTTGGTTGCTTTATTTTTGGTCCACTCATTGCCGCATTAGCTGCCGTGGGCGCATCTTTTGTCACGCTTGACTATACAATCATGACAACTCCTATTGGTTGGCTCATTGGTGGTATTGCGGCACTTGTTGCACTCTATAAATATTGGGATAAAATCAATGGTTGGGTTGCTGCTTCTTTAGCCGCAGTTGGAGCAGTTCTTACCGGAGCATTCATTGCGGCAATGGCACCAGCTGCCTCCACAGTTGCTGGTCTTGCTGTAACTCTTGTCACTTCACTTATTCCAGCAATAACTGCCGTTGGTTCTGCTTTTATATCGCTTGGGGTCGCAATCATGACCACTCCCGTAGGCTGGATAATCGGGGACATTGCGGCGCTTGTCACAGCTGGATATCTGCTCTATAAAAACTGGAATACAGTCGTAAATTTCATAAGCAAGTTATGGGATTCTTTTGCCAGTTTGTTCAGTAACACTTTCAGTAAACTCTTTACGCTCTTTAAAGAGTTTTCACCCCTCTTCTGGATAGCAAAAAAGGTCAACGCATTGATTGATTGGTTGTTCGGCGTCAATTTAATGGACGCAGGGGCTCATCTGATTGGCAGCTTGTGGGACGGCATCAAAAGCCAATGGACCGCTCTATGCAATTGGTTTAGCGGCATGATAAGCAAATTAACCAGTTGGATGCCTGATTGGATGAAAGAAAAACTTGGTTTCAATGTTTCAATCAACAAAACTTCAACAGAAACGATTAAAACCTTTACCGATGAAACCAATGCACGTGCAAAAAGAATAATGGATACCGCTGTTGTCACCAAGTCCCCCTTTGGACAAAGCAACAGTGGTTTTAATAAAGGGGCAATTGCAACAAAGCATATAGAAACTCCCAATGCAAAAGCAGATGCCTTCAAAGCTCCCAAACCAATTGCGGGTCATAAAGCTGTTGAAGTAGACGCCCGTGTAACCATTACAAATCTCAATATTTCAGTG
Organism: Bartonella harrusi; assembly: GCF_024297065.1. Lineage (NCBI taxonomy): Bacteria > Pseudomonadati > Pseudomonadota > Alphaproteobacteria > Hyphomicrobiales > Bartonellaceae > Bartonella > Bartonella harrusi. The sequence continues at coordinate 1,332,725 of NZ_CP101114.1, forward strand.
CCAAATGGTCTCAAAGATGAAATCAGAGACGCTGTCAATCAAGCCCTTGAACGCTATGCCAAACAGCAACGTTTGGCGATAGCCTCTAGCCTTTCGGATTAAAGACCATGATGCTTGCTTTGGGTGGTTTTATTTTTTCAATTGAAACAGCAGCCTATCAAACTCTTGATCTGTCTTATGGCGTGCCATGGGTCGAGCAAGGACGATTGGGACGAAAAGCGGCTCTTCAATTGCCTGCTGTTGCAAATGCGGAATTTTTCTTAACGGGTGTGATTTATCCAGACTTCAAAGGTGGGCATGGACAACTCGAATATTTGCGGCAAATCGCCCATCAGGGACCTCACATTCTTGTAACAGGGCAAGGCAAAATTTTAGGCAAATTTGTTATCCTTTCCGTGGAGGAAAAGCAAAGCGTTTTTCATCATAACGGTGCCCCCAAAAAACAAGAATTTACAGTAAAACTGAGAGAGTATGGTGAAGACCTATGAGTGATCTTTATAGAACAAAACAAGGCGATATGGTTGATGCCATTTGTTGGAAATATTATGCCAAAGGTCAACAAGCGCTTGCTGTCGAACGGGTCTATGCAGCAAATTTTGGGCTTGCAGACCATGGACCCATTTTGACAGCAGGCATCACAATCATTTTGCCCTCCCTCCCCTATCCCAAGGCCACACCGGTGATGAGAATTTGGGGCAGCAAATCATGAAACCTTTTTGCATGGTTATGGCAAATGGACAAGACATCACCAAAACTCTCATGAATTATGTTTTATCAATTGAAATAACCGATGAGGCAGAAGACAAAAGCGACCGTATCACCATAGAGCTTGATGACCGTGCACGCAATAGTGATAATGGCTTTCTTGATATACCCCTCATTGGAACAGTTCTTTCCGTAACACTTGGCTATGAAAGCGGCAAAATACGCGATATGGGAGCATATCTGATAGATGAAATCTCTGTAAGCAGTCCACCGCAAAGCTTAACTGTTACAGGGCGCGCCGCAGCAATGAACACGTCTTATAGAACACCCAAAAGCCAATCTTATCACCAGCAAACACTTGGCCATATTGTTCAAGAAATCGCACAGCGTAATGGTTACACCGCAAAAGTTGACCCTTCTCTTGCAAAAATTGTTGTGCGTCATATTGATCAAACCGCTGAAAGTGATATGGCTTTTGCCGCCCGCCTTGCAGAGGAATATGATGCGGTAGCAAAGCCTGTTGATGGTAAGCTAGTCCTTGCCAAACGGGGAGAAGGCAAAGCCATCACCGGCGAGACACTTCCCGTAGTGGTTCTTCATGAGGAACAGTGCACCTCTTGGGATTTTAAATACAGTGCACGGGATGAAGCAGGTGCAGCCAATGGTTTAGAAACGGATGATGGTGAGGACCAAAAAGCCGCAGCGGATGCACGTGCACCAGAAGAGATAGAGGAGGATGAAAACGCCATCCATATGGATGAAAATGATCTACCAGAACCATCTGAACCAGAAAGAGGAGAAAAAACAGAAAAAGAAGCGGAGAAGCAAGAACAAGAGAAAAAAGGCGGCGTTATCGCAACCTATTATGATCTACGCAGTGGTGAAAAGAAAGAAGTCAAATCCGGTCATTCGCCGTTTCATGAACTCAAATATACCTACCATAATCAATCAGAGGCTGTTGCAGCTATTGCCGCTTATCGTAACAAATCGTCACGGGGGAAATCTTCTTTCTCCTGTGATATTGGTGGTGATCCCTTTGTGCAAGCAGAGGCAAAACTTGTTCAAGATCCCCCTTTCCGTCCTTATATACCAGCAGAATGGCGCATCAAAAGCGTCAAGCACAAGCTTGATAAAACGGGTGGTTACACCACAAAAATAGAGTGCGAACTTTTTGATGAAGGACAAGAAGACGCCGCTGGAAATGTTGCAAACACAACGCCAGATAAGGATGATACTCTTGATCCAAACGCTCCACAAAATGCATGCGATGAAGGCGAAGGCGTCATCCATATGGATGAGGAGGATATATAAGTCAAATTAGCAAAAATATTAAAAAAGTGAAGAAAAGATCAAGATGCTTCTTCTAACACTGTTTGTTTCTCAGAATCATTTTGAACAGGAGTTAAACTGATTTGCAAATTTAAAGCACTCAAAACACTGAGAAAAGTAGAAAGCCGTGGGTCACCTTTGTCACTTAGAGAACGATAGAGAGATTCACGATTTAAACCTGTCTCTTGGGAAACAGCTGTCATTCCCTGTTTACGTGCAATGATGCCTAATACATGTGCAATATAACCACTATTTTTAGTTTCTAAAGCATCATCTAGTAAAATCTTAAAGTCTTCAGGCGTATTAAAATATTCACTTACATCAAATTTAGTGATTTCCATGTTTTATTTCCTTTACTAATTGAAGGGCTTTTTCGATATCCTTTTGTTGGGTAGATTTATCACCAGCATTCAATAATAAGATAATCTCTTGCCCTTGTTTTACAAAATAAATCCTATAGCCTGGTCCATGATTTATTTTTAATTCACCAATACCACGGAAATATTTCACATCACCTAAAAGACCATATTCAAGACGCAAAATGCGCGCAGCAACCTTCTTTTGCGCTTGTTTATCTTTTAACGAGTCTAACCACTCTGTAAAATAAAATGTTTTTTTAACAATAAACATCTGTAGCTTATATACTACATAATAAATAATGTCAAATATATTCTTTTGTTCCAGTGAAAAAGCTACATAAGTTTTAATAAGCCGTCTTTTCGAAGAGAAAAGAGATGCACTTTTTAATCCAGCTCTGCCTTGTGCGGAGCTTTTTTTATGGAGAAACCTATGAGAAAAATATCATCAGAAGGACTTGCACTTATTAAACAATGGGAAGGCTTGCGTCTCAACGCCTATAAAGATGCTATTGGTATATGGACCATTGGTTATGGACATACAAACGCTGCTGGAAAACCCTTTGTTCATAAGGGCATGACAATCACTGAAGAACAAGCCGAAGAGTTTCTTTGCCATGATTTGCAACAATTTGAGAATGCTGTTGAACGCGCCGTTCAAGTTTCCTTAACCGATGAACAATTCGCAGCACTCGTATCCTTTTGTTATAATGTAGGAACAGCAGCCTTTTGCAATTCGACACTGTTAAAAAAACTCAATTGTAGCTTGCCACTAGGTTTTGCATAATTTGACACTAGGTTTTGCAGCAATTCATTTTTTTTCGCAGAGTTTTTAAGCGGTTCTCAGAGAAGCTTTAAGAGGTGTTTAGAATGGCTTTTATGAGTTCTTTTTTTGCTTGGCCCAGAATCACAATTTAAGATGATTCATTTCTTCCAGCAATCCCCTTATTTGACACCTAAAATCTATAAAATATGCATGCAGAGACCAACAAATTTTGTATCATTTGCATCATATTTTGTAAAAATGACCTCCTTTTCAAAGGATTTTCATTTTTTCAAAGGGCTCTCAAAGGGTCTTCAAAGGCCTTTCAAAGGTCATTTAAAGACCCTTTTATGCATGTTTTTCTCTTATGATTTTCTTCATAAATCACTAAAACGTGTAAAATCAGATTGGAAAGCAAGAGGAACAGTGCCTGTGGGACCATGGCGTTGTTTGGCTATAATAACTTCAGCTTGCCCCCTCACCTGATCCATCTTCTCTTGCCATTTGACGGCTTCAACACTGCCTTCCTTTGGCTGTTCATTTTTCAAGTAATATTCTTCACGATAGACAAACAAAACAATATCTACATCTTACTCAATCGAACCGGATTCACGCAAATCAGAAAGTTGTGGACGCTTATCGGTGCGGTTTTCAACTTGCCGTGAAAGCTGTGAAAGAGCGATGATGGGAATATTCAGTTCTTTTGCTAGCGCTTTAAGACCCATGGTAATGGCTGTCATTTCTTGCACACGATTGTCTGAGGAACGTTTGGAATGACCCGTTATTAACTGGATATAATCAATAATCAAAACATCTAAACCATGTTGCCGTTTGAGGCGCCTTGCACGCGCTGCCAATTGGGCAACAGACAGACCACCCGTTTGATCGATATAAAGCGGGGCTTTTTGCAGAGAATGTGTCATGTGGATGAGTTTAGTAAATTGCTGTTCTGAGAGATTGCCCCGTCTGATATCAGAAGAAGAGACTTCTGTTTGTTCAGAAATAATACGGGTTGCTAGCTGCTCTGAGGACATTTCTAAGGAGAAGAATCCAACGATACCTCCCTCATTGTTTTGTTTCTGTGTTTGGTCATCACGCTTGTAAGCATTGGCAATATTAAAGGCAATGTTGGTTGCAAGAGAGGTTTTTCCATACCAGGGCGACCAGCGATGATAATAAGATCAGATTTTTGTAATCCTCCCATTTTCTCATCAAGGGTTTTGATATGGATTGCGATTCCTGAAAGTCGTGAGGAACGCTTTTTTGCAGCACTTGCCATGGTAAGTGCCTTTGTGAGAGCACCTGCAAAATTTTCAAATCCACCGCCATATTTTCCCTTTTCTGCCAATTCAAACAACTGCTGTTCAATCACTTCAATTTGTTGTGAGGGACTCAATTCTACAGGAGCGTCAAAGGCTGTATCGACAACTTGATGCCCAAGGTTAATTAAGGAGCGTCGAAGGAAAAGATCATAAATAATCCGCCCATAATCTTGCGCATTAATGATGGTGACTGCTTCTTTAGCGAGACGTACAACGTAATGAAAGACAGTGATCTCACCAATCTTTTCTTCTGCTGGAAGAAAGGGTTTCATGGTCACGGGATTGGCAAGTTTTCCCTTGTGGATCATCTGTGAGGCAATCGCAAAGATATTTTGATGCAAGGGTTCAAAAAAATGGGCTGCTTTAAGAAAATCTGAAACACGATCAAGTGCATTAAAAATTTTCATAATTTGCCGAAAAATTGTTGCTATGCAATATGTTTTTTATATAAAATCAAAAGGAAGCGCGCTCCCATGAAAGCTCAGAAAAACAATGTTACGGAGCTTTTGCCAAGACTAATCATTAACACATACAACGCATATTTTTCAGAAAGCTCACATATCGATATGAGAAAAGATATTGTTTCCACAGTAATATCTTGCCTATATAGCAAAAATAAAAAACTTGGAAATTTCTTATGATTAATGATATTTACTGCATTGGACGTAATTATATTGAACATATTCATGAATTAGGCAATATTGTTGAAGATAACCCCGTTATCTTTAGCAAACCAAACAGTTCACTCCTTGTAGGAAATGAAATTTATCTTCCTGATTTTTCCGAAGAAATCCATTTTGAAACTGAAATTGTGCTCAAAATCTCAAAAGACGCTTTTATAGTCACTGAGAAAGGAGCAGAAGAATGCTATGATGCAATAGCAATAGGTCTTGATCTTACAGCGAGGGATGTGCAAACAAAACTGAAAGAAAAAAGCTTCCTTGGCTTTTATCTAAAGGATTTAAAGGTGCCGCGTACGTATCTGACTTTATAAATAAGAAAAAAATAAACAATCCAATAACCTTTATAATCAAGTTGAATGGTGAAACGAAGCAATTTGGCAATACGAAAAATATGATCTTTAGCTTTGCAAAAATAATATCATTTTTAAGTAGCTACATTCAGTTAAGACGTGGTGATATCATATACACAGGAACTCCAGAGGGTGTAGGGAAACTTTCTAAGCATGATAGAATAGAATTATATCTTGAAGATCAATTCATTTCAGAGCTAAAAATCAAATGAATCGTCAAATACTGACTTCTTTCATTGTTTCATTTTTTTAATTATCTCACTAGGGCCCAATATGGCCCTTATCATCGATAACGCAACGAGATTAGGAAAAAAATGCATTTATAAACGTTTTAGGATTGTGTACAGCAACATATGTGCATAAGGCATTTTCCATACTAGGTGTATCAGCGCTCATCTTCAACAACAAAGCACTGTTTTTTAGTAAAACTCATGGGAAGCTGCTATTGATTATATATGGGCTTTAAGTCGATTAAATCTGGAATACACAGCTTAAATTCAAAAGAAAGAATGAAAAGAATACTGTAAAAAAACAAAACTTTTCACAAGCTATATCGACGGTTTTTTTGACACAAATATTAAACCCTAAAGTACCAATTTTTTACATAGCAGCTTCCCAAAGTTCTTAGCTTCTAATGGGTGTATTAAAAAAAGCTTTGAATTTGTCACAATACATTTTTTCAACATCTTTGCATGGTTTACTTTAATGATCATTTTTATATCATTTGCCAGCATCACTTTAAAATAGCGACAGGAACAGTTTTATCTCTGTTTTCTTTTTTATTTTTTTGGATAACAGTATCTTATCAAGAATAAGTTATACTTCTAACAGACAAATCTTTCCATGACTTTAGCCGTCTTACGCTATTAAAATCGATATTCTATCCTCCATCAACACTTATACTACACCAATTTTTCTACAATTCTCTCTGTATCGCTAAACTATGAATTGATTTAGCTAACCTTGGGAATGCTCATTTATTAAAATGAAATATGATTCATTTGAAAATACTTTCAACTATTTCATGTACCACGCTCTCATCAAAAAACACTAAAAATTGTAGATTTAAATGTTATAGCAATACGCTTAGCAATCTTACAGATCATAGCTCTCTCTTCATATTGCCCCAAGTGATCCAAAATAATATCAAAGCAATAAGATAACTTTGATCAAAACAACTATACCACTTTAAAGGTCAATAAATTGATTTATAATGATAATTTATCGTTTTGCATATTGGATTAACCCCCAAATATTATAAGATTCTCTGATTTCAAATCTGTTTATGTTGAATCAATCAAAACCATCCCCTTATATATAACAAGCAGGATAGATATATGGATAAAAACACGAAAAAAAGGAGTAGAAAACCTCTTAATAATTGTCTTAATGCAAGAGCTATAGCAACATTGAGGGCCGATAGTAAATGGTACCGGCTTGCACCTTTATAAGCGTAAAAATGGCGGTAATCAGTGGATTTTACGCTATACCATTCACAGGCAGCGATATAAAATAAGCTTGGGGACTTAAGAGATATCCCTTTTAAAAATGTGAATGTGCAACGCAATAACATCATATTCTTCGTGAAAGTCATGAGCCTCCATTAAAGTCTTGGAATCCTTTTTGAACTTTTATTGAGTAACGTTAAGATATTGTAGAACTGTCAATCGATACAATACATCTTAATAATTTAGAGATCTATATTGATGTTTTTTGAAAAAACAAAAATTTTAAGGTGATATCCAACGATAGCTTCACATTCAGCGTAGATCATTCTTTTTTAGAAAGAAGAAGAAAAATTGAAAAGAGAAAATGTATTCTCTGATTTTAAAAACAGTATCAAATGAACGTTGAAAACGTGTAGCATCAATCATAGCAACAACAAAAACAAAGCTAATAACAATCTTTATCGCTGTCTTTATCCCATTCCAAAACCGCCGTAAATAGCTCCACCTAGAACTTAAGACATAGCAAAGCATCCACTCATAAAACCATAAGCAGCAACAATTGCACCACACTCTCACCAAGGTGTGTTATTATGAAAATCAGCGTGCTCACTGAAGAAACGAATACCCTTGAACTTCCAGCAGATACACGACTTAAAGCACCAATCTTTATAAAGAAATGATCCATTGAAACAGACTAAAGTGCACCTCAATTATGGTAAAGCTCAAAACACGCAGAACAATCAATATTTAAAGACAAGCAGAACCATTAATAATTTTGATGAGAGAAACTCCGTTAAAACTGGATACGCGTAACTTCATTTCACAAGCCTTAATGAAAAGACCGACATTTGCCATAAATGGTTTACATGAGATAACGAAATTTTGCTAATAGTAACATAAAAATTCCTATACGGTTTTGCAAATTTGTCATCAGTGCAAATTTTTTGATTTCCATATACACGCTCGCACAAGTAAGGGGTGTTTGAAAATTGTTTCCACCAAACCACACCACACGCACTGAATCGACCTAGACTGCCCACTAAAAAGATTTTTCTCCACTAAAAATTTCTATTGTAATTTTCCCTAAAATTCATCAAAAACCTCTATGGATCATTTATCCTTAACCTTAAAATGAAAGTGGTTTTGCATGTTATTTAAAATCTTTTTTCTGATAAAGCGCACCAATCATCCAAAATCATAAACTCTCAAGATGCCATAAACTTCAACCACATGGCTTCTTATAAAACGCAGAATTTCTTAAGTTTTAGAATCGGCTGAACACAAAAACACAAAGAGATCAAATAAAACGCCTAATAAAATGATTTGAGAAATCACTTTAGAGTCTATTGTTATTTGCAGATTATTCCTTAAATAAGATAGCAATTTTATACTCTATTCGACTAAAAATTAAAATCCCTCTCCATTATGATATTAAAAGAAGCTGTAAGTAATTATTACGAATAGAATTTCTCATCGCCCACAAGTATTTTTTATAACCATTTGAAATAGTTTAAGAATAACGACTATAATGCTAAATCCTTTTGTCAACCATTGACCCGTCATCTTAACAGCAACTTACAAGTCTGTACGCAAATACGCATAGCATTGTTTTGGAGTAAGATTATCTGTCCTTATCAGTTTCCTATTCCTATGCTTTTTCTTTATCCACATAACATCATAAAAAATATTTTTTTCCTTTACTCCTCATTTATATCATGCTTCGATACACTGGATTACTTTTTTAATGTTTTAAATCCTCAATAATTAAAGGGAACATCTAAAAAATGAACAATACACAAAATTTAGAAGATAATCCCCAGCAGAAATTGCAACGTGGATTAGATAACCGTCACGTACAACTTATAGCTCTCGGAGGTGCTATTGGAACAGGTCTCTTTATGGGATCGGGAAAAACAATCAGCGTAGCAGGACCTTCGATCATACTCGTTTACGCCATTATAGGCTGTGCCTTATACTTTGTAATGCGTGCTATGGGAGAATTATTGCTTTCTAATTCGCAATACCGCTCTCTGGTTGATTTTTCAACCGATATGCTAGGACCAGGAATCGCTTTTTTTGTGGGCTGGAGCTATTGGTTAAGCTGGGTCGTAACTGGAGCCGCAGATATTATTGCTATCATCACTTACCTGCACTTTTGGTGGCCAACACTCAACCCATGGATTATTGTTTTTTCTTGCATTGCTTTCTTTTTAGTTTTTAATCTCTTTGCCGTAAAACTGTTCGGTGAACTCGAATTTTGGTTTGGTCTTATCAAAATCGTAGCGATTTTAGCATTAATTGTTGTTGGACTTTATATGATCGTTACTGGCTTTACCGCTCCAAATGGCACTGTCGCCTCTTTCGGTCACGTATGGAACGGTGGCGATATATTTCCTCGGGGAATTACAGGTTTTTTTGCTGGTTTTCAAATTGCCATCTTCTCTTTTATTGGTATAGAAATTGCTGGGACAACTGCAGCTGAAGTTAAAAACCCTAAAGAAGTGCTGCCCAAGGCTATTAATGCAATACCAGTTCGCATTATGCTTTTTTATATCCTTTCCCTTGCCATAATTATGTCAGTTACACCTTGGAACCAAGTTGTTCCAGAAAAAAGCCCCTTTGTTGCGATGTTTTGGCTTGCTGGTATTCCAATTGCTGCTGGTTTGATAAATTTTGTCGTTCTTACTTCAGCCGCCTCTTCAGCAAATAGTGGTATTTTTTCTACCAGCCGCATGATATATGGACTTGCAACACAAAGTGGTGCGCCTCGCTTTATGGGTAAACTTTCCAAATACCATGTTCCAGCCAATGCCTTATTCTTCTCTTGCTTATGTATTTTCTTAGGATACGCAATTACATCGCTATCTCCAAGTATCATAAGTGCTTTCACAATTGTGACAAGTATTTCAGCTATTGCACTTTTATTTGTATGGTCTGTAATTCTAGTGAGTTATATTGTATATCGTCGCAAGCATCCTCAGCTACATGCTGAATCTATCTACAAAATGCCAATTGGTAATATTTTGTGCTGGCTCATTTTAGCTTTTTTTGTTTTCATGCTCTATTTGTTAACATTAGAACATGATACCTTCATAGCTTTGAAATGCGGCATAGTATGGTTTATTTTCTTAAGCATAACCTATTTTTTATTTGTAAAGAAAAAAATGACTCAAGGTAACAAATAAACTCTATACATAAAAACATCTCGAAAAAGGGGGATTTTAATTACCCTTTTTCTATTTAATCTCCTCCCCACACCTCAAAAAACAAGCATTCCTACCAACGCATGTTTGTAAATAACCCAGCGTGTTAAGGGGAAATGCTTCTAACCATTTATATAGTTCACCTACATAAGGGGGCTCTATCTATGGATCAGATCTGCCCTGAATACTCACCACGCATTCTCAAAATACTTAATGTGTAAAATTTGATATTTTTTATATCACTGCTCGAAACAACAGTCTTTTACTACTATAATAAGATAAAGAAATGAGCTATTCTGTAAATAATTCTCTATAAACTTTACCAACATTGTTTACTAATAAAACATGATATTTTATCTTACTTTCCCAAAAAAATTATATTAATTTTTTCTCAAATTTAAAAAACAGATCTAAACAGAATATATCTTAATAGCTATCTACAATAAAAAAAAGATTCTACTAAAATATTTTTCTATTTGATAAAATTATAATTTTAATTACATTATTACATAATATTAAATATTAATTAAAGTATAATTTCATTATAAAAATGTTTATAAAATATAAATTTTTATTAAAAATTATTAAAATAAATATTTTATAAAAAAAATATACTTATATAAAAATATAATATTCATTATTAATAATGATTTTATAATAATATATAAAAATTATAATATAACTTCTATTTTATTAATTATGTATCAAATAATTATTTTATAAATTCGTAATGTTTTTTCTTGTTTCACATATAGTTATAGAAAAAAATTCCTTTACTCCTTAGCCATAGCGTGTTCCGATAGAAGAGATTACCTTTTTAGGGTAATTTTTATCTAAAATAACGAAGGGGAACTTCCCAAAAATGAACAAACAAAATTTAGAAAAAAAAACCAAGAAGAAATTGCAACGTGGACTACATAACCGACACATACAACTTATAGCACTTGGTGGAGCAATTGGAACAGGTCTTTTTATGGGATCAGGAAAAACAATCAGCGTAGCAGGACCCTCCATTCTACTCGTTTATGCAATTATTGGCTGTGCTCTATACTTTGTTATGCGAGCTATGGGAGAGTTATTGCTTTCTAATACACAATATCGATCTTTTATTGACTTCTCAACCGATCTTCTAGGACCTTGTGCCGGATTCTTTATCGGCTGGACATATTGGTTGTGTTGGATTGTCACTGGAACTGCTGAAGTTATTGCTATTGTCACTTATACACATTTTTGGTGGCCTGAACTCAATTCGTGGATTCCTGTTATAATTAGTATTATATCCTTTTTAATTCTTAACCTCGTCGCAGTAAAACTATTTGGCGAACTTGAGTTTTGGTTTGGTTTTATCAAAATCGTAGCAATTCTCGTCTTAATTGTTGTGGGATTTTACATGATCTTTACCGGTTTTGTCTCTCCAAACGGCACAGTTGCTTCTCTTAGCAATATCTGGAATGATGGAAATATTTTTCCGCGAGGAATTACAGGCTTTTTTGCTGGATTTCAAATTGTTATTTTTGCTTTTGTCGGCATTGAACTCGCTGGAACAGCTGCTGCTGAAGTAAAAGAGCCTCAAAAAGCTTTACCGCAGGCTGTTAATTCAATACCAATCCGTATTGTATTCTTTTATATATTCTCTATTCTTGTGATTATGTCTGTGACCCCGTGGAATCAAATCAGTCCAGAAAAAAGCCCATTTGTAACAATGTATGCACTTATTGGTATTCCAATTGCTGCAGGTTTGATGAACTTTGTGGTCCTCACAGCTGCCGCATCTTCAGCAAATAGTGGAATTTTTTCTACCAGCCGTATGATATATGGGCTAGCAACACAAAAAGGTGCTCCTAAATTTTTAGGAAAACTTTCTCGTAACCACGTTCCAGCCAACGCATTATTCTGTTCATGTTTATGCATCTTATTTGGTTATGCAGTTGTGTCGTTATCTCAAACCCTCATTGCGGCTTTTACAATCGTTACAACGATTGCCGCCACTTTGTTTATATTTGTATGGTCTATTATTTTGATCAGCTATATCGTCTATCGTCGCAATCGTCCTCTCCAGCATACAGTCTCTCCTTATAAAATGCCAGGAGGTGTTGTTATGTGTTGGGCGCTACTTTTTTTCTTTGCATTCATTATTTATTTATTATCATTAGAAGCGGATACTGCTATAGCTTTAAAATACACTCCAGCGTGGTTCATATTTTTAGGGATTGTATATTTCCTTTTTAGAAAAAAGAATGTTGCAAAAAATTAAACAAATAAAGCTTCTATTGCAAAAAACATATAAAAAAGGGTAACTTCAGTTACCCTTTTTTATATTTATCTATAAAGTTATAAAAGCTATTGAAAAAATAGCTCTGTAGCAACTTCAATTACGCTCTTTATTAACCAGAGCATTTGATTTTATCCAAGGCATCATGGAACGAAGTTTTTTGCCAACTTCTTCAATAGGGTGGCTATCATTTAAACGCCGTATACTTTTAAAATGAGCCGCACCGCCTTTGTATTCTTGTATCCAATTCGATGTAAACTTTCCTGTCTGAATATCTTGCAAAATACGTTTCATTTCTGCTCTCGTTTCATCGGTAATTACACGCGGACCAGACATATATTCGCCCCATTCAGCTGTATTGGAAATGGAGTAATTCATATTTGCAATACCACCTTCATACATAAGATCAACAATCAATTTAACCTCATGTAAACACTCAAAATAAGCCATTTCTGGTGCATAACCTGCATCCGTTAGTGTTTCATAACCAGCCCGTATAAGCTCAACAAGACCACCACAAAGAACGGCTTGTTCACCAAACAGATCAGTTTCGCACTCTTCTTTAAAGGTTGTTTCAATCACTCCAGCACGTCCACCACCAAGACCACATGCATAAGACAGTGCGATATCATGGGCATGTCCTGAAGCATCTTGTGCAACCGCAATTAAGCAAGGAACCCCACGACCACGTTGATATTCATTGCGCACTGTATGACCAGGACCTTTGGGAGCAATCATCACAATATCAACAGTTTTTTTAGGTTCAATTAAGCCGAAATGAATACTCAAACCATGAGCAAAAGCAATCACGGCACCATCACGTAAATGATCATGAATATGCTCTTTATAAATATCAGCTTGCAACTCATCTGGTGTAGCCATCATAATAAGATCTGCCCATTTTGCTGCTTCAGCAACACTTATAACTTCAAAACCATCCACCATAGCCTTTTTAGCTGTTGCGGACCCCGAACGCAGAGCAATTTTTACATTTTCAACTCCAGAATCTTTCAAGTTTAAAGCATGGGCATGTCCTTGTGAACCGTAACCAACAATGGCTACTTTTTTTCCCTTAATCAAATCAATATTGGCATCATGATCATAATAAACACGCATAAAAACACTTCCTTTTCTTTCTATTTAAAATAAATTTTGGCTTATTTTATTGAATAAATAATTAAAAAATGAATTCACATGCTTGAAATCACTATAAATAAAAAAAATACATTTATAGTAATAAAGCAATTGAATATCTTTTTTTATTTATATATTTCATATAAAAAGCTATAATCCAAAAAACTTCTAAAATTATATTATTCTTTCAGAGAATAAAACATTATATCTTTGAAATGAAGATAGAGCGCACATTTTTAACATGAACGAAATCAAAGTGGATAGCAAGAAAAATTGCAAACAAAGGATAGCGTTTTTATATTTAAACGCAAAAAATCAACTCTACCACTCGCATGATAAAAAAACACTATTCATATAGCCCAATTTTGACAACGCAATGATAGGTAATACAGCTTCCATTGTAGGTAATATTGAGTATTTTCATGGAATAAATTCGTAACTGAAGAGCACAAACACTCATAAAAATCTTTGATTTCTTCAGAAAAAACCCTCATCATCTCAGTTACTAACACGAATCTAAAAGTTTATATTTCTCATGAAATCTACCTCTGATTTTCTGCCTCTTTAAAAAAGATTTCATCAAAAAACTGCAAAGCTTAGCTTTTACAGACTCATTTAATGAAATCACGACCAATTTTTTAAATTGAACGCGCATTTCTATCGCTATCATAATATATACCACTGTCATTGATCTAAACAAATATATGCAAAATTGTTTCTTCAAGATAAAGAGAGCTTTAGAAAAATTTACCTATCATGTGGAGAAAAAAATCACACCAATAACCGGAGAAAACGCTGAACAGTCTCATACATTCCATATTCTAACGCATCCGCAATAAGCCCATGACCAATAGAAACTTCATCAAGCCAAGGAATGTGATGGACAACAGCAGGAAGATTTGTAACTGTCAGATCATGCCCTGCGTTAACACCTAATTGCAACTCTTGAGCTCTTCTTGCTGCGAAAACAAGTTTACTGAGTTCTTGATCTTGTTTTGTCTTATCCTGCAATGCACCACCGTAAGGTCCCGTATAAAACTCCACACGATCAGCACCAATTGCTTTAGCTATATCAAGACCATCAACAACAGGATCAGCAAATAAAGACACGCGAATTTTTTTTGCTTTCAAGCGTTGAATGATAGGTGCTAAAAATTCTGCATTCTGAGCAAAATCCCAACCATGATCAGAGGTTGACTGAGCTGGATCATCTGGTACAAGAGTAATCTGATCAGCATATTTTTCTGCTATATTCAAAAATGTATCACTTGGATAACCTTCAATATTAAATTCAGCAGTAGGAAATGTACTGTTCATTAAACAGCGTATATCTGGCAAATCAGCAAAACGAATATGTCGCTCATCGGGGCGCGGATGAATCGTCAAACCAGCTGCACCAGCTGTAAGTGCGATATGCCCAATATGATTGATATTTGGCCAAGGAAGGTTACGTCGATTGCGCAAAACGGCAATCGCATTAAGATTAACCGAAAGTTTTATGGCCATACCCACTCCCATTTTCATACATAATTCTTAAGACAAAAAATATATTTGCCAATATAATAGCAGAGAATAAGAATATTTTCCTATCGAACAATTGTTAAACGCTCTGCAGCACGTGTAATTCCCGTATACAACCAGCGAGCATACATGTCACGAAAGGCAAAACTTTCATCAAATAAAATAACATTATCCCATTGTGATCCTTGTGCTTTATGGACAGTTAATGCATATCCATAATCAAAGTCATCGTGTCTTTTTTTTAACGCCCATGAAATCTCACTATCAGGATCTTCAAACACGGCTTTTAAAAGCTTAATCTTCGCTACCCCACGCTCACTTTCTTCTGGTTTAACAAGGAGGTTAATACTCAGTTTAACAGTTTCCTTCTGTGAAGTCATTACTTTCCATAAAGATCCATTTAACAAACCTTTAGCGGGATCATTACGCAAACACACCAGCTTATCTCCTGCTTGTGGATAATCTGCTGTAAACCCCTTCAACGCACGCAAACGTCTATTATAAAGATGACGTGTCCGATTTACCCCTACCAACACCTGATCAGCATCTAAAACCAATTTCTGATCCACCTCTTTGCGTGTAATAACACGGGCCGCCCCATAATCACCATAAACAATATCACGTCCTTCACGTATATCCATAGCCAAACGAACAATCGGATTATCACGTGCTTGTCGGTGAATTTCAGAGAGGAGAAAATCTGGTGCACTGTTGGAAAAAAAACCACCTCCTGATACAGGAGGCAATTGACCTGGATCACCAAGAACAAGAATTGGCGTTTGAAAACTCATTAAATCACGCGCTAATTGTTCATCTACCATTGAACACTCATCAATAATGATAAGCTTAGCATGTGCTGCAGCACTTCTCCGATTTAATACAAATGTTGGTGCAAGAGATTTTTTTCCTGTGACTTCATCAGAAACCTCTTCTTCTCCACGCGGACAATAAATCAATGAATGAATCGTACAAGCATTACTTGCACCTTTAGACCGCAAAACCTGTGCTGCCTTTCCTGTAAACGCAGCAAATTGCACAGACCCATCAACTGTCTCAGCAAAATAGCGCGCAAGCGTTGTCTTCCCTGTTCCCGCATAACCAAAAAGGCGAAAAAGTGGTGAACGCCCTTCCCTTAACCATGCGGCAACAGCCTTCAATGCTTTATCTTGTTCCGGTGAAAACTGCATAGCTTACCAACATAAGATTTGCACAAAAAGAGCAGTATTTTGAAAAAAAACTCCTATCAAGAAAAAATTTTTTTATTAAGAATTTCTGACACATGCCCATCTAACAACTTTCGTAGCACAATGATCCATTATTTACCCATTGCTTTTTCAAGATATTGTAACACTCTAAACTTTATCTCTCCATCGCGCTTCTTGGTAAACCTTATACTTATCAAAGAAAATATCATTTTTTACAACAGTAACACCAACAATAGAATATACATATCTTAAATTTAAAATAATATCTCTATACACTTTTTTGAGCCAAAATTGAGAATAAGAAAAAGAGCATTGCAATTGCAAAACCCTCGCTAGAAAAAATGTCCTTAACAGAATAAGAATAATGTAATTTTATGAATACTATTTTATACAATCAATAAGCTTTCTTGCACATAAAATAAAGTACATTCACTATTGGGAAATAATCATTAAAGATATCAAAAACCTTTTTGCAAAAATAGAAATAGCTCTCAATAAAACGACTTAATCCTATGATGATACACCTATAAAGTTCCTCTCTCCCTCTTATCATGATTTTAATAAATTTACTCTTCATGCTACAAATAAGTGATATCTCAACGAATAAAGAGAAACATCGCGCTTCTATGAAGCACGCTTTATCTCACACAAATATGTAGCTTTTTCTATTTCGACAATAAAATCTGGTTCGCAAATATGGATTTCTTGGAAGTCTATTATAGGAAAACTGTGACATGATTCCAGTCCAGCGGTGCACTTCAGATTCATCCTCTAACATATCAGAAAAGCGCAATTCTCTATCTGCTGAGTCAAACTTTTTCTTTTTGTCATAATGTTTTAAAGTTTATAAAAATGCATAGATTAATGCTATTGTTATTGCTAGCAATAACAATGAAATCAAGGGGGTTGATTTGTTAACAGACTTGACCTTACGTCAAAATATCAGTGGTGAAATTGCTTTTTAGTTGTTTTAGCAATGAAATAATGTGCTCCAATATTGATAAATGAAATGCGAGGTTTAAATTAAAAATATTCATTCCAAATGACTACCAAAAAGCCACCCTAACATGACAATCTCTTACAAAATTAATGAAATCGTATAAAGTGCTGATTATCAATAATTTAGCAAAAGAATATGATTTAGAAGATAAACTCAAAGAGATAGATATCCTTATCTTAATCAGAGAACGGACTGTAGTTGATAGAAATCTTCTCCTGAAACTGCCAAATTTAAAATTAATCTGTCAAACAGGCCCTATAGGTTCACATATTGATAGAGAGGCTTGTAGAGACTTAGGAATTGAAATATGAGACAGTGGTGGGGATCCAACTTCTGCTGGTGAAGTTTGCCTGGCTCTTCATTATGTCTGCGCACAGAAAACTCTGTAAATCTGTGTCTGATATGAAACAAGGACGATAGAAAACAACATTTGGCAACCAAATGAAAAGGGTTACTCTAGGAAACTTCAGGTTTGAGTGTATTGGTAAAATGGCTGCTCAATATGCCCAAGCTTTTGGCATGTCTATTTTGGTTTATGAGAACGAACATTCAACGCAACAAGCAAAAAATTGAAGCTATCATTTTATGCATTTAAAAGATGCATTTTTTACACATCCTGACATTATATCGGTACATTTACATTTAAGCCGATAAAACCAAAAAAATCATTCAATGAGATGATCTACTGAGCATGAAACCTCATGCTATTTTTGTCAACACAGCGCGTCCAGTTTTGGTTGAAAAAGGGGCAATAGAAAAAATACTAAGTTTGGAAAATTTAACTTACTTTGCACTGAATATTTATGACAGCGAGCCAGTACCAGTATCTAAAAGAAAATGACTGCAATCAGAGAGAACTCTTTGCACACCGCATCTAGGTTATGTGACTGGAGAAAGCTTTGAGAATTATATTGAAAAATCTTGCCAAAATATAGCGTCTTTTATGAAAAGCGCTTAATGCCGGATGAGCCAATATTTGTAAAATTTATCTTATATCGCGAGCATACCAAGTTTGCACTACACATAATAGCTTATTTCCTTAAATTAAGCATATTCCTTAGCTTTCATATTCATACCAATCCATATTGACAGATTTTTATGTAATCAGCATAAAAATACCTCATTTAATTGTTGCAATCGTTATTAAAAAAAAGCTACTTCATTGGAATAGACTTTAGTTGGAGGGGGCATAGTGAGCAATAATAAATTTATAGAAAAAAATTATTATCGATGGATTGTATTGTTTGTTGCCACTATCGCTCAAGCATCGGCCTACTTTTTTGTTCAAGGAATTGGTCCTTTAGCTGATTTTTTAAAAAGGATCTCTCGCTGAGTGACTCTCAGATAGGTTTGCTGTCTTCAGCAGCACAGTTTCTACCTATTATTGGGTTACTTATAGCTGGCGAATTACTAGACAAGTTTAACGAACGCTATATTGTTGGTGTTGGCGCAGTCGGCGTTTCTGTCGCTCTTTTGTTGGGAGCAATCGCAGATAACTATATTTCCCTTTTGGTTTGTTTGCTCATTGTAGGGGGATTTTATAGTTCTGCTCAACCTGGTGATGCTAAATCTGTTTCTTTATGGTTTCCACAATCGCAGCGCGGATTTGCAATGGGAATAAGGCAAGCGGGACTCCCCTTAGGTGGGGCATTAGCTGGGATAGTTCTGCCTGCTAGTGCACTTGTCTATGGCACACAAGGTGCATTTTTGGTCAGTGCCATAGTTTCTTTTTTAGGTGGATGTATCTTTATTATTTTTTATCACTCACCAGCAAAAGTTGTAGCTATCGTCCCAGAAAGCAAGGTAAGAGTTTCGTTCTATGCAAATGTAAGGTCTCGTCTTGCAATGTTGGCTGCGCCGCATATGAAGAATATTATTTTTTCAGGCGTTTCCCTTGTGATAGTTTAATATGTTTTAACCATTTTTATCACGATTTATTTTTATAGAATCTATCACCTGTCTTTGGATAAAAGTGCTTATTTTTTTTTGTTTCACAGGCTTCTGGTGCCTTAGGAAGAATTATCTTAGCGGCGTGGAGTGATCACTGTAGAAAAGGACGATTTTTCCCTGTTTTGTTTTGCATGATTGCAGTCGTTTTTGGATTTTTAATATTAATTTTGGGCATGAGTGGATCGATAATTTATCTCACTATTTTATCTGCTTGGTTAGGTTTTTTTGGACTAGGATGGTATAGCCCATGGGTTGCTTATATTGTAGACTCTTCGCCGAAAGAAAGGGGGGGCTTTTCTCTGGGTTTAGCAATGTCTGTAAATCAAATCGTAATTATTACAGCTCCACCATTATTTGGATTAATCCAAGATTTTACAGACACTTATTTACTAACATGGCTGATTTTAATTTTAATGATTGTTTTTTCACTTTTCTTAATAAAAAAATAAGGAAAGATAATTGGGAAGGAAATTATAAGGATCAATGAAAATACTTTTGAGTTGAGCAATGTCGAAAGAGACAAACTTTGGGAGGCTTTAAACCATGTTATTTATGATCCATATGGTGGTATTGAATATTCGGTTGAGCTAAAAAAGAGCATTTTCGCTGCTACCACAAAGAATATTGACAATTCTTATGAATCAAAAGGTGTCTATTACCCCGAAACCATATTTAATCTTTGAAAACTTTCCAATTGATAGACAAATTAATACGTCACCTCATCCTTATAATTTAGATGCGTCTTATAAAAGTGGCTATATTAGCGAAAATTTAATGATGATGTTTTCTTTATTGAATGGAGAGCCTTATTCAATTCAGTTTGCAGGCAAACATAGGGTAAATAACTTGGTTCCTTTAAAGGATAATAAAAAAGATTATACAGGATTAAAATTTGAAGTTGCGTGAGATTTTCATAGAGAAAATGCTGCGCTAAAATTGATAAGGGGTTTCAATTTATCTCCTAAAGGGATATTTTTATCTGGTGTTCGCAATGATGTTAATGATCTGTCAACGAGAATATCTGATGCACGTCTCGTTTTAAAACTTTTAAGTAACGAGGATTTGCGTAGCTTAAGGGATAATTTATATATCATTAATGTTCTCTATAGATAGAGAAAAAATGGGGTAGCCTCTACAAGTAAAGTGCCGCTAGTTCAAGAGAGCGGTGAATTCCCAGATATCAGCGCTGTTTTTTATCCGGGCATGTTAGAACCACAGTCAAAAAAAGCCAAGGAAGCTCTAGATCATTTTTATGAAGCTATTAAAGCCGTATCTTTTGGAATTGATGGACAACCAGGACAATTACTATACATTGATAACAGAATGACTC
Source organism: Bartonella harrusi (assembly GCF_024297065.1). Taxonomy (NCBI): domain Bacteria; kingdom Pseudomonadati; phylum Pseudomonadota; class Alphaproteobacteria; order Hyphomicrobiales; family Bartonellaceae; genus Bartonella; species Bartonella harrusi. The sequence goes on from NZ_CP101114.1 coordinate 1,353,296, forward strand.
TACACTCTAGGGATAAATTTTTTTGGATCATTTGATAGTTATGAAAATCCAATGCGGTGGATTCAAAGAGTATTTGTCTCAGCAGATTTATGGAATCATCGATATGTAGAACAAATTAAAAAAAAGCGTATTTGATTTTCAATGTTAATGTCCTGATAATGATATGATGTTGAATATTATTCTGGTTTATCTATCTTAACTACACATCTCATATGTAGAGATTTCTCCCGCATAATCAGGTGAGGTTACTACCTGATTTAAGCTATGGTGGCCAATTGATTTTCTATGGCTGCATTTGATCTTTGTTATTTTTGCCCTTCCTTTCAAGCCGCTAAAGGGCCTCCCCTATCAAGCCCTTGAAAGAACAATTTGGAGTCATTTCATCATGCAAAACCAAAACATACTGACAAACGTTTCTATTGTTTTCATAGGCATGATGGTTTGCATGGTTGCCTCTTTCAAACGGTAGCTTTTTTCTTGCACGATGGAATCTTTCATATAGGAGACAACATCATTAATTTATAACCGATAATTCAATGTCTTATCTAAAAAATGCAACGAAATAGTTCTTAATGTGAACATATGAATTAAAAAATAAACATTATGTACAAATAAATTCAAACATCATTGGGCACACGACGTATAACATCCTTCAGATGAACAAATAATAAGACACCCCATATCTTTAAACAAAGAATGAAAATCATAAAATGCGCTTGCAGGATAATAGGAACTCTCCACAAAGAAGAGACAGAGATGAAGTCTCTAAAGACTTCATCATCACCATCCTTCACTCTTTGATTAAATATTCATTTTATACGAGAATATGACCATCAACAGAAATAGCATTTGCAATGGCTTCATCATTAGCCTCATCAGGCAACAGCATATCATTATGTGCACATCCAGATGGGATCATGGGAAAACAATTTTCTAAATTATAAACACGACAATCGAAGAGAACAGGCTTATCACAAGCAATCATTTGCTGAATTTTATCATCAAGTTCATCCGGTTTTGAACAACAAAGACCAACCGCTCCATAAGATTGCGCTAATTTTACAAAGTCAGGCATAGATTCTGTATAAGAGTGAGAAAGGCGATTGCCATGCAACAATTGCTGCCATTGGCGAACCATACCCATATATTGATTATTTAAAATAAAAATTTTCACTGGCGTATTATGCTGCATTGCTGTTGCCAGCTCTTGAATATTCATCTGAATGGAAGCATCACCAGAAATACAGACAACAAGAGCATCAGGATGTGCAATTTGAACACCAATAGCAGCAGGAAGACCATACCCCATTGTTCCAAGACCACCAGAAGTCATCCAATGTTTTGGTTCATCAAAGCGATAATACTGAGCCGCCCACATCTGATGTTGTCCAACATCTGTTGTGATGTAAGCATTTGCATCTTTGCTAAAGGCATAAAGCCTTTCAAGAGCATATTGTGGCATAATGGCATCTTTTCTCTCAGCATATGCCAATGAATTACGCGCTTTCCAGCCATGAATTTGCCTCCACCATTGATCACGGCTTTCACTTTTAAATGTTGGTTTGTGCATATGCAAACGTCGATTGATCTCTTCTAAAATATGCGCCACATCGCCAACAAGTGGAACTTCTACTTTTACGATCTTATTGATAGAAGAAGGATCAATATCAATATGAATAATACGTGCATGGGGTGCAAATGCATCAAGTCGCCCAGTGATACGATCATCAAAGCGTGCCCCAATCGCTAACATAACATCACAATCATGCATGGCCATATTAGCTTCATACGTTCCATGCATTCCAAGCATTCCAAGCCAATTTTTATCAGAAGCAGGATAAGCACCAAGTCCCATAAGCGTTGAAGTGATTGGAAAATCTCCTAGATGAACCAATTCACGCAGATGCTGTACAGCTTTTGTTCCCGATGAAATAACGCCACCACCAGTATAAATAACAGGGCGTTTTGCTTCTGCTAAAAGAGAAACAGCATTTTCGATAGCCTTCTCTTTCAACTGTTGATAAGAATGCATAACACTCGTAACTTGAGGTGCTCTATAAAGACCTGAAGCGAATTGAACATCCTTAGGAATATCAATCAAAACTGGTCCTGGACGCCCTGATTGCGCAATAGAAAAAGCTTTATGAATAATTTCCGCAAGATCATTTACATCTTTAACCAAACAATTATATTTCGTACACGGTTTTGTAATACCAACCGTATCGGCCTCTTGAAAAGCATTTGTTCCAATGACGGTTGTCGATACCTGACCTGAAAAACAAACAAGTGGAATGGAATCCATGAGGGCATCTTGTAAAGGTGTCACGGCATTTGTTGCACCTGGTCCAGAGGTTACAAGCATAACGCCAACCTTCCCTGTGCTTCGTGCATAACCTTCAGCAGCATGACCTGCTGCTTGTTCATGACGGACCAGAATATGCCGAACTTTATCTTGTTGATAAAGAACATCAAAAATAGGAAGAACAGCGCCACCAGGATAACCAAAAAGATGTTTAACCCCATGATCAATAAGAGCTTGAACCACCATTTCGGCACCCGACATTATTTTTCCGTCCGCACTCTTTTGCATTCTTGGATGATTTGTCATTTTTCCCACTCGCCTACTTGATAGTATAATAAAAAAAAGCCCCTAGAGGAGCCCATAAAAAAAAGACCCCAAAGGAGCCCATTACACACAAAAAAACATATATTGTATGACCCCCCTCCTTATTCCTATGCACAAACATATAAGAAAAACATTTCCTATAGGGAAGCTTCTAATTCTATTAAGAGCATTCGTCAACAAAAAATTATATTCCCTAAAAAAATCTCTTTATAAAGAATTTTTTAATGACTTTTTAAACTTCTCAACTCTTTTATCAAGAAATCAGTCTCCATTCTTTATCAAATTGATTACGAAACCATGTCATTTGCCTTTTTGCATACCTCCTCGTTTGTGTTTTCACGCTTTCAAGAGCATTATCGAAGCTTTTATATCCATCCAAATAAGCAATAAATTCAGCTATACCAATCGCTTTCATCGCTGGTAACAAAGGAGAAAGTTGAAGCCTTTTCACGGCAGACACTTCTTCTAAAGCACCCCTTTCAATCATAAAATCCAGCCGCTTATGAATATGTTCATAAAGCAATTCACGTGAAGGAATGAGAAGAATTTTTTCTGCACAATCTGACAAAATCAGAGGAAGCGTTTTTTGCCTTTGCCACCAACTTAGCCTCTTACCTGTTGCTTCATAAACTTCTAAGGCACGAACAATACGTTGACCATCTTGCGAAGAAATTTTCTCAGCAAGAACAGCATCAACTTGCAATAACTGATGATAAAGACTTTCAGCCCCCTCTTGATCAAGTCGAAATCGCCATTTTTGCCGTAGAACTTGCGGAATAGAAGGAATTTCTGCAATTCCTTCTAAAAGAGCACGAAAATAAAGCCCTGTTCCACCAACAAAAATAAGTGACCTTGATGGAAATGTTATCAATAATTTTTTAACATCATCCAACCATTGCCCTACTGAATAATGCAGAGAAGGATTCACATAACCATAGAGATAATGTGGAACAAGTGCAGTATCAGCCTTCGTCGGACGTGCTGTTAGAATATTTAAAACATCATAAACCTGCATTGAATCCGTATTAATGATAAAAGCATTTTTTTCTTGAGCCATTTGTAAAGCAAGTGCTGACTTTCCACTTGCAGTTGGTCCCGCTATCAATGTAATCGTTCTCTGTATCATGAATGGCAATTCCTCATTCATCAATCGACACCTTGTAGCAATACGCATACCCAATTCCAAAGCTTCTGTATTTCATTTCCCCCTGTATTGCATTTCTATTGTCATAGGGTGAATAGTTCAAACAAAAAGACAAGCAAAACCTTTATAAGGAACACAATGAAAACGCCTATGATAACTCTGTTTCATTTAAAAAATAAAAAATGAATGCAATAACAATAGCAAAATTTTTTTCTATTATTATTCAATAACAAAGCAAGATCACAAAAATTCTTTTCAGATAACCATCATAAACAAATATATTTTTTGCAATCTATAAAACAGAATATTTAAACTTAACGCATATAAATTAAATAGCTTTATATTTTTATAAAAAAACGAATAATATGCTGTTTTATAATAAGAAACTTGTAAATTACTTCTTCAAGATTCCCTCTACAACCGTTACTCTTCCACCCACCACAAAGCAAAATACAGTGATACCCATAAATGACGAATTCTCATCTTACTCTCTCAGAATAATTGCTATTTAAAAACTGAAGCATGCAAACTCGACCCTATCGTACAATTTAAGAATGATAACAAAAACGGAAAATAATGAGAGACAAACATAGAAATCTCAGTCCTCAAAACAATTAATCCATTGGAATTGTTACAAGCCGCAATTCTCCATCTGGCCGAGCAACAAGAAAGAGGGCATTTTTACGCCCAGCTTCACGTAATTTATGAAGACGTTTTTTAACCTCATCAATTGTTGTAACAGCACTTTGATTGATATCGACAATCACTTCACCAATGCGAATACGTTTTTTATCTGCCGCACTATTTTGTACAACAGATGTCACCACCAATCCTCGAAGCTTATCTGTAATTGAATAGCGATGACGCAAATCTGTTGTAAGCTCAGATAATGTCATTCCCATAAAATGCATTGTCACACTTTTCGATACAGCATCACTTTTATCATTATCAGACTCTTCTATTGCATTTTCATTGGCATCTGTCTCAATCAAACGGCCAAGTTTAACTTTTACTCTTTGTTCCTGTCCATCTCGCAAAACAGTAACATCCACCACTTTTCCTTCCGGACTTTCCGCTACTAAACGCGGCAAATCACGCGCATACTTAATTTTTGCATTGCCAAAGTAAAGAATAACATCTCCAGTCTGCAACTGGCTATTATCAACATCAGCATGTTCTATTTTACCAGCAACCAATGCCCCAACAGCTTTTTCTAGCTTCAAGCTCTTCGCAATATCGTCTGTTACCGGTTGAATACGAAGAGCCAACCAACCACGCCTCATTTCTCCAAAATCACGCAATTGATTGATAACCGAAAGAGCCATCTCTGATGGTATAGCAAAACCAATACCGATCGACCCACCAGAAGGTGAAATAATTGCTGTATTAATACCAATAACCTTACCATTCCTATCAAATAACGGGCCTCCAGAATTTCCTCGGTTAATTGCTGCATCTGTTTGAATAAAATTATCATAAGGACCCGCATTAAGATCACGATTGCGTGCTGAAATAATACCAACAGTCACACTTCCACCAAAACCATAGGGGTTCCCGATAGCCATAACCCAATCCCCAATACGGGCTTTTTCTGAATCGCCAAAACGTACAGCTTTCAATTTTTTTCTTCCTGCATCCACCTGAAGAATTGCCAAATCCGTTTTGCTATCCTTTCCAAGCAATTTTGCTTTTAATTTTGTACCATCGGTAAAATTAACTTCAATATCATCGGCATCAACAATAACGTGATAATTTGTAACAATAAGCCCTCTTTGTGCATCAATCACAAAACCAGATCCCAAAGAACGTACTTTTTGAAACTGGCTATCTTTTTGACCATCTTTGGGGGTAAAAAAATCACTAAAATATTCTTCCAACAATGAATCTTTTGGTATAGTAGGCACGGAAGTATGCTCATCTTGTTCAGTTCCATCAACGGTTTGTGCTATGGAAATATTCACAACCGTCTCCAAGAGCTCAGCAGCCAAATCAGGAACAGAAAGAGGTGTGTTTTTTATCTCATCCCCCCAAGACAAGCTGCTTGATGAGAATAAAAACAAAGCCACACAAAAAACAACTCTTGTAATAAAGAACCTCAAAGGCGTATTTTTACCTACGACATTTCTACCCATAATATGCCTTAAAAAAAATGCTGCAAAGAGCCTTATTCAACTTATCTATTCAAAATGCGCCTAGCTCAACATTCTACCATTCTCATCATAAAAAAAACAACCACAAAGCACACTTCTTACATTAAATCGCGTCTAAAGTTGATTATTGCATCTACTCTCCCACGAATTTTGGTTCAGTTTTACCGAGACTCGTATTCATTGCTGATGGAACTTTTTTCTTTTCTTGCTGTGGATTACGAAAATAGAAAAAGAAATCCTCCTTTGGTGAAATCACCATTGGAATGCGTTCCAAATTCTTATATTGCTCCATTGCTAACCAAAAATCGTAAAAGGATGGATTCGTTTTTCTTGCATTCAGTAAAAGGCGAATACTTTCAGCTTGGCCTTCCCCACGGGTAATTTCAGCATCACGTTTTGCGGCTGCTACAATCTCTTCATATTCACGATTGGCTTCTGCCACAATACGATCTCGTTCCTGCTGGCCACGGGCACGAATATTTTCCGCTACAGCTTCACGTTCAGCTGCCATTTGGCGATAAACATCTTCTGAAACAGCATCGGTCAAATCCGTTTTGCGAATACGCACATCAACAATAGTAATCCCCAACGAGCCTGCATCGACAGAAAACTGCCGCTGAACCTCAGCCATCATTGCCCCCCTTTCATCTGATAAAGCCGCCCTAAATTCTCTCTTACCATAAACAGCCCGCAAAGCATCAATAAAACGCGGAGCAAGATTTTCACGCGCCGCAATTTGCGGACGCCCTGAAGCAATACGCTGTAAAAACAGCTTAGGATCCATAATACGATAAATAAAGAATGCATCTACTTCGTAATAAGCGCCTCCTCTTACCTGTACAGATTGTGTTGGAACATCGTAACGTAACAACCGATTATCAACAACAATCATCTTATCCACAAAGGGCACTTTTAAATAGATTCCAGGGTCAGATTCTACCTTTACAATTTGCCCAAAACGCTTAATGGCTATTTGTTGACGAGGATAGACAATAAAAACGGACATCCATAGAACCATCAAAAGAAAGACGATAGTACTAAAAATAAACAAGAAACGAGACTGCTGCATAATTAGCGTCCTTCCAAAATGCGAGAATCCAAAAGCGACGTAGAACGCAATGAGGCTTTTTTTGCGTTTTCTGATGAATGATTGCGCAGCAATTCGTTTAGAGGCAAATAAGGCATCACTGGAGAATTGATTTGATCAAGAACCAATTTATTTGGTGAAGAAAGAATACGCCCCATTGTCTCCATATAAAGACGATAACGGGTAGCCTCAGGAGACATTTCAGCCTCACGAACGATAGCTTGAAAACGCTCAGCGCGTCCTCTTGCCTCTTCAACCATTTGCGCCTTTTCACCCTTTGCGATTTCCCGTGTGCGTGAAGCTTCACCATTCGCTAAACCAATTTTTGTAAAACGCACACGATTTCCTTCTTCAATCATTCGTCCACGTTCTTGCTCTGCCTGCTGAACAGAATTAAACGCCGCCGCAACCTTGGTAGGAGGAGCAGCCTCACTGATCGATACACGACTTATTTCAACACCAAGTTGATATTTATCCACGGTCAACTGGATAATTTTTCTCACATCATCGGCAACTTCTTCTTTTTTATCACGTAACACATCATCAACAGGTCTTGAACCAATAACTTCACGCATTGCGCTCTCAGCAACCTGACGAACAGTCCCTTCTTGATCATTTACATTGAATAAAAACTGACTAGGATATGCAATCCGATAATAAACAGAAAAATTAACATTCACAATATTCTGATCACTTGAAAGCATCAAACCTTCACTCTGTTGTGCCTGACCAGACTGACCACCAATGGCGATTGTTTTTTCCGTTAAAGGCACTTTCATATAAGTCTCAATTGGCCAAAAGTGAAAATGCAAACCATCACCGATAATTCCTGCTTTAGGAACACCAAAACGCAATTCTACAGCTTGCTCATTTTGCTGAACAATATAAAGTGACTGATACAGCAAAAAAAACACAACAAGCAGAAGGAATATCGTCCAGAGACCAGCTCCACCAAAGTGTTTAAGCTGATTTTGCCCTTTACGCAAAATATCATCAAGACTGGGACCATTGTCACCACCGCTGTTGCCACCAGAACCAAAGAGATTCTTAGCAGATGTTTTTTTGTCACCACCATGTTTATTTTTATCGCCACTCCACGGGCCACCACCATTTTGATTTGTCCAGGGCATTATCACCTCTTAACTAAAAACCATTCACTAAATACCAACCATTTACTTAAATCTTATAGGATGGCTGTTATCTGATTACAACATAACTGATAGGTTCTTCCCACTTAATTATAAACAATTATTTCCGCTTATAAACTACAAAACGTGTTGCGTGGCTGTCTTTATCTCCTTCTGAGATACATTGTGTTTGCACAATCGTCCACTCTTCTTTATTCAAAACAGGAAAAAAACTATCCCCTTCAATAGAAGCTAAGACTTCTGTAAGGAATATTTTATCAGCAATATATAATCCCTGTTGAAAGATTTCACCACCACCAATAATAAAAATTTCCTCTGCACCATTTTGAAAAGTCTCTCTTTTTGCAACAGAACAAGCCTGAGATAAAGAGTGTGTAATAATAGCACCTTCCGCTATGAAAGCAGGATTGCGCGTAATAACGATATTTGTACGCCCCGGTAAAGGACGTCCAAGAGAATCCCAAGTTTTTCTCCCCATAATAATGGGCTTACCAAAAGTCAAAGCTTTAAAGCGTTGCAAATCTGTTGATAAACGCCAAGGCATAGCCCCTTCACGACCGATAACACCATTTTCTGCAACAGCTGCAATTAAACAAATTGACAAAGTCATACTGCTACCGGTGCCTTGATATGTGGCTGTGCTTCATAATTAAGCAATTCAAAATCCTCAAATTTAAAAGAAAAAAGATCTGTTACTTCCGGATTGATCCGCATAGACGGCAAAGCATTGGGTATCCGAGACAATTGAGATCGGGCCTGTTCAAAATGATTAGAATAAAGGTGCGCATCACCTAGAGTATGAACAAAATCACCTATTTTAAGCCCACATACTTGTGCAATCATCATCGTTAACAACGCATAAGAAGCAATATTGAATGGAAGACCTAAAAAAATATCTGCTGAACGTTGATAAAGCTGGCAAGATAATTTACCATCAGCAACGTAAAATTGGAAAAGACAATGACACGGTGGGAGAGCCATTTCCTCTATCAATGCCGGATTCCATGCTGATACAATTAAGCGACGAGAATCCGGTGTTTCTCTAATCATAGCCAAAAGATGATTGATCTGATCAATGTGTTGTCCATCAGGCGTTGGCCAAGAGCGCCACTGATAACCATAAACAGGACCAAGATCCCCTTTCTCATCCGCCCATTCATCCCAAATTGACACGCCATGTTCCTTCAACCACGCGATATTTGTATCGCCTTTAAGAAACCATAAAAGCTCATAAATGATTGAACGCAAATGCAACTTTTTTGTTGTCAACAATGGGAATCCAAGCTGTAAATCAAATCGCATCTGATAACCAAAAACCGATCGCGTTCCAACACCGGTTCGATCAGTACGGTCAAAACCCTGCTCTAAAACATGAGATAAAAGATCAAGATAGGTTTTCATACGAGCATTATGGACGATTCTGTCAATTATAGAAAATGGAAATTGCAAAATTCATAAAAATACCATTTAGATTTCTTTAAATTTCTCTTCTAGAGTATTTTACACAAGAAATTCCTACATTTCGATTAAATTTTTGACGCAAAAGGCAGAATATTATAGACAAATCTTACAAGAGTAAATAGCAGGGGGAATAGATGATATGAAGATAACAAAGGGATAGACTTATGGAGAATGAAAAAACTTTAGCGCTACACGATACAAGGAAACGTATCCGAGCTATTGTGTCTAGTGCATCAGGAAATCTAGTAGAATGGTACGACTTTTATGTTTATTCTTTTACATCCATTTACTTTGCATCACAATTCTTTCCCTCTGACGGCAATGTCGTTATGCAACTTTTAAAAGCTGCTAGCGTCTTTGCTATTGGTTTTCTTATGCGCCCAATCGGTGGATGGCTTTTTGGTTTCATTGCCGATCGTTATGGACGTAAACACTCCATGCTTATTTCCGTTTTTATGATGTGCGGTGGGTCGTTCTTAATCGCCTTACTTCCTACCTATGAAACTATAGGAGCAACCGCAGGATTATTTTTACTTTTACTCAGAATGCTTCAGGGACTTTCTGTCGGTGGTGAATACGGTACAACAGCAACCTATATGAGTGAAATCGCCCTTAAAAATCGTCGTGGCTTTTTTAGCTCTTTCCAATATACCACACTGATTGGTGGTCAACTTCTCGCCAGTCTTGTGATATTCATTCTAGCGTTGTATCTCACAGAAGATCAGTTAAAAGCGTGGGGATGGCGTATTCCTTTTGCCATTGGTGGACTTGGAGCAATTGTTGCAATTTATTTACGCCGCACACTCCACGAAACAACCACCAAAGAAAGTCGTTCCAATAAAGAAGCCGGTAGCATTGTAGAGCTTTTATCCAACCATTGTAAAGCTTTTTTTCTCGTTATTGGTTTTACCGCTGGAGGATCACTTACATTTTATACATATACAACCTATATGCAAAAATATCTCATAACGACTACCGGATTTAATAAACACACCGCTACCACTTTAATGACCGCTGCACTCTTTGTGTTTATGTTAATCCAACCTGCATTTGGTTTTCTGGCTGATAAAATTGGAACAAGAACATCGCTCCTTATTTGGAGTATTTTATCTATTATCTTTACAATACCTGGGCTTCATGTGATTGGTAACACCGATAATACATGGGTCGCTCTATCAGTTATCACAGGAATGCTATGCATTATGAGTTTTTATACATCCATCGCTGGTATTGTAAAATCAGAAACATTTCCTGCTTCAGTACGAGCAATAGGCGTTGGACTCTCTTATGCTATTGCCAATGCACTATTCGGCGGTTCCGCTGAATACGTAGCACTTGAATTAAAAGATCTTGGGTATGAAACTGTCTTCTATTTTTATATAACTGGCATGATGGTTATTGCATTCATTGCTATTCTCTTAATGCCCGATGCCCGCAAAGGGGGATATCTTCAAAATGATGATATCCATTAAATCTTTCTATGAAATTAAACAAAAAAGCTCAATTTTTTGAGCTTTTTTTATTACAAAACTCATATAGAAAATTGAATATTTACAAAATGTTATACATATTTACTCAATAAGAAAAACAAGTAACTCTTCCCACTCTAGCATAAGCTTTGAAAAACCATCTCACTTTACTATAAGTGCATTATTTCCTCATTATCCTCATTTTATTACCTTTAAAATTTATTTGATATATTTCAAAAAGCATCCGTTTTTTATCAAAATCAAAGCTAACAGAAGCTTTTTCAATAATAATCTCTTTGCTAGAAGTGACTTCTTCTTATGAAAAAAGCACACCTCTCCCCTTTAAAAGTGTTTTTTACAGCAAAAAAATTTTAACAAAGAAGGAACGACGTCTCCAGCTGTCAAGAAGGTGGACTATAACATTTTATGCATAGCAAGAACCATCTAAGAAAACACACGTTCATTGCTCCATGTGTAATCATTTCAATATAAAGCATATTACAGGCACCCTATATTTGTCGATAAACAACAAACTATGACCTAACAAACAATGATGCTCTCTTTGTAAAGAAAAATTGAAAAACAAAATACAACAATAGTTTTCTTAATTAAACTTCAAAGCCGCCTTATCAATAAAGATAACATCCGTCAAAACTTAATAACAAAAGCTTTTGTTAGAATTAAAGAAAAAAATATTTTTGACAAAGCTATTGATTATAAAGAAATATACATTCTTTAAGCATACCATTTTTATATTCTCTCCTAAAAAGTCAACAAGGCAACTAATTTTAAGAAAAAATACAAGTTCCCTCTTCCCCAAACGGAACACATAACCTATAAATTAAATCGTATTTGTGAACATAAGCTCACCTCCTCTTTCACTACCTTTTCAACCTAAACAAGCCGTGCCCTTGTTAAACAAGCAATAAAAATTCAAGAAACACCTTCGTGTAAGTATTACCGTTGCTTTTATTTTAACACAAAAAAGAAAAACGCAAAATTTTATAAAAAGATACCTCTCATAAAGCAACTCAAACATCTTTCAAAAAAGAATTATTATAATTGAATTTTTGTAACTTAAACTGTAAACAACTTTAAAGAGAAAAAATAAAAGAATTAAAAGGGGAATACTTCATGAAAAATGAAACAACTTTAGCACCACATGATACAAGAAAACGTATCTTTGCTATCATATCCAGCGCTTCAGGGAATCTGGTAGAATGGTATGATTTTTACGCTTACTCATTTACGTCGATTTATTTTGCATCACAATTTTTTCCTTCAGATAATGATACCGTTACACAACTATTAAAAGTCGCCGGAATCTTTTTTATTGGTTTTCTTATGCGCCCAATTGGAGCATGGCTCTTCGGCTTTATTGCTGATCGTTATGGACGCAAACGCTCAATGCTTATTTCGGTTTTTATGATGTGTTGTGGCTCTTTTCTTATTGCTATACTTCCCACTTATGAAACTTGGGGAATAACAGCCGCATTCCTATTACTTTTAATCCGTATGTTTCAAGGGCTTTCAGTTGGCGGTGAATACGGTACAACAGCAACTTATATGAGTGAAGTTTCTCTCAAAAATCGTCGCGGGCTCCTTGCTTCCTTCCAATATGCGACAACGATCTCAGGACAACTTATTGCCAGCTTTATTATATTTGCTTTATCACTTTATCTCACTGAAGATCAGTTAAAAGCATGGGGATGGCGCATTCCCTTTGTGATTGGTGGGATAGCAGCAATCGTTGCATTTTATCTGCGTCGTTCGCTTCATGAAACAACCACCAAAGAAAGCCGCTCTCAACAACATGCCGGTAGTATAAAAGAGCTTTTACGCAACCACAAAAAGGCTTTCTTTCTGGTTATCGGCTTTACCGCGGGAGGTTCGCTCACATTTTATACATACACCACTTACATGCAAAAATATCTGATCACAACCACCGGATTTGATAAACAAACTGCAACAACAATAATGACCGCTGCACTTTTTATTTTTGTGTTGCTCCAACCCCTCTTTGGTTTTCTAGCCGATAAAATTGGAGCAAGAGCTTCGCTCATCAGTTGGAGTAGCTTATCAATTATTTGCACAATTCCCGTGCTTAAAACGATTGGTAATGCGCACAATCCATGGGTTGCACTTTTAATCATCATTGCAATGCTTTGTATTATGAGTCTTTATACCTCTATTGCTGGGATCATAAAAGCAGAACTATTCCCTGCTTCAATCCGAGCAATCGGCGTTGGATTTGCTTTTGCCATCGGTAATGCACTCTTTGGTGGTTCAGCTGAATATGTAGCATTTGGGCTAAAAACTATGGGATATGAAACTGTCTTTTCTTTTTATATAATTGGTATGATGATCATTGCACTCATCTCAATTCTCTTAATGCCAGATATAGATAAAGGAGGATATCTTAAAGAGGATGAAATTCTTTAAGTTTTCTACGCACAATAAAAAAGCCCAAACACAATTGGGCTTTTTTATCATGAAGATGCAAATATTCAATAAAAACAACAACGAATATAAAATCTTTCACTTCTTATAGCGCACTCTACAGAAAAATACCCTTCTCATCTATAAGATAAAGAATACCCTTATAAGACTCTGTATAATATAGATTTTATCAAATATCTTTAATTGCTCAACGACGAAATAATAAAAAGTTATATAACTTTTCTGCACTCTCTAAACATCCTCTTAGCAAAGTTTAGAACAGCGATTTAAGCACTCTTTTGACCAATATTTCATCTCGCTTGAAGCTATTTTGCAACATACGTCGCTTTTATGTTCGATGTAATGACCTCCCTCCCCACAAAACACAATCCTCAAAAAACGCAAGCTTATATCCCCCGACAAGCCTTCTGAAAGAGCTTGCATAAAAAATTATTATTATAACAATTGAATTTTGATGATACAATCGTAAAAAAATATAAACTATAAATCTAAAAGGGGAGCACTTCATGAAAAATGAAACAACTTTAATACAACATAATACAAGAAAGCGTATTTTCGCCATTATATCGAGTGCATCAGGAAATTTGGTAGAGTGGTATGATTTTTACGCTTACTCATTTACATCGATTTACTTTGCGCCACAATTTTTTCCTTCAGATGGCGATATTGTTACCCAATTTTTAAAAACAGCAGGAATCTTCTTTATTGGTTTTCTTATGCGCCCAATTGGCAGTTGGCTGTTTGGCTTTATTGCTGATCGTTATGGACGCAAAAACTCAATGCTTATCTCTATTCTTATGATGTGTGTGGGGTCTTTTCTCATTGCCGTACTTCCTACTTATGAAACTTTAGGGAGAACTGCTGTAATTCTTCTGCTCCTCATCCGAATGATGCAAGGACTTTCAGCAGGTGGTGAATATGGTACAGCGGCAACTTATATCAGCGAGATTTCCCTTAAAAATCATCGTGGTCTCTTTGCTTCTTTCCAATCTGGCACACTCATTACTGGCCAACTTTTAGCCAGTTTTATTATCTTTATTTTGGCACTTTATCTAACAGAAGACCAATTAAGAACATGGGGCTGGCGTATTCCTTTTGCGATTGGTGGACTAGCAGCAGTAGTTGCACTTTATCTACGTCGTTCGCTTCATGAAACAACCACAAAAGAAAGCCGTTCTAGGAAACAAACTGGGAGTCTTAAAGAACTTCTAAGTAAACACACAAAAGCCTTCTTTGTCATTGTTATCTTCGCCTCTGGAGGATCTCTAACATTTTACACCTGTACAACTTATATGCAAAAATATCTCATCACCACCACCGGATTTGATAAACATACCGCAACAACGATAATGACTGCGGCACTCTTTATTTTCATACTACTCCAACCCATATTTGGTATCCTAGCGGATAAGATTGGGACAAAGAATTTGCTTATCCTTTGGAGTGCACTCTCAACTCTCTTTACGATTCCTGGACTTGTCATAATCGGTCACACACATAATCCATGGATTGCGCTGTCAACCATTCTTGGAATATTGTGTATTATGAGCATGTATACATCCATCTCTGGTGTCGTAAAATCAGCGATGTTTCCTTCTTCAGTACGCGCACTAGGCGTTGGTGTCTCCCATGCTATTGGTAATGCATTACTTGGTGGTTCTGCCGAATATGTAGCACTTGGATTAAAAAATATGGGACATGAATCATTCTTCTACTTTTACGTAACCGTCGTGATGATCTTTGCATTCATTGCCACCCTCTTTATACCCGATATGAGTAAAGGAGGATATCTTCAAGAAGGCAAAATGAACTAACCCCTCTTTGCAAAACAAAAAGCCCAAAGAATTTTGGGCTTTTTTATCATTATCGAGATCGAGCAAAATTTCGTTGCAAATTGTTTAAATTTTATCAAGCGCGTTGAGTTGCTTGGCTACCAAATAATAAAAAGTCATACGACTTTTTCTACGATCTCCAGACATCATTTCTGCAACTTTCGCAACAGCTGTTTTAGCACTTTTCTCATCCGCCCCCAATACATCTTTAATCCATTTTTCAACACGCTCTAACTCTTTTGGATCCGATGTCGCAACAAGCGATGCATCCTGCTTTTTCATCACCAAAGCTAAGCGATGGCCCAGCCGTTTTATTGCATCCTCATCGGGATTTTGGTCATATAATTTAATATCTGCTAGATCACTGGTCATTGTGCACCATCTCCTCTCCAAAAATTAGCGGATGTACTTTACAACCGCATAACATAGCTTCATAAATAACTAGAGGATTTAAAATATTAACAACCCCCCTTTTCTAAAGACTGTTCTTCATCTATATTTAAGGGGTTGGCTTGCCAGCTATGGTAATAAATGGACAATGAAATAAACTTATTGGACCCGGGGGCGGTACCCGGCGCCTCCACCAAAATATAATGAAAATTATATTTTGGTGGGGGCGAAATAGGATCGACAAGAGTGTAAAGATTGCTCTTTTACTCGGCATAGTACCACCGTTATCGGACTAAATGAGTAGTTGCAAATGACAACTATGCGGAAGCACGTCTCGCCGCTTGAGGTGGTGTGAATGCTTCAAATTAAGCCTTAAACCGTCGCAGGTTTAAGCGGGGTTCGAAGGCACCTGGCAACAGAAGCCTTCACTTTTATAAATATCACCAATTCATCTTCCAGATATTACCAGATATTATTTATCATAAAATCTCATATTATTTTTTCCGTTGATTTAAGTGCATATGAGACAAAATATTGCTAGCTTAAAAAGACATTCTATTGCACAATATCACGCATACTCATCTACCATGTGAAATAAAAGGAATAAACTTCGATGATTCAAGATCAAATCCGCTACGATATTCTCGTTCAGGATGCGCTTCGTGGGGTTATCCGTAAAGTTTTATCGGAGGTTTCTAAAGCAGGTCTTCCGGGAAACCACCATTTTTTTATTACCTTTTTGACAAATGCTCCAGGCGTAAAAATTTCTCCCCGGCTTAAAGGCCGCTATCCAGAGCAAATGACAATCGTCTTACAACACCAGTTTAGAGATTTAAGTGTTTCGGAAACTGCCTTCGAAGTTACTCTGTCTTTTAGAGAAATTAGCGAGAAACTCGTGATTCCCTTTACTTCTATTCAGGTATTTTATGACCCTATAGCAGCATTTGAAGCAGCATTTGACCTCCCTTCAAACTTGGTTTCTGGAGAAAGTGAAAATTCAGAAAATGCTCCAAGCACACCTCTTGCTTTATCAGACAAACAAAAAAAAGAACACGCACTGATAAAAGAACAAAAAACGAGCACAAGTGAGGATTCCTCAAACAATGATATCAAGCAAAGTGCTGATGTTGTCTCTTTAGATTCTTTTCGAAAAAAATAACGAAAACTTGCTCATGACTAAACTTATTAATCTTCGTCAGTTTCAAAAACAGAAAAAGCGTGCAAAACAAGCTCTTCATGCAGAGGAAAAACGTTATCGTTTTGGCCGAACAAAAGCGGAAAAGCTTTTTGAACAAAAACAATCTTTGAAAACGCAAAGATTTCTTGATCAAAATTACTTAGAGCGCCAAGAATAAAAATCATGCATGAAGATTATTTCATCGATTGGTCAAAAGTAATTTTGCGAAAAATATCTGTTCGAATTGATGGACATGCAACAAGCGTATCTTTAGAACAACCTTTTTTAGACATTCTCAAAGCTATAGCGCGAAAAAAAGGACAATCTTTAGCCTTTATTATCACCGATATTGACAGCAAAAGACCACCGCAAGTGAATCTTTCGGCTTCGTTACGCATTTATGCACTTCAAAGCGTTCTCACCCAACGCATGTAATATTTGTTTTTAGTTTTTAAAATTTCTGTCTTATTACGTAACCAAAACTATTGCTTTTTAAAGAAAATATTTTTTGGCTCTAGCGCTTAAATGAAAAAAAGACTACACAAAAGATACAATGAGTAATTTTCTTAATAACATACCCTTTTTTGAAGACGACGCCTCTCTCCATAATAAAAAGAGCTCTAGAACCACTCCACACACTGTAAAAGAAAAAATGCAATGTGATGGCGATTATTTGCAACAACTCAATCCAGAACAGCGGCAAGCCGTCATGAATACAGAAGGGCCTCTTTTGGTTCTTGCCGGTGCTGGTACTGGAAAAACGCGTGTTTTAACGACGCGCATTTCTCACATTTTACATTCTGGTTTTGCCTCTCCTAAGCAAATACTTGCTGTAACCTTCACCAACAAAGCAGCACGCGAAATGAAAATGCGTATTGGCACGCTTATTGGAGAAATTGTTGAAGGCATGCCTTGGCTTGGAACTTTTCATTCCACAGGAGCAAAAATTTTGCGCCGCCACGCAGAACTTGTTGGCTTAAAAAACAACTTTACAATTCTTGATAGCGATGATGTCCTGCGACTATTAAAACAGCTTATTCAAGCTGAAGGATTAGATGATAAACGTTGGCCCGCACGCAACCTTTCTATAATGATTGATTCTTGGAAAAACCAAGGGCTTTCACCAGAACATCTTTCAGAAAAAGATGCTTATGCCTTTGGCAACGGTATGGGGCGAAAACTTTACCATAGCTACCAGGAAAGATTAAAAAGTCTCAATGCCTGTGACTTTGGCGACCTTCTTCTTCATTCACTCTCTCTTTTCCAACATAATCCAGATATTCTCCGCGGATATCATTCTGAATTTCGCTATATTCTTGTTGATGAATATCAAGACACCAATACAGCACAATATCTTTGGCTTCGTCTTTTGGCGCAACAGCTAGAAGGACAACCTGTCAACCTTTGTTGTGTTGGCGATGATGACCAATCTATTTACGGATGGCGTGGTGCTAAAGTCGAAAATATATTACGTTTTGAGAAAGATTTTCCTTCTGCAAAAATTATTCGCTTAGAACGCAATTATCGTTCAACATCACACATACTCAAAACAGCTTCTCATCTCATTTCCCATAACCAAGAAAGACTTGGAAAAACACTTTTTTCTGATCAAATAACGACCGAAGGAGGAAAGGTAAAAGTCCATGAATCCTGGGATTCAAGAGAGGAAGCACGTGCAATTGGAGAAGAAATTGAACAAACGCAACAAGCCGGTCATTCATTAAATCATATAGCAATATTAGTGCGCGCATCATTTCAGATGCGTGAATTTGAAGATCGCTTTGTAACTCTTGGTCTTAACTACCGTGTCATTGGTGGTCCACGCTTTTATGAACGAATGGAAATACGTGATGCCATGGCTTACTTACGTGTTGTGGTCCAACCAGCAGATGATTTAGCCTTTGAGCGCATTATTAATACACCTAGACGCGGCTTAGGAGATGCAACCTTACGCACTCTTTATGAGAGTGCACGTGCACGCTCTATTCCCCTCTTTGCTTCTGCTACTGAAATCATTGAAACGGACGAGCTAAAGCCCAAGATACGCAGTGCCTTACGAAATATTGTCGAAGATTTTCGCCGCTGGCAAAATATGCTGCCATACACACCCCATAAAGAACTTACCGAAACAATTCTTGATGAATCAGGCTACACAACGATGTGGCTAGAAGATCGCTCACC
Organism: Bartonella harrusi; assembly: GCF_024297065.1. NCBI lineage: Bacteria > Pseudomonadati > Pseudomonadota > Alphaproteobacteria > Hyphomicrobiales > Bartonellaceae > Bartonella > Bartonella harrusi. Next base: position 1,372,421 of record NZ_CP101114.1, read on the forward strand.
AGAAGCACCAACACGGCTAGAAAATCTCAAAGAAATGGTCCGCTCTATGGAACAATTTGAAAGCCTTCACAGCTTTTTAGAACATGTTGCACTGGTAATGGATGCTGAAAAAAATGACAATACTGATGCTGTTAACATCATGACTCTTCATTCAGCCAAAGGGCTTGAATTTGAAACAGTTTTTCTTCCTGGTTGGGAAGAAGGTCTCTTCCCCCACCAACGTTCATTAGATGAAGGCGGCCGTTTGGGTTTAGAAGAAGAACGGCGATTAGCTTATGTAGGGCTGACGAGAGCAAAAAAACATTTGCATATATGGTTTGTCTCTAATCGAAGAGTTCACGGACTTTGGCAATCCACACACCCCTCACGTTTTCTCGAAGAATTACCAGAAGAACATATAGAAGTTATAAAAATGGGAACCTCTTATGGTGGTTATGGCAACTCTTCTTTTAAACACCATAGTTCGTTTTATAATGATTATTCCACACGGGAACAAAAGCGCACAAAAAAAATATTGAAGGAAAAGTCATTACCCAATCAGTCTCTCAAGCACCCTCCAATTTTGTCATCAATGATCGGATTTTTCATATAAAGTTTGGTTATGGTCATATCATAGCCATAGATGGTCATAAATTGACCATTGTTTTTGAGAAAGCGGGGGAAAAGCGTGTCCTCGACAATTTTGTCAGCAAAGCGTGATAAGGTATCGGCATATCAAAGGAATCTTTCCAAACAAAAAGCTGTTTTTTCATTTTATGTTAAGCTCTCTTTCCATTTTCGAATAAAATCCTCGATTGGAAGGGTTTGCATATCAGGCAATGCGTTATAAATTTTATCAAGTGGCCAATTCCACCATGCCATCTCCAAAAGTTCCTGGATCACATGATCTGAAAAACGCATACGCAAACACTTTGCAGGAACACCAGCAACAATCGTATAAGGTAAAACATTTTTTGTTATAACGGCGTTCGCTCCAATGACAGCGCCATGCCCAATGGTTACGCTCGGCATAATAATCGCGCCATGTCCAATCCATACATCATGCCCAATGCTCACACGTTTTGCACAACGTCTTTCACGAAAAGAGCGATCTAACGGTTTATAGCGAAAATATTCGTTAGGACGATAAGTTATTTTATGCATCGAAAGGCGTTCTATAGGATGTTCTAATGCATTCACACAAACATGAGAGGCAATAGAACAAAAGCGTCCAATATCGCTATAAATTGCTTCACTGTTACGCTCAAAATAAGAAAAATCTCCAACTGTTACATAACGTAAAACCACGCGTTCATTGATTTCTACATAGCGTCCCAATTTACAACCATGCAATCGTGCTGTCGTATGAACACGAGGCTCACTCTCATGAAATCTAAGATCTTTCTCACTATCCATTTATCCCTCTCAATTTTTTTTTCCAATAAATAATATGGAAAAACATATCGACTAGAGAAACAAAATCAACCATAAAACAGAGATTGCAAAGTTACCCAGCCAATGTTACAATTTCTTATTCTATTGAGAAGAGTCAAATGATGAAAAATGTAGTGCGCATCTTTGGGGTAACGGTCATATTTCTTGCGGGTATTTTCATTTATGATGCGTTAAGAAATAAGCCTTTAGGGGATGATTTTATACTCACTGATTCCAATGGAAAAATGATCACTGAAAAGGATATTAGAGGCAAACCTTCCGCAATTTTTTTTGGCTTCACTATGTGTCCTGAAAGTTGCCCTACTACATTGATCAATCTTGATCGATGGTTAACAGCTCTTGGGCCACAGGCAGATAAATTAGGAATATGGTTTGTTACTGTTGACCCTGAACGTGATACACCGGAAGTTCTTCATAATTATCTCAATAATTTTAATAATAAAATTATTGGGATTAGCGGAGATCCGGAAAAAGTTCATAAAATGGTAAAATCCTTTAACATTGTTGCTGAAAAAGTACCGGGAACAGATGGAAACTATACTTATAACCATACGGCAGCGATTTTTTTACTCAAAAAAGGCGGAAAACTAGCTGGTGTTATTCCTTATGAAACGAAAGAGATCGATCCTGAAATAAAAGACAATATCGCTATTGAACGTTTGAAGAAGCTGGTTACCAACTAAAAAAACGATTAAAAGAAAGAACGGAATGTCACAGCAAATTCGTCTGTATTATACTGCTTTCAAAAACGAAGCAGAGCGGTTTTATGCTCTTATGGAAACAGCCTTTGACGAAGAAGGATATCCCCTTGCTTTAACAGAGATAGATGAAAAACATGCTGTGTATGAACTTTCACTTTATGTCAATAAAGAAAACCAAGAGAATGTTTCCAAACGTTTTGCAAATATTCTTTCTATAAATCCTGATAGAATTAAGAATGAAGTTTTACCAAATATTGATTGGGTTAAACAAAGCCTTGAAGGACTAACACCTGTCCATGCTGGTCCTTTTTTTTACACGGAAGCCATAATAGAAGCAGCATTCCTCCTAATGTTTTTCCGATTGAAATTGAAGCGAGTCAAGCTTTTGGTACCGGACATCATGGAACGACCGCTGGTTGTTTAGAAATGATTGCTAAAGTCATACAAAAGGAAAATCCTCAAAATGTCCTTGATCTTGGCACTGGTAGCGGTGTCCTTGCCATTGGCATCGCAATGCTCAAGCCTGTTTCTATACTTGCATCCGATATTGATCCAATTGCTATTCAAGTTGCACAACACAACATCGAACTCAATGGCGTAAAGGAACATATTACAGCTGTCACAGCAACAGGTTTTGCTCACGATAAAATTGCATCACACGCACCCTTCGATCTGATCGTTGCTAATATCCTTGCTAATCCACTCATTGAACTTGCTCAAGAAATGGTACAGGCACTCAAAAAAGGTGGATCGCTGATACTCTCTGGGATTCTTGAAGAACAACACGACTCTGTGTTGAAAGCATATATAAAGCAAGGGCTAAAACATATTGAAACATACCACCGTCAAGAATGGGTTACTCTACATCTGAAATAAACAGAAAGGACGTTGTTATGTATCAAACTTTTGAAGTGCTAACAAATCCCTCTCATGCGGCAGAGCGCATTGCTTCTCTTCGTAAAGAACTCAATCGCCTCAGATTAGATGGCTTTCTTGTCCCATGTGCTGATGAACATCAAGGAGAGTATGTCCCACCACATGCTCAACGTCTTGGCTGGCTTACTGGATTTACGGGGTCATCGGGTATTGCACTCATTTTAAAAAACAAAGCCATTATATTTACAGATGGACGCTATAAGCTTCAAGTTCGTCAACAAACTGATCCTGATATTTTTGACTATGAAGACCTCATAACTTGCCCCCCCTCACAATGGCTTGCAGAAAATGGACAAAAGCTTTCACTTGGCTTTGATCCATGGCTCCACACGATCTCTGCTACAGATACATTGAAAAAAACATTAGAAATGAAAACAGGCGGAAGACTTATCGCTGTTCAACAAAATCCTATTGATCTTATCTGGCATGATCAACCACCATTACCGCAATCAGCTCTATCGATTCATCCTCTTAAATATGCAGGGCGCGATACAAATGAAAAGCTAACCTTGATGTGCCAAAATATCAAGCAAGCAAATGCAGATGCTTTTATTTTTACAGATCCCTCCTCTATTGCGTGGACATTTAATATACGTGGCAATGATGTTTCCAACACACCTTTTGCTCTTTGTTTTGCTCTTATTCCTATTAAAGGAACACCTTCCTTATTCATTAACAGCAAAAAATTGGGAATAGAACAAAAACAATATCTAAAACGCTATACAAAATTATATGAACCAGAACATCTTATTGTAAAAATTAAAGATTACGTTCAAAAAGGAATGGTTTTTGCTTTAGATCCGCAATTGACATGCGAAAAATTACGCACCATTATTGAAGAACAAGGAGGCTCCTTTATAAGGCATACTGATCCTGCTTCTTTACCACGTGCCATTAAAAACAGCATAGAACTAAATGGTGCGCGTAAAGCACACCTGCGCGATGGTGTAGCCCTTACCCGTTTTTTTTCTTGGTTAGAGAAACAAACACCAGGCACAGTGAGTGAAATTTCTACTGCTCAAAAATTAGAAGAATTTCGCGTAACAACAGCAAAGGAAATGGAAGAAAAACTTGAAGATCTTTCTTTTGATACAATCTCAGCAGCAGGTGCCAATGGTGCCATTGTTCATTATCGTGTGACGGCAAAAACAAATAAATTGCTAAATGCCGGTGAGCTTTATCTTATTGATTCAGGTGGACAGTACCGTGATGGCACAACAGATGTCACACGCACAGTAGCAATTGGAAATATTGGAGAAGAAGAAAAACGCTGTTTTACGCTTGTTCTCAAAGGTATGATTGCTCTTTCAACCGCTTGCTTTCCAAAAGGAACACGCGGACAAGATCTTGACGCTCTAGCACGCATAGCCTTATGGAAAGCTGGCTTTGATTATGCCCATGGCACGGGTCATGGCGTTGGATCTTATCTCTCTGTTCATGAAGGGCCACAAAATATCTCCCGCAATGGGTGTCAAGAATTGATTCCTGGAATGATTATTTCTAATGAACCTGGATATTATCGTGAAGATGCTTTTGGTATTCGTATTGAGAATTTGCTCATTGTAAAGCCAGAGCAAAGAATTAATGGTGGAGATAGAGAAATGCTCTCGTTTGAAACCCTCACAAATTGTCCCATTGACCGACGTTTAATCCTCCCAGAACTTTTGACATTACAGGAAAGACAATGGCTAAATGATTACCATGCACATGTTTATCAAGTGAATGCACCTTATTTAAATGAAGAAGATAAAAAATGGGCAAAAGAAGCAACAAAGCCTCTTTAAGTGGAATTGGGCAAACACCTCCTAACTCTTCTTACATAATATTTTATCTCCTCTTTTAAAGAGAAGAATATATATCTCTATCAGGAAACACAAAAAATATTTTTATAATCTTCTTCAAGTTTTTATCCTCATATGACAAACACTAACCTAAGTAGAACAAAATGAAATAGAATTACAAAAAGGGTAACACTTATTTTTGACTCTTCCTTCTCTTCCTCAAAATGGTTATTCTCGTATTTTCCTGATTCCATCACCATTCTAAAAAACAATATTTTATGGCACTAAAAATAAATCTCACCTCATGAAGTATAATAAATGCTGATAAATTCATCCTATTTGCAGAATCTTTTCCTAAACATAATATCCCTCAATCAATTGCAGCCAAGTCTCTTCATCGATAGCCTCAACACCTAACTCTTGCGCTTTGGCTAGCTTCGATCCTGCTCCAGCTCCAACAACAAGAAGATCAGTTTTTCTAGAAAGTGAACCGGAGGTTTTTGCACCTAATCGTTCTGCCAATGCTTTTGCTTCATCGCGGGACATGCGCGCCAAAGTTCCTGTAAAAACAATGACCTTTCCTATTACGGGTGAAGTATCTGTCATGAGAGTTTCCTCATCAAGAGGTGTAACTTCCTTAAGTAAGATAGACAAAACCTCACGGTTATGCGTTTCTTGATAGAAATCAATAATTGCGCTCGCTACCTGTGATCCAATTCCTTCAATATTAGTAAGCTCCATCCAAGCCTCATTGCCTTTTTCATTTTCCCCATCACACGACATCTTAGCTGCCATCACAGCAGTTTCAAATGTTGTATAATTTTGATAAGCGCGTGCAAGACGCCGTGCATTAACCTCTCCAACATAACGAATTCCGAGTGCAAATAAAAAACGACTTAAAGGAATTTCACGGCGTGCATTAATGGCATCATAAAGTTTACGAACTGAAACAATACCAAAACCTTCCATATTCTCTAAACGCGTCAAAGATTTTTCTTGTCGCCGTTGTAAAGTAAAAATATCGGCTGGTGTACGAATACAAAGCGTTTCATCTTGAACATGAAAAAAGAACTCCACCTGTTTTTTCCCAAGTCCTTCAATATCAAAGGCATTACGCGAAACGAAATGACGCATACGCTCAATCGCTTGTGCTGGACAAATAAGCCCACCTGTGCATCGACGCACAGCTTCCCCCACCTCACGGACAGCATGGCTCCCACAAGCTGGACACAGATGCGGAAAGACAAAAGCAGAAACATTTTTTGGACGTTTTTCAATAACAATATCAACAATCTGAGGAATCACATCACCAGCACGTTGTACAATCACTGTATCACCAACACGGATATCACGCCCTTCACGAATTGGCTCGCCCTTATGACCAATTCCCTTAATATAATCCTCATTATGCAAACTTGCATTAGTAACCACCACACCGCCAACAGTAATAGGAGCAAGATGTGCAACAGGCGTTAGTGCTCCAGTTCGACCAACTTGAATATGAATAGCTTCTAAAAGCGCTATCGCTTTTTCTGCTGGAAATTTATGCGCAATTGCCCAACGTGGTGAACGAGAGACAAATCCCAAACGGGTCTGGAGCATTAAATCATTAACCTTGTAAACGATCCCATCTATATCATAGCTTAACGAATGACGGCGTTCTTCGACAGCATGATAATAGGAAATCATCTCTTCTACTGTTTTGAAAACCTTCGTTAATGGATTGATAATAAAGCCATATTCTTTTAACTTTTTCATCATCTCCATTTGGCTTTTTGCAAAGATTTCACTCACTTCACCACAAGCATAAGCAAAAAATTTAAGCTTTCTACTTGCGGTTATCCGTGAATCAAGCTGACGTAGCGAACCAGCTGCTGCATTTCTAGGATTAGCAAAAGTCAACTTTCCTTTTTCTTGTTGTCTCTTGTTCAGTACTTGGAAATCCTCCCGTCCCATATAAACTTCACCACGCACCTCAAGAATATCAGGAAATTTTTCCTGCAAGATCTGCGGAATATCGGTAATTGTTTGTGCATTCACTGTAACATTTTCACCGACATATCCATCACCACGTGTTGCTGCCCGCACAAGTCTTCCTTCTTCATAGCGCAAAGACAAAGATAAACCATCAATTTTGGGCTCAGCAGTTATTTCCAATATCTGTGTTTCTGGCAGCCGTAAAAAACGACGAATGCGCTCAACAAACTCACGAACATCTTCAGAGCTAAATGCATTATCAAGTGAAAGCATTGCCTGTGCATGAACAGATTTTTCAAACTTTTCAGAAACCGGAGCTCCAATTTTACAGGAAGGAGAATCTGCACGAATGAGCTCAGGAAAAAGGGCTTCAATTTCTGCATTACGACGACGAAGAGCATCATATTCTGCATCAGAAATTTCAGGCTGATCGTTGCTATTATAAAGGACATCATGACGGGCAATTTCTTTTGCCAACCATTCTAATTCACTTTCTGCTTCAAGAGCAATTAAGTTTTTTGTTGTTTCCTTTTTCATAAAATTGATTCCAAACTCTAGGTCATAAGATTCTTCTCTCTTCTACACAAAGAGAATCTATACGGACACATGCGCACCAATTATATCTATGTAAGAAGCTTTTGAGCAGCTGCACGGGCTTCTTGCGTAATCTGCTCTCCTGCTAACATACGAGCAATTTCTTCTGCACGTTCATGCTCCTCCATTTTATGAACACCCGTCATGAAACGATCTTTATCACCACTTTCAACCTTTGAAATAAGAAAATGACTATGCGCTTTTGAAGCGACTTGTGGTGCATGTGTAATAGCAAAAACCTGAACACTTTTTGATAAACGTTGCAATCGTTGCCCAATGGCAGCAGCGACAGCTCCCCCAACTCCTGTATCAATTTCGTCAAAAATCAATGTAGGAGCTGATCCACGATCAGATAAAACAACTTTTAACGCTAACAAAAAACGAGACAGCTCACCACCAGAAGCTACACTGAGCATTGGTCCTGCTCGTGTTCCTGGATTTGTCCGAACCCAATATTCAACACGATCGATCCCTTCTGCACTTCGTTTTTCGGCATCACTTTGTATTTCAACGATAAATTCTGCTTTTTCTAACTTCAATGCTGGTAACTCAACCATCACGCTTTCAGACAAGTGTTTTGCAGCTTCCTGGCGTTTTACTGACAATGCTTGTGCCAATATATCATAATTTTTTTGTGCTTCCCGTGCTTTATCTTCAAGATGGATTAATGTCGCTTGCGCATCCTCAAAATCAGCAAGATCCGCATCCATTTTATCACACAAAGAAACCAATTCATCCGCAGGAACCTGATATTTACGAGAAAAACCACGAAGAGCAAAAAGACGCTCTTCTATCCGCTCCAATTCACCAATATCAAAATCCAACGCCTGCATTGCAGCCTCAACCCCTTCTTGCGCTGTTGCAAGTGCATGTAATGCTTCATCAATAGATTTCACTACAGGTGTAATGAGCTCTTGCGCTTCAGAGATTTTTCGCTCCAAACGCCTTACCAAATTAGAAAGGACAGGAATTGGTGATTTAGAACCGCTCAAGAGGTCATCAGCCTCCTTAATATCTGTCGCTATTTTTTCTAATTTAAGCATATCCGCACGCCGAAGAGACAAAGTCTCTTCTTCACCAACTTGAAAATCAAGCTTTTCAAGCTCTTTCACACATGCACGAAGATAATCAGCCTCACGCACAGCATTTTCTACTTTACTACGCTGTTGTTGCAAACGCTCTTCAAATTCACACCATATCTGATAGGATTGGCGTAAATTGTCTGTTTCATCCTCAAGTCCCCCAAAAGCATCTAATAACTGACGATGTGTCGCAACATCAACAAGTGCACGATCATCATGCTGCCCGTGGATTTCAACCAACAAACGACCAACACACCGCATAAAGGCGACACTAGCGACCTGATCATTGATAAAAACACGACTACGACCATCACTTGATTGTACACGCCGTAAAATAATATCACCCTCATCATCAAAACCATTGTCATGGAGAAGATGACGCGCAGGATGTGAAAGAGGAACATCAAAGACAGCTGTCACCTGCCCTTGTGCCGCACCCTGGCGCACAAGCGAAGCGTCACCGCGCCCACCAAGAGCAAGCGACAAAGCATCAAGGAGAATAGACTTCCCAGCACCTGTTTCTCCAGTCAAAACCGACAAACCCGCTGTGAAATGAATATCAAGCGTTTCGATCAAAACAATATCATGAATCGAAAGCTGTATCAGCATGTAAAATCAATGTACCTTCTTCTTATCACCATTTAAAGCATGTGAGATCCAAGAAGATTTATGCTCCTGTGGAGATATGCTATTTTTTTGCAATAAATTATAAGAAAACTTATACCACTCACTTTTAGGGTAATTGCGTCCTAAAATAGCGGCTGCTGTCTGCGCTTCCGCAGTCAAACCAAGAGCAAGATTAATTTCCGTCAAACGGAAAAGTGCTTCTTCAATTTGATTTGTATCAGAATATTCTTCAACCACTGTACGAAATCTTCGACTTGCAGCAAGATAACGTCGCCCTTCTTCATAATAACGGCCAATCTGCATTTCCTTACCAGCCAACTGCTCTCGCCCAAAACGTATTTTTGCTTTAGCATCTTCGACATATTCAGAATTTGGATAGCGCTCCACGAGAAGCTGCATAGCAGCAATAGCACGTTTTGTATCACGTTGATCTCGTGTAACATCAGGAATTCGACGGAAAGAAGAAAGACCGATAATATAATAAGCATAAGCGGAATCGCCTGCCTCTGGATAAAGAGTGATATAACGCTGGGCCATGCTAATTGAATCATCATACTTACCAAGTCGATAATTTGTAAATGCACCCATCACCAAGGATTTACGACCCCAATCAGTATAAGCATACTGTTTTTCAATCGCTAGAAACTTTTTCGACGCATCCGCAAGTCGCCCACTCTCAAGGCTCGCAAGCGCCTGATTATATAAAACATCTGGCGGATCGATTTTTAACACATACGCAGACGAACTAAGAGTATTTTTCTCTTTAAACAAACAACCTGCTAACAAGCAGCTACTCCCCAAAAGCATCACCCCTAACACCTTGCGTACAAGGTTAGATTTCCTATCTGCCATATTTTCAATACATATATAAGATTTTGTCATAGTTCTTCCGGCCTCCAGAGAATGTCACCTTATAGCAAAAATCATTTATTAGAAGTTTCTATACCATATCACTTTAAAATCCACTAACCAATTTAGTGACTTAGGTCAACCATCCCCTTAAAAATCAAAAAGACTATAAAAATCTTTTTAATTTTTGTACGAGAATTCCCTACAAGTAACTTTTTTCGTAACAAGTCTCATCCGCTAAAACAGCTTTTACCACTTGCGAATTCATCCTATGCCCACTACAATAGGAACGAAACAATCCAATAAAAGGTGCTCCAAGTAAAGCGGTATCACCAATTGCATCAAGCATTTTATGTCGCACACATTCATTTTCCCAATAAGGACCATCGGGATTCATAATCTTGTCATTAAATCCAATGATAAGAGAATTTTCTAAAGAAGACCCTATCCCTTTTCCAGAAGTCCATAATTTCTCGACATCTTTGACAAAACCAAAAGTACGTGCACGTGATAAATCATCTCGAAATCCCGCTGAGGTAAGATCAAAATGAAAATGTTGCTTACCAATAGCCGAAGAAGGAAAAGAAATCATGATATCAAAACGACGCCCATCAAACGGCAAAAACTCCGCAAAACCATTAGAAATTTCAACACGCAGTGGTTTTTTGATAATGAAATAAGCACGCAACGCATTTTGCTGAACAACACCAACTTCTTCAAAAGCTTGACAATACTGCCATGCCCCACCATCCAAAATAGGAATCTCATGACTCGACACTTCAATAACAAGATTATCCAAATTATAAGCGGCAATCGCAGCCATCAAATGTTCAATCGTTTCAATTCTAAACGCACCATTGCCAAGCACTGTTGATAATTCAGTCGCTCCTGTTTGTGATGCATGCGCGTAAAGGACTTGATCTTTTTCTCCCACCCCACAACGCTTGAAAACAATACCACATCCCACCCCAGCCGGCTGTATCTTCACCTCAGAGAGACACCCACTGTGAACACCATAACCCTTTAATACTACGTTTTTTTTAAGAGTGGACTGATATTTCTGCATCAGATTCATCATGTTACTTTATTGAAGTGTTTTTACAACCTTACATTTATAAAACTATAAAAATGATATGCATAGAAAATAATAAACCCGTTTATTATAAACGGGTTTATAAAAAACAAACTATTTTTCATCACAACACATCGTACTTTACCATTTAAGGTTTTCAATAATCATGAAAAGCCTATGAAAAGAGCTTTTTTCTCAATTTTGAGCAATTAATTGACCTTACGACGCAAAAATGCTGGTATTTCTAATTGATCTTCTTCGCTTATAAAGTTACGTTGATCTTGTGGAACCTGAGGGTGTAATTCACCAGAACGACGTGGAACATAAACAGAAGCATCTTGAGAACTTTTATTATAAACCGGCACTTCTTTCTGCTGAGAAGGTCTCACAGCAGGTTCTAACCGAGCCTCGGGTTCAACTTCCTCGCGATGTGTCAAGCTCTGTTTCAAACGCTGCCAAAGATTGCGCGGCCCTTCTTGGCTGACTGCGGGTGCTCTCTCACGCTGTGCATGAACAACAGGAGGAAAATCTTTTAACTCAGGCATACGCATTGGTGAACGTACGTGCATCTGTTGTACTTGTTTGTCTTTCTGCTGCACACTCTCTGTCATCTCATCAAGGACATGCGCCGTTGCCTCCATACTTACCGGCGCAACCATTGATTGCTGAGAAGTACGGCGAACTTGCATACGTGGCGCATTTGATACCTGACTATGCACAACATTTGAACTATAAGGAGCTGCATTCGCACTTCGTGTAACAACAGCATCTGCAGGCTGTGCAAAAATTTGACTCTTAGGACGGAACTGTTCTCCAGCCGATTTACCCTTTTCTATTTCAAGAGCTTCTATCACTTCTACCATTGACTCAGAACGCAAAGGAGGTGACTGAACATGAAAAGAAGTCTGTGACACTGCGGAATCACTCTTACGAATTGAAGCGGCAGGTCTTTGAAGTTGAGGATGAGACGGTTGAATGATATCACTCACCTCACGATCAATACCCGTTGCAACCACAGAGACACGAATAACACCTTCTAATGACTCATCATCAATAGCACCAAAGATAACATTGGCATCTGCATCCACTTCTTCGCGAATACGATTAGCAGCTTCATCGACTTCAAAGAGAGTCATATCACGCCCCCCCGTAATAGAAATGAGCAAACCACGCGCACCCCGCATAGAAGTATCATCCAACAGTGGATTCGCAATAGCAGCTTCAGCAGCAGACAAAGCACGACCTTCACCAGAAGCTTCACCCGTCCCCATCATTGCACGCCCCATTTCATGCATAACAGAACGCACATCAGCAAAATCAAGGTTAATGAGCCCTTCTTTAATCATAAGGTCCGTAATAGAGGCAACACCAGAATAAAGCACTTGATCAGCCATAGCAAAAGCATCAGCAAATGTCGTTTTGTCATCTGCAATACGGAAAAGATTCTGATTGGGAATAACAATTAGTGTATCAACAGACTTTTGTAATTCTTCGATACCGGCCTCTGCCGTTTTCATACGCCGTGCACCTTCAAACTGAAATGGCTTTGTAACCACACCAACGGTCAAAATACCTTTTTCACGCGCTGCGCGAGCCACAACGGGTGCCGCCCCAGTTCCAGTGCCTCCCCCCATACCAGCAGTAATAAAAACCATATGAGAATCTGCTAGATGGTCAATAATTTCATCGATACACTCTTCTGCTGCTGCTTGTCCAACTTCAGGCAGAGCACCAGCACCTAGACCTTCCGTAACGGCTGCACCAAGCTGGATAACACGTTCAGCTTTTGACATAGCCAAAGCCTGTGCATCTGTATTTGCCACAACAAAATCAACTCCCTGAAGACCAGCATTAATCATATTATTCACGGCATTTCCACCACCACCGCCAACACCAAAAACGGTAATACGTGGTTTTAATTCCGCGATATCTGGCCGATGCAGATTAATCGTCATTTTCTTTTCCTTCTCATAAAACATCGCAAGCCCAAGCGATTGAAATTTAACTCACCTCAACAAACTTATTTAAAAACTCTCACGCAACCATTGACCAACACGCTGAAAATATCCGCGCGTGCCCGTCGATAAATGTTTTACTGCACCCTGCATTGTTTTTTCTTCGAACCCCACCAATTGCGGATAAATCAACAATCCAACAGCAGATGTAAACGCCGCCCCTTTTGCAAGAGAAGGAAGCCTTGAGATACCTAAAGGCCGTCCTATGCGAACATTTCTTCCCAAAATACTCCGTGCCATTTCTGGCAATCCTGTTAACTGACTTGCTCCTCCAGTCAAAATAACACGCTTACCAATAATGTGACCAAAACCAGAACGATTTAAACAATCACGTACCATCTCTAGAATTTCTTCAATACGCGCACGAATGATACGACCAAGAACAGCACGAGGATATTGCGTTTCACGCTGCCCATTCCCAATCTCTGCCACATTAATCATATGCCGTTCATCAGCACTTGTCAGAAGTGCTGAGCCATAGACAACCTTTAAACGCTCTGCCTCTGCAAGTGACATAGAGAATCCACGTGCAACATCAAGCGTTACATGATGTCCACCAATCGCAAGCGCATCTGCATGGACAAATTTTCCTTCAAAAAACACTGAAAATGTTGTTGTTCCACCACCAAAATCAATACATGCAGCCCCCAAATGTGCCTCATCATTCATCAAAACAGCAAGACCACTTGCAAAGGGCGTTGCAACCATTGTTTCAACACTCAAATGTGCACGATTAATACAGGTTTCTAAATTACGCAAAGACGCTGTTTCCGCGGATACCACATGCACATTGACACCAAACAATTCTCCCGCCATTCCAATAGGGTCAGAAATTCCTTTATCTCCATCCAATACATAAGAAATCGGAACGGAATGCATGACATGACGTTCAGCATCAAAAGCTTTGCGAGAAACATCTGAAAAGGCCACACGTACATCGCGCTGGGTTACTTCACGACCATTCAAACGCACCATGCCATTGATAAAAGCACTTTGTAAACGGCTTGAAGAAAAGTTTACAATCACCGAATCCACAACCAAACCAGCCATTTTTTCTGCGGCATCAACAGCCAATCGTATTGATTGCTCTGCCGCGAACATATCCATCACAACACCGGATTTTATACCGCGTGAGCGCTGCACTCCAAAGCCTAGAATCTCCATAGAATGTGTACGACCATGTAAATAGTGCGTATGTTTCAAAGGACGCAAACAAGCAATAAGACAGACAATCTTACTTGATCCAACATCAAGCACCGTTAAAAAGCGTGTTTTACGTCCTCCCATATGCTTTGATCCGAGCAACATCATAGGCTTCCTGCCTTTCGTGCTTTCAAAATGCGCTCTTTTTCTGCCACAGTAGCACTACGACGTTCCAAAGCTTCATCGGACAAGGAAACTGTGATACGGTCAGAAAGACGTAAATCAATACTGAGAATATCGCGAGAAAAAAGGTCTTCTACTGTACCTGTTTCAATCAAAGAAGAAAGCTTTTCAAGTGCATCATTTTCAGGCAACATAATGCGTAGTCCATTATCCAAAACAAGATCCCAGCGCCGATCACCTACACGCACAAAAGCACGAACACGACTATATAACTGTGAATACGAAGAAAGCTCTTGAAGAAACATTTTGGCAGCATTTTGTGCACCCTGCCCAACCAAAAGAGGCAAATCTCGAATAGCCCCGCCTTTAAAAGGCAAAATGATACGACCTGTATCATCAACAACATCCATCATACCATCATGTTGCCAAATTGCATAAGGTTTACGCTCTACGATTAAAATATGCACTTTGTTGGGATAGATTTTTTGAACATTAGCCGATTGAACCCAAGCTTGCTGTTCTAAAACAGAACGCGCCCTATCAACATCAAAAGTGAAGACAGATTGAGCAGAATCAAGCTCTAAGAGCTTTAAAATCTCCTGTTTTCCCAAGCGCTTATTACCACTAACATCAATATCAGTGACAAAAAAACCAACATCCGACATTAGAGTCTTCACAATCACTCCCATATGACCGCTTGATGAAAATCCATAAAGCCCTGTAAAAAAGAAAAACAACAAAACTGCAAAAGAACCTAAATGGTGAGGAACATGAATACTGGCGATAAACTCAAACAGAACCCGAAGAACGCGACGATAAAGACGTGGCAAAACTGACACGAACGGCCCCTCCATCGAAACATTTGTTTTATTAACATTCAACGCATACACGACGCGTCCTCCACCATCCACTGAACAATATCGCCGTAAGTACGACCACTCGCTTTTGCAATATCAGGAACAAGAGAAGAGGGTGTCATACCGGGCTGGGTATTAATTTCAAGCCAAACCAATTCTCCTGTTTCATCATCAAAACGAAAATCAGAACGGCTAACACCTCGACAACCAATCGCCTGATGCGCAGCTAAAGACATTCTTTGCACCTTTTGGTAAATATTTGATGAAAGTTGTGCAGGACAAATATGAAGAGAGCCACCCATGTTATATTTCGAGTCATAATTATAGAATTGAAAGTGCTGATTGGGAATAATTTCACAGACATCCAGCATTTCATTTCCCAAAACGGCACAAGTGAGTTCTCGGCCAGGAATATATTTTTCAACAATCACCTCATCTGCATAAACCCATTCAGTCCCCACAATATTATGAGGCGGTGCAGTTTCACTTTCTTTGACAATCACAACACCAAAACTCGACCCTTCGCACACAGGCTTAATCACATAAGGGGGCTCCATGGGATGCTCTCGCCCAACCGCAAAACGGCTCATAACAACAGAAGGCGCAACAGGAACTCCAGCACTTGCAACAACAATTTTTGCACGCCCCTTATCCATTGCCAATGCAGACGCCATAACTCCAGAATGCGTATAAGGAATTTTCAAATATTCAAGAATACCCTGAATACGGCCATCTTCTCCAAAGAGACCATGCAAAGCATTGAAAGCGATATCAGGCTGCAACTGTTCAAGAACAGAAGCAATATGACCATCAACATCCACACGGCTTACACGATACCCATGCGCTTCAAGAATATCAGCACAAGCAGTACCTGAAGACAAACTTACAGACCGCTCAGAGGAGATCCCCCCCATCAATACAGCTATATGTTCATCTTTCATAACAACTCACCCTCCTCTGTCTACTATATATAGACTATATAAAAACCACTGATACCATATACAGAAAATACTAAGATTTATCCTTGCGAATCAATTACCTAGCATTTTTCGTAATGAATCAGACTCAGGCGCAAGACGCAAGAGCTTCTCTGTTAATTTATTGATTCTTAATGGAATTTTTTTATTATCTCTTTGATATGACTCAATTTTTTATTGCATTTTTAATGCACGCAATAAATCAAGGAAACTGTTCAAAAGAGACAACATTTCGACCTCGTTCAAATTGACCGACACGCCATATTTCCCACTGTAAGAGATGGGCTGAGTGTGCAAAAACACGTGCACGAACTGTTTCTCCCAAAGCCTCAAGATCATAGCCTGTCGCTTGCCCCGTATTAATCATAAAATTACAGTGCATTTCGCTCATTTGTGCACCACCAACTTGCAAACCACGGCATCCTGCTTCATCAATCACACGCCACGCAGATGTCCCTTCAGGATTGCGGAAAGTTGAACCACCTGTTTTTTCGCGAATAGGCTGCACTGTTTCCCGATGATGTGCCACTTCATTCATAGCAGCACGAATATCTTCTTTATTTCCTAAGTGTCCTTCCAACAAAGCTGCTGTAAAAATAAGATCTTCAGAAACATTACAATGACGATAAGAATATTGCATATCTTTTAAGCGCAAGATATGGCGCTGTCCTTTACGATCAAAGGCATAAACCTCCACAACACGTGCCGCTGTCTCAATACCATTAGCCCCGGCATTCATTTTAAGTGCTCCTCCAAGACCACCAGGAATACCATGATAAAAATGAAAGCCTGCAACCTCAGCTTCTAAAGCAGCCGCGGCTAAATGTTTGTCTGCTACAGCAGCACCAACAAAAAAACGTTTTGGAGAAACGCGTCGCACTTGCCCAAAGCCTTTCGCTGAAAGACGAATAACAACACCAGGAATTCCCCCATCACGTACCAAAAGATTAGAACCGATTCCCACAATAGTCACAGGAATAGATTGAGGGAGATTTTGCAGGAAAAGAGCTAAATCTGCTTCATCAGCAGGTTGATAGAAAAGTTCTGCTAATCCACCAGTGCGAAACCACGTCACCTTACGCATTTCTACATTAGGCGTAAGTTTACCTTTTATTCCGCAAAGCAGCGGCTGCAATTGCGCTAAAAGCGCCTCACCATCAATGCGTTGAAAATTTATCATTGCTATCCAACACCGCCAACTGATGAGGTAAGGCACAAGCCCACTGTGTGATATTGCCCGCACTAAGAAAAATAACATAATCCCCCGCTTGAGCAAATGTAGAAACAATAGAAACAACATCCTCTAGAGAATGAATCAAACGTACATCACGATGACCAGCCATTTTAATATGTTCGACAAGCTCTTGAGCACCAAAACCAGCAATAGGCTCTTCACCAGCGGCATAAACAGGCGTAATCAACACTGTATCTGCATTATTAAAACAAGCAGCAAAGTCATCAAATAAGTGATACAAACGCGAGTAACGATGTGGTTGTGCAATCGCAATTACACGCCCTTTTGCACTTTCACGCGCGGCACATAAAACAGCTTTTATTTCAACAGGATGATGTCCATAATCATCAAATATTTCAATGCCGCGCCAACTTCCTGTTTGTGTAAAACGCCGTTTGACTCCAGCAAATTCTGCTAAACCCTTTTTTATCGATTCATTTGAAATGCCAAGTTCATGAGCAATAGCAATCGCTGCTGTTGCATTAGAAACATTGTGTTGCCCAGACATTGGCAAAATTAAATTTTTTAACTCAGTCTTTTTACCAGTCTTGCGTGAACGAATAAGAACATCAAAATGCGTTTTTTGACCATCCATCGAAAGATTTAAAAAACGAACATCAGCTTGCGGATTGGCACCATAAGTGATCATCCAACGATCATCAATACGGCTGGCCAACGATTGCACCTCCGGATGGTCAAGGCACAAAATAGCAAAACCATAAAAAGGGACATTCTCTACAAATTGCTGAAAAGCTTCACGCACAGCATCAAAACTCCCGTAATGGTCTAAATGCTCAGCATCAATATTGGTAACAACGGCAATGTCAGCAGGCAACCTCAAAAATGTACCATCACTTTCATCAGCCTCAACAATCATCCAATCACCTTCTCCCATACGAGTATTCGTACCATAAGCATTGATAATACCACCATTAATCACTACTGGATCCAAGTGACCAGCGACAAGAAGTGCAGCAACCATAGATGTCGTCGTCGTTTTACCATGCGTTCCACCAACAGCAATTGCCCGACGAAACCGCATAAGCTCCGCTAGCATTTCCGCACGTCTTACAAGTGGTAAATGCCTTTCTTTGGCAGCGATATATTCAGCATTTGTTTTTTTAACGGCAGTAGAAAAAACAACAACCTCTGCATATCCTAAATTTTTAGCATGATGACCTATATGAACGTTAATTCCTTTTTTCCGTAAACGTTCAACATTTGCACTCTCCACTTGATCTGAACCTTGAACTTTATAGCCAAGATCATGAAAAACCTCAGCAATTCCACTCATGCCAATACCACCAATTCCGATAAAATGGATAACGCCTATATTAAGCGGCATTTTCATCAAAAAACTCCTCTCTTATATCTGACAATGATTGCCCTGCAATCAACGCTTCAGCCATATCAGCAAGGCGGCTGGTTGCATGAGGTTGTCCAACTTTTTTTGCAGCAAGCGCTTGTTTTTCCAACAAGTGAGGAGAATCCAAAGCCTCTGTTAAAAGAGAAGCAAGTCTTTGTGTGCTTAAATCTTTTTCTGCGACAATTTGAGCTCCCCCCACAGCAGCAAGCAATGCAGCATTTTCTGCCTGATCATGATCTAAAGCATGAGGATATGGGATAAGCAAAGCGGGACGACCAATGACAGCTATTTCACAAACAGATGAAGCACCAGCACGTGATAAAATAAAATGAGATCGCGCCATACGTTCAGCAATATCTTCAAAGAAAGAAGCAACCTCTGCTTGCACACCCATCTTATGATAGATTTCTATCAACTCTTCAGCTCTACCGCGAATTTGCTGAACAATTCGTAAGCGTTTACGGTTCTCATCATCCAGCAAAGCAATTGCTTCTGGAACAATTCGTGAAAAAGAAGAAGCCCCTTGACTCCCACCAAAAACCAAGAAATGAAATGGATTTTTATCCGTTGAAGGATAGTAGGGAATTTCTGCTGCTTTAAGAACAGCCTCACGCACAGGATTCCCCGTAAGAAGTATTTTATGAGCATGAGTATCATTAGGCGACAACAATCCCCCTGCTATTGCACGCACAAAAGGTGCCAATGCCCGATTAGCACGCCCCATAATCGCATTTTGTTCATGAATAAATGTTGTGCGTCGACTCAAAGCCGCAATCAAAAGAGGCGGAAAGGTAGGATATCCGCCAAATCCACCAACAAGCATAGGGCGCAGCTTATAAAAGAGTACTAACGATTGCCCCATGCCTTTTAATAAAGCCAAAAATGTCTTTATAAGTGCAAAAGGATGACGTCGTGTAAATGTTGCTGACGAAACTATATGTGTATGCTCTTCATCAAAGCAGCGGACAAAACCTTGCGCTCTTGCATCAGTTACCAAATGGACATCATATCCACGTTGCCTTAATTCAACGGCAAGCGCTTCAGCAGGGAAAAGATGCCCACCTGTACCACCAGCCACCAAAACAATAACTTTATTATCCATCATAAGTAATATCCAAGGCAGAAGGAGAGGAAAAGGCAGAAGGGCGTGCTTCGGGCCAGCGGCGTGTTAAACCAAGCAAAATGCCCATTGAAAATGCAATCGCCAACATTGATGAACCACCATAAGAAATAAATGGCAATGTCATACCTTTGGGAGGAATTAAATGAAGATTGACCGCCATATTAATCGCTGCTTGAAAGCCAACCATCATCGCTATACCAGTAATACCAAGACGTATAAACGAATCACGTGTATTCAACGCTATATACAATGAGCGTACAACAATAAAACCAAAAAGCATCATAATGAAGAGACACAGGATAATACCATATTCTTCAGCAGCAACGGAAAACACAAAATCTGTATGACTATCAGGAATGATCCGTTTCACTGTTCCCTCTCCCGGACCTTGCCCAAACCAACCACCATTTAAAATAGCCTCACGTCCTACATCCACTTGAAAGGTATCGCCTTCCCCTGTCAAAAAACTATTGATACGTTCGCGTACATGGTGAAGAAAAAAATAGGTGAGAATAATTCCAACTATGCCCAAAACGATAAATAAGAAAATAATGGTAAGAGGCACACCAGCAACAAAAAACAAACCTCCCCATGTTGCGCTTAATAAAAATGTTTGACCGATATCAGGCTGTAAAACAAGAAGCACACAACAAAAAGCATAAAGCGCAATAGCCAACAGAGAGCCAAGAAGACCTTTACGCCGCATCTGTTCCGAAAAAAGCCAAGCAGACATCACCACAAAAGCTGGTTTCATAAATTCTGAAGCCTGTACAGAAAAACCAAAGAGAGGAATCCACCGACGCGCTCCCTTTAATTCTGGACCAATGAACAAAGTTGCAATCATAAGAACGAGCGTTACAACAAGCAAAAGAGCACATAAACGGCGAATATTACGCAGCGAGAAAAAAGAAAGTGTAATCATCGTAAAAAACGCCGGAATACTAAAAATGATATGCCATCGAACGAAATAAAAACTATCAGAAATTCCGATTTTTTTTGCAATAGTAGGGCTTGCAGCAAAAGAGAGCATAATGCCAATCCCCATTAAAATTAAACAAGCGGCAAAGATAGAACGATCAATCGTCCACCACCAATTAGCTATTGGGTCTCTATCCGCACGTGTAACCATTATACCCATCGTATCTTTTTCATAACTCTAATCAAAGTGATAGAGTTCCTCTCTTTTTAGCAAACACTTAAAAAACTAAATTACATAAAAAAAAGATTCTTGAATATTAACATAAAAGTGTTTTTTAAAAGTTTATGTTTCTTTTAACTGGCGAACAAAAGAAACAAAGGCTTTCCCACGCATTTCATAATTTTGAAATTGATCATAACTTGCACAGGCAGGCGAAAAGAGAACCACCACTTCCTTTGCCTTACAACGCATCGCATCAGCAGCAGCTTCGTGCACAGCATTTTCCAAAGTTAAGCTCATCGAAAAGGGAACAGCAGATCCAATAACGCTAGCAAATTCTTCTGCTGCAGTTCCAATTAAATAAGCTTTACGAATTTTATGAAAAAATCCTCTCAAAGCCTCAATCCCACCTTCTTTCGCCTGCCCTCCAACAATCCAAAAAATATCATGAAAAGCAGCAAGTGCAGGAGCCGATGCATCTGCATTTGTAGCCTTACTATCATTGATAAACAACACCGCTCCTATCTTACACACCTGCTGCATACGATGAGCCAAGCCTTTATAACTTGCCAAATGCTTTTCTATCTGTGGATCAGTGATTTTTAAAGCCTGTAATGTTGCTAACGCCATAAGAGCATTTTGTGCATTGTGACGACCGCGCAATGCAATCATATGAGCGAGATTTGCAAGCATATGAGGTCGACCATGGCGAACAAAAAAGAGTTTTGTCCCCTCTGCATAAAAGCCATTTTCAACAAAATACTCCTTAGAAATTGCTTCAACTTGATGATTTTCATGGAGTAATTGTTGATATAAAGCCTGACAAGCTGCATCATCAACTGAAATAAAAGCATGAGAAGCCTCAGCAACCAAACGTCTTTTGGTTTGCACATAATGCGCAAAACTACCATGTCGATCAATATGATCAGGCGTCAAATTCAATAAAAGTCCAATAGTTGGCTGAAGAGAGGGTGTGAGATCAATTTGAAACGATGAACATTCAATCACATAAATACGTTTTTGAACAAAGGGCTTAAGAGTTAATATTGCAGTTCCAATATTTCCCCCCATCTGTACATCATAACCCATTTGTTCTAACAAATGAGTAAGCAAAGCTGTCGTCGTTGATTTCCCATTCGTGCCTGTAATCGCAATAAACGGAACATCCTGATCACAAAAACTATTATGCTGTAAAAAATGATTGCGCGCACGAACAAATAATTCAATATCACCGATAATTTCTATATCTTTTTGACGCGCTTTCTCAACAACCCAATGGGGTTTAGGATACGTTAAAGGAACGCCAGGTGCTAAAATCAATGCGACAAATTTTGACCAATCCTCATAACGAAGATCTCTCGTTGGAATATTTTGCTGAAAAGCTGCTTGTAAACCTAAGGGATTATCATCCCAAGCAACTACTTCTGCACCACCATTGATCAATGCACGCGCAGCAGCTAATCCGGATTGCCCCAACCCAAACAAAGCAACTGTCTGATCTTTATAACAGGTAACAGAAATCAAATTTTTACCGCAATTTAAGTGTTGAAAGACCAATCAAAGCAAGAACAATCGAAATAATCCAAAAACGTATCACAACTTGGCTTTCAGTCCATCCTTTTTTCTCGAAATGATGATGTATGGGTGCCATAAGAAAGACGCGCTTTTTGGTTAGTTTGAAATAACCAACTTGGATAACAACTGAAAACCCTTCCACAACAAAAAGTCCCCCAATCAGAGCCAAAACAATTTCATGCTTTGTAGCAACAGCAATAACACCTAAAAGTCCTCCAAGAGCTAACGAACCAGTATCTCCCATAAAAATAGCCGCTGGTGGTGCATTAAACCATAAAAATCCAAGCCCCGCACCAACAACAGCACCCAATAAAACAGCCAGTTCACCAGTTCCCGATACATAACAAATTTGCAAATAATCAGCAAAATTGATATTACCAGAAAGATAAGCAATCAGAGCAAAAGACAAGGCAGCAACCATAACAGGAACGATAGCAAGTCCATCAAGACCATCGGTCAAATTAACCGCATTCCCTGTTGATACCATGACAAAAGCAGAAAAAGGAATAAAAAACCAACTCAAATTGATAAAATAATCTTTTACAAAAGGCAAAGCTAATCTAGGCGAGCCAACTTGTAAGATAATAAAGGCAGCAATCGCGGCAATAAAAAATTCTAAACTTAACCGAGCCTTACCAGAAAACCCTTTATGTGTTTGTTTTGTAACCTTAAGATAATCATCATAAAAACCAATTGCTCCAAAGGAAAGCATAACAAAGAATGATACCCAAAAATAAATATTCGATAAATTACACCACAAAAGTGCTGATATCACAACGCCCGTTAGAATCATCAACCCACCCATTGTAGGTGTTCCTGCCTTTTTGAAATGTGTCTGAGGACCGTCAGCGCGAATGGGTTGTCCTTTTCCCTGCCGCAATTTAAGAGAGGCAATAATGCTAGGGCCAAACAAAAAAACAATAAGCCCTGATGTAAGCATCGCAGCTATAGTACGAAAAGTAATATAACGGAAGACATTGACACCTGGAAACCAATCACTAAACGCAGATAAAAACAACATCATGAAACAAAAAACCTATTCAATTATAGAGAAACGACTTTATAGCGATCAAGCAAAGCAGTCACAATATCCGATGAATAAAGACTACGAGATGATTTAATCATAAGCAGATCTCCGTTGGAAATTTCTGCCAAGATAAGCGGTAAAATTTTTTCAACACTTTCAGCATAATGAACCTCAACATATGCACACAGATCCGTGGCTAAAAACTTCATTGCCTCACCAAATAAAAAAACCAGATGAGCACCAGAATGATACACAGGCTTTACCAAATCACGATGAAGTTTCTCACTATGCTCTCCTAACTCCAACATATCACCTAAAATAGCAATTCGCCGACCATCCCCCGCTACTGGCCCTGTAGCAAGCAGATCAAGAGCCGCACGCATTGACGCGGGATTCGCATTATAGCTTTCATCAATTAAATGAAATTCACCTCCATTTGGCAAAGACAATCGATAACGAACACCACGCCCCTCTTGAGGAGAAAAACGTCTCAAAGAAAGCAAAACACGCTCTAAATCAACGCCAATTGCATCACAAACAGCAATAACACCTAAACTATTTTGCACAATATGTCGTCCAGGAGCACCAATTTCAATGACCTGATCTTGACCAGAAATACGGACGATCAGAGAGGAACGGTCTGTTAAAAGACATATATCTCTCGCTTGATAATCGCAATTTTTAGACTCACCAAAGCTTAAAAACTTTTTCACACCCCATTTTTTTGCTTTTTGCACTAAGTAAGAAAAAAAATCATTATCTGCATTTAAAACAGCAATGCCCTTCTCATCCATCCCTTCAAAAATTTCAGCTTTTGCATCTGCTATCTCCTCAAGATTTTTGAAAAATCCCAGATGTGCCGCACAAATATGCGTAATGAGAACAACATGCGGATGAACTAACTTAACTAGGGGACGAATTTCATCTTTATGATTCATACCAATTTCAAAAATACCATAATCACTCTCAGCAGGCATTCGTGCCAAAGTAAGCGGTACACCCCAGTGATTATTCAAAGAAGCAGAATTAGCATGCACCTTCCCCACAGTTGCAAGCACTTGTTTCAAAGCTTCTTTTGTCGTTGTTTTTCCAACAGAACCTGTTACCGCTACAATTTTAGCTTTTGAGCGCTTGCGTGCCGCCTGCGCAAGTTTTTCTAAGGCTTGCAAAACATCAGGAACAACAATCAGTGGAGCAGATATTTTTTTCATGTCATTCAAACGCTCTTGCGCAACAATAAAAACGCCTGCTCCTCTTTGATAAGCTTGCACAGCAAAATCATGACCATCAAAACAATGCCCTTTAATACAGAAAAAAATATCGCCTTTTGCAAGCGTGCGACTATCAATAGAAACTCCAGAAAAAGCTTCTGGTAGGCATCCAATTACAAAACCTTCAATTGCGGCAACAAGCGCTTGTTTATCCCATAAAACTGTCATTCATTACGCTCCCGCAAAGCATCAATCACTTTTAAACGATCTGAAAAAGGAGTTGTTTTTTCCCCTATAATTTGACCATTCTCGTGTCCTTTTCCAGCGATAATTAATGTATCCCCTGCTTTTAAAAGTCCAACTGCATAAGTAATAGCTTCACCACGATCTGCTATTTCCATTGCTTTTGGAACAGCTTGTAAAATATCCTTACGGATTTTTTCAGGCCTTTCCGTGCGTGGATTATCATCCGTTACAATAACAAGATCAGCCTGGTTTTTTGCAATTTTTCCCATCAAAGATCTTTTCCCTTGATCACGATCGCCTCCACAACCAAAAACAAGGATTAAACGTCCTTGCGTAAAGGGACGGACAGAAAGCAATACCTGTTCTAAAGCCTCCGGTTTATGTGCATAGTCTATATAAACAGGTGCATTATCCTTCGTCTTTCCAACCAATTCTAATCGCCCGGGCGCTCCCTGCAAAGCTTCAAGTGAACGAAAAACCTTATCAGGAGAAACACCTGTTGCAATTGCTAGTCCAGCAGCCATAAGCGCATTTGTCACTTGAAAATCTCCAGCTAAAGGCAAATCAAATGTATAAATATTATTTTCCACACGACATTCAACACACTGTTTCGAACGTTGATGCTCAACACGATTAATGGTGATAAACTGGCCTTTCCGCCCAATTGTTAAGACACAGCGGTGCGCTTGTCTCACATGATCAATAACCTTTTGCGAATAAACATCATCGGCAAAAATCAAAGCAGGTGCATCTTGCGGTAACAGCGTATCAAACAAGCGCATTTTAGCACGTAAATAATCCTCTACGCATATATGATAATCCATATGATCCCGTCCTAAATTGGTAAAAGCACCAGCGGTTAAACCTACCCCGTCAAGTCGACGTTGATCAAGCCCATGCGAAGACGCTTCAAGGGCGGCATGTGTAACACCTTCATGGGAAATTTCAGAAAGGAGGCGCTGCAAAACGACGGGATCAGGTGTGGTAAGAAGAGCTCCCTCTTCATTCCGATGAGGAGAAACAACACCTACCGTCCCTATACTAGCAGCACATAATCCAACATGTGTCCAAATTTGCCGCACAAAAGAGACAACGGATGTTTTTCCACTTGTTCCTGTCACAGCAACGACAGTTTCAGGTTGAGAACCATAAAAACGTGCAGCGGCCATTGCTAAACTATGACGAACATCCAAAACCCGTAAAATGGGAGCAGCTAAATTCTCAAGCATCATATCACGATCTGTAACGATTGCTCGTGCACCCCGCTTTAATGCATCATTAATATAGTGCCTACCATCACCGTGCTTTCCTTGAACAGCTACAAAAACATAGCCCGGTAAAACGTACCGAGAATCAGCACTTATTCCTGTTATTTCCATTGAAGAAAGGTTTTCATCTTCAATACATTCTGTAAAAACTGTTCCAAACAACATGATAACACACCTTTATATTCATTTTACTGTTGTTTAACAAATCTCAAACTGTCCCCTGTGCTCAAAAGAGGCGCGTACTCTTTTTCAAAATCTGGTTTTATTCCCAAAAGACTTGCTGAACGGCGAATAATATTAGCAAGCATTGGCCCTGCATTCATTGCTGCTGTTGCTGAACGCTGCCCCTCTTCAGGCTGAGGTTCATCAATAATTGTTAAAACAACATAAGCAGGATTTTCAATAGGAAAAGCAGCAAGAAAACTATTGAAATTTTTTGTTTTAGAATATTTCCCATTTTCAACTTTTTCAGCTGTTCCTGTTTTACCACCAACCCGATAGCCTTCTACTTTTGCACTACGCCCAGAACCGATATCACTGTTTAACTTATAAAGATAACGCATATTTTGACTGGTTTTGAAGTTTAAAACCTGTTTTGCATATTTCAAAGTTTCCATTTTTGTGCGTTTCAAAAAGGTCGGTTCAATCAACCAACCATCATTCATTAAAGCAGCAGCACCTACTGCTGTTTGCAAAGGTGTTGTTGCCATACCATGTCCAAAAGCAATGGTCATAGAATGAATATCCTTCCAATGACGTGGTACAACAGGATGGGCAACTTCAGGCAATTCTGTTGTCAATCGATCAAGCAGACCAAGTCGTTTCAAAAAATTACGATGTCCATCAATTCCTACCGCCAAGGCCTCCTTAGCAGAACCAATATTAGAAGAATAAATAAAAACTTCCCAAAGTGCTAAAGGACGGTTTTTTCCATGAAAATCATGAATAAAATAATGATTGCCTGCTTGAAGAGGTCGTGAAGCATCAATAACACTGTTTAAATGAAAAAGACCTGAATCAAGTGCCATGGCGGTCGTAAAACTTTTAATGATAGACCCCATTTCAAAAGTTCCAGCACTCATCCGATTGAGGCGATCACTTTTCAAAGCTTCAACGGGATTTCTAGGATCAAAATCTGGGAGTGATGCCAAAGCCAAAATTTCACCAGTATGGATATTTAAAATAACAGCTCCAGCAGCAAGCGCTTTATAACGCTTCATTGCCTTCATAAGTTCATCATGCACAATGCTTTGAATACGCACATCAATCGAAAGTTGAACTGGCTTTAAGGATTCTTCAGTTGCAAGACCAGCCGCGCGCAGGGCACTCAAACCCGCATCATCAATATATTTTTCCATTCCCGCTATACCCTGATTATCAACATTAACCATACCGAGAATATGTGAAACCACCGATCCACTTGGATAAAAACGACGGATTTCGGTGCGAAAACCAATTCCTGGAATACCAAGAGCCATAATTTGCGTCTTTTGCGTTGGTGTTAACCCCCGTTGTATCCAAGAAAAACTAGATTTTTTTTTGAGACGTTTATAAGTTTCCTGCCAATTAAGATCGGGTAAAACCGTTGAGAGCAATTCTATTGTTTCATCGACATCAATAATCCGTCGTGGTTCAGCAAAAAGCGAATAAGTTTTAATATCCGTTGCTAACAAACGCTTATTACGATCAATAATATCAGGTCGCGCAGTCAATTGAGAGACACTTGGCCCTTTTGCCTCTTCAATCTGCCCCCCTTCCAACCCATAAGAAATAAGACAAACCCCCATCACACCATATAAAAGAACAAAACAGAGCAAAGAAAAAAGCAAGCGAGGACGACTAGAAAAAGAACGATGAACAGACAAGTTATGAACATCTAATGGAGGTTTTAAGCACTTTTTTTTCTGCGAAAACAGCAAGATCGATTTCATCACCGCTTGCCTTCTTGAACAAGGTTTTTCACCTGAGAAATACGATTATTTGCTAAAATACCCTTTTCTTTCTCCAAGATATTTTGTTTAATCACTTCTTCAATTTGATCATAGACACGTACCGGAATATCTTTAAACTCTACGACTTGACGAGGCTGTATAATCTCTAAACCAAGCTCTTTTTGATAACGCTTCGCAAGTTTTTGCATGCGTGTGGGCTCTATCATCATAGCCCACTCAGCACGAAGTAAATTCACGGTATTTTTTTCTGCAACAATTTCATGTTCAAGATGACGGATTTCACTCATACGCTTTTGCACATCATATTTCACCTTATAAGTAAGACCTGCCATACAAACCATAACCATTACTAAAATCATATCAAATGTACGAAAAACTGTCATTTCTTGCCGCCCTCAAAACGAGCAATCTCTACCATACCAAATAAATTCATATCTTCAGCAAGACTATCCGCCTTAGTGCGGACACCAATACGTAATCGTGCAGAACGTGAACGAGGATTTTTCTGCAATTCCTCTTCACTTGCAGTTATTCCTCCTTTAAACAAAGGAAAGAATGTTGCTGGTGCTGTCTCTATTTCAGGAAGATAGCGCGATTGCATACGCTCTCCTGAACGAGCAGAAAAAAATCTCTTGACCATCCGATCTTCAAGAGAATGAAAACTGACAACAGCCAAACGACCTCCTGCTTTTAAAATGCGTTCAGCAGCAAATAAACCACGTGCAAGTTCACCAATTTCATCATTAACATAAAGCCGAAGAGCTTGAAAAACACGCGTTGCAGGATGAATGCGATCTCCACTTTTACGGCCTACCAATGCCTCGATAGCATGAGCAAGGTCCCCTGTACGCAAAAAAGGCCGAAGACTGCGACGCTTTTCAATCATCCGTGCAATGCGCCTCGCATAACGTTCTTCTCCTAATATTTTAAAAACTCGCGCTAAATCATCAACTTTTAAACGATTGACAACATCTGCAGCGGTAAAACCAGTCTGAGCCATTCGCATATCTAATGGACCATCTTTGTGAAAAGAAAAACCTCGCTCTGCTTCATCAAGCTGCATTGAAGAAACTCCAATATCTAAAATAACAGCATCCACCTTTTCTTCAACAACACGATCTAACTGAGAAAACTCCATTTGCACCAAACGAAGCCGTGGAGAAAATTCATCAACAAGAGGTTGCCCATAACCAATAGCATAAGGATCACGATCAAGAGCAATAACCTGTGCACCCGCATTTAACAACGCGCGCGTATACCCCCCAGCACCAAAAGTACCATCAATCACTCTTGCTCCAACCAATGGCATAAGCCCAGCCAAAACTGGCTGTAATAACACTGGAATATGGCGCTCAGCTTTATCACCCTGCTCTGTCAAAATAATCCGTCTTGATTTATGCTTTTTCAAATCAACAATCGTTCATGGTAACTGGTCCCCAAACAACCACAACTTTAACCATCATCTCCATCACAATGAAAGTCAAAGCCAACCATATGTGCATTCTAACGCATTATACTTAAAAAAATATTATAATTGTAAAAGAAGCTTTCCTTTGAATGTACACTTCAAAAATACCCGCTCCCTAGAAAAAGCTTATATAAAATCACATCACAATATCAATTATCCCTAACATTCATGATATAAGATAGAATTCAACAACAAATATCAGTCGGCCTATAAGCCGGGTTCTGTATGGTAAAGCTTACACTTTCCATGGCAACCATTCATCTAGGACGGATGTTACCATCCGCCTCGTGCAACCTACCCGAATGACTCGCCCGGAAACCGGCTGCAAGTTAAGCCTTGCGCGTCATTTCTATTTGGTCTTGCTCCCGGTGGGGTTTACCTTGCCACATTCATTACTGAATGCGCGGTGGGCTCTTACCCCACCCTTTCACCCTTACCTATAAAAATAGGCGGTTTGCTTTCTGTGGCACTTTCCCTAGGGTCGCCCCCGCCGGGTGTTACCCGGCACCGTCTTTCCATGGAGCCCGGACTTTCCTCACCTGCCGCCTTTCAGCATAAGACAAGCGCGGCTGCCCAGCCGACTGACATATTACCTATAAAACATTTTTCATGACGTGAAAATACCACCCTTAAGATATTTTATAGCAAATGCATCCTCTCAAGTTCATTTTCATTTTAAGGAAGCCAAATACATTTTCACTTTTGAACAATATTTTGCTGAAATGGAATTCATTTTTTTGCAGCATGACCTGCATTATATTTAAGGATCGTACCACAAGTCTTTCCACCACTGAGCCTATAGGCCCGCGCCAAATAACGCATCCCATACTCAAGATTGATGGCAGGATCGTAAAGATCTTGCACAGAACCATTAAAACCCAACCCTCGCGCCGTAGATGGTTTAATTTGCATCAAGCCTATTTCGCCAGCAGCCCCCTTTGTGCGCGCCTTATAATTACTTTCAACTTTTACAACAGCATGTGCTAAATTAACAGGAACATCATACTTATTTGCAAATCTCTGAATAAGAGATTCATAAGGACGAGTAAGCACCTTAGAAGTAATAGTCACTGAGCTTTCCTTTGAATCTGCAACATTCAAGACAATATGCGCCCAACTGATATCAAACACAAAAAATACAGCACATGCTGAACATAAAAGGATTTTCAAAAATTGCATTTTCTTTCTCTTCACAAAGACATTTCTAAACCCTAGCCACAAGAGCTTTGTGAATGCATTTTACAGAAAAAAAAAAGCTAAAGAGCGGTATGAAAATGAAAATATTAAGACAATTTCAAGTTATTTTTTTGCAAAAAAAGAAAACCACTCAAATGATTTATTATATCTCTCTGTATATCAAAAAGTAAAAAAATATAATAAAATTTTTAACATGCTAAAGGAGAGAATATATTCTACAAATTGTTAAAAGAAAACATAGCATACCAATCTTTTAAAAACTGAAAACAACATAAACAAGAAAAAATCTACCCAAAGCTCTTGATATCGTCAAATTTTCTTTGCAAGAGAAACCGTTATCAATTCTTCCCATTGGCTGATGTACACTTGCTAAAACAATTTTATATCAAATAAGCCATCTATGAAAAACGGCTCCATCGACCAAAACAAACATTGTATATGAGAAGCCCAGGAATAGGCATAAACATATTAAATGTTTGTGCCGTATAGAAAAACTTAATAATCACATTTCTCTGCTTTATCATTCTATAAAGAGGACAATACAAAGAACGCAAAACCATCAGAATAAAATGTGGATTATCTCCCCCCATTCAACTATTTCTCCCACACAGTATGACTTCATCGAACTCGTAGAATGAGATTCCTATCTTTTAAAAACTATATAAATAAATCTCTTATAAACCTGCAGAAAAAAGAATTCCAAAAATTTCATCCTTTTCTATCCAGCTATCATATCAAATAAAAAAGAGACCGCATAACTTTTCTACGCTTTTCTCAAAACTCCACGAAAAGTGACAAAAAGATCCTCAAAACAAACTGTAAACACAACTTTTAAAAGAAATGACTAAAAATAACTATCAGCAATGGAAGGACGAGAAATCGTCTTCAATAAAATCATAACAACAGTTCCACCCAACTTCTGAGCCTGCTCATTATTCTGACCATTTGCGGAAGCAGCCGCAACGACATAGCGACGTACCTGCTCAATCAATTGCTTTTGTTGCTGAGGACTCAACTGAGAAAGTTGTGTTATAATATCAGGAAAAGAAACTGCCAATCTCTCTAAAATCATCCCCTCTGTCATATCATCCTGATGAGAAGAAAAAGACTGGTTAAATAAAAACTTATGAACAGAAACACTCCGAAAAGCAAAAGTGCTGGTGAAAAATATAGAAAACACAAACAAAATAAAAAGAATACGACGCCAGCAAAATCCCATCATCTCGTACCTAAGCATCACAGCACACACTCTTCTGCAGAGAACACACTGAACTTTCAATCAAAAAATCTCTCTTATCACTGAAAATACCGCAAAAACAGTATCACACCGCTTTTAATTTTTCCTCACACATAAAATAAAGAGCCTATATTTTCCCCCTGCAACACTTGATAAAAATTAAAACCATAAAAAGCCTGACTGAGGATTTCCTCAGTCAGGCCAGACAATCTAAGGGATCCACGCGGGGGGGGGGAGGAGGTTCCCTGATCGTCTTCTCGCATCAGCTATTAAGATAGCCGATGCAATATTTATGCTATGGAATAAAACGTTCTAAACAACAAGAAATTCTTATCACCTTCCATGAAAAAAAACAAAAAAAAATTATAAATTGTTTAAAAATGGAAAAATTTAGGCAAAAAATACTCAAAATGATCCAATTTGAAGCAATTTTATTTCGCGGGATATCAATGAGAATCGACGATCATCATAATGCTCATTTTTTCAGAAGAAGCCTCAATTTGTATAAACTTTTCTTATAAACGGCACAGTGCATAAAAATAAGAATCACTTGTTCAAAAGCTCTTACCAAAACAGTAAAAACATAAGCCTTTCCCGTACATAATTTATTTTGAATCATCCACTATCAGGATTTTACGTAATGGCAGATTATTTATAGCTAACAATGTAATGACAATGTATTATGATAACGACAATGAAGGATATGATTTTCTTCCTATCCCCACGCCTTAAACTCTCTTGCAAAGTGATAAAAGCGCAATTCCTGTATGTAAATTTTATCCCTCATTCTCTTTAACGAGACTCCACAGTACCTTCTTTTTACTGTTCGCATAACTGTAATAAATTCATACCCCACACAAAAAGCTGTATGTTGCGACACTAGCTCATTCATATCCTTGTTCAACATCACCTCTAAAATTCTCATCTAACCTCTAGACACCATCGGTAAATGATATAGAATATGCTCTTTTTGGATCATTATCCTCATAATGAGTAAAGTAACAAAACAACAACATCGTTATATTTACCAGCCCCTCAAATATTGCCACTATTTTTGTATTTTAAAAAGCGATGCTTTTTTCTCAAATGTTTTCTATTCGAACATTGATCTCTCTTAGCAATATGTAAAGAACCATTTTAGAGATTGTATCAAAAGATTTGAAACAAGAAATCTTGTCTTCAAGACTCTCATTCAAATTGCAAAACAACAAATTGCCACCCATAAAGTTAATCTATTGATTCATCAATAAATACTGTATCAATAATCAACACGCAAAAGACACAATGCGGAACCCCAAAACGATAGCTCTTCAAAGTTTACTAAAATTCTCTCTTCACACTTCTGAGTGCAAAAAGCCAAAAATAAAGCATGTTAATAAACATAATTATGCAAAATCTACTTTTTTGTCTTTGAGGTCATCGACCAATAAACGCATATCACGTGCAAGCCAAAGTTTAATTATGAGCCCTTCATGATTTTCATTGTGCACAGGAAGAAGACAAACCGTTTTTTCCGAACGAATCCCTACATTTTTAAGCCATTGTTTTATTTGTGAATCCGGAAATCCAAAATGCTTATAAGCATGGAAAGAATGTAGATCAACTTCATGACAAAAAAAATCTACAATCAGCAACCGCCCTTGAGGGCGCAAAACACGTGCTATTTCATTAATCGCCAGCTCAGGACTTTCAAAAAAATGTAAAGCCCAATAAAGAATAACCAAATCAAAAGTTGTCTCGCCAACAGATAAATGCACAACATCATTCTCAGGCACAACTTCAACAGCACGCGTATAAAGACCTGAAAACAGTTTTAAAACAGAACATATATCTGTACCAATCCCTAACAATGTTTCAAATGGTTTACCGCCAATAATTTCGAGTAAAGCACTTTCCACCCTATGATCTGAAAAATAGGATAGCCGTAATGCATTCCACTGCATGACATTTTGTAAAAAAGTTTGTTTCCTCACCGCTTGACGCTGTTTTTGAACATCTAATAAACGTTCCAAATCATATGTTAATATCACATCATACTTTGACAAAACTGCAAGAGCCGCCATCACAATATCTTTACCAAAACAGCTGTGACAAAACTTATAATAAGTCCATTCCCCCTTTTGATAAAAAGTAATCAGCCCTACTTCACACAATAAACGTAAATGCTGTGATACATGCGATTGCGACTGACCAAGGATAAAAGTAAAATCAGCAACTGTTAAATCGTCACGGCACAAAAGTGCAAGAATACGCAAACAACTTGTCTCTGCTATGGTTTTCAGCAGCATAATCATTGTATCCAAACTAACTTGTTTTTTCATCAATATTCCTTACTGCTCAAATGAACATTTATTTCTACAAATAGAAAATCAAGCAGAAGGCATAAAGTTGCATCACTCCTATTCGTATTGTTTTCTGTGATAATATAAAAAAGAACGCCCCCTCCCACTCTTCTCAAACAAAACAAGCGAAAGGTCTTGTATTATAATGATCCACACGCATCATGAAAACTTATAATCCTCGATTAAAACCTGATGAATAATGGGTTCTCATATCCGTCATAAAGGCATGATTAATAGATCATAAAGACATAATAAGGTACTTCCTGAAGAATAATATCCATATTCTTAGTTTTTTATCCTATCTTAAAGATGATGGATAAAAAACTTACAATACAGCAAAAGCATTCTCTTTTGAAAAATAAAGAGAACACCAAACGGCATCACCATTTTCTTAATCAAATAAAGCAATAAGAAATTTTAGCGTGTAAGTGGCTTATAATTTCCACGTTTTGGATTGAGAGCGTCTACACCAAGACGACGAACCTTATCATCCTCATATTCAGCAAAATTACCTTCAAACCATTCTACATGGCCATCACCTTCAAAGGCTAAAATATGCGTTGCCAATCGATCAAGAAACATACGATCGTGCGATATAATAACTGCACAACCAGCAAAGCTTTCCAATGCATCTTCTAATGCCCCTAATGTTTCAGTATCAAGATCATTTGTCGGTTCATCAAGGAGAAGAACATTTCCTCCCTCCTTTAAAAGTTTAGCCAAATGGACGCGATTACGCTGCCCTCCTGATAAATTTGCTACCTTTTGTTGCTGATCTGCCCCCTTAAAATTAAAAGCACCGCAATAAGCACGGCTATTCATCTCATATTTTCCCAACTTAATAACATCATTTCCGCCGGAAATTTCCTCCCAAACGGTTTTATCACCCACCAACGAATCACGACTCTGATCAACATAACTCATATGAACTGTTTCACCGATACGTATTTGACCTGAATCCGGCTGTTCCTGTCCGGTCAACATTTTAAATAAAGTAGACTTTCCCATACCATTGGCACCAATGACTCCAACAATACCACCAGCAGGGAGTTTAAAAGAAAGAGAATCAATCAATACACGCTCACTATATGCCTTAGAAAGCTTATCAACTTCAATAACAACCTGCCCCAATCTCTCACCAATAGGAATGATGATTTGTGCTTCTCCAGGACGGCGTTCACCTGCAGCCTGAACCAACGCATCATAGGCCTTAATACGCGCTTTTGACTTTGCTTGCCGGCCTTTTGGACTAGAAGCTATCCATTCTTTTTCACGTGACAGCGCGCGCTGACGAGCAGCCTCTTCACGACCTTCCTGAGCCAAACGTTTAGCTTTTGCCCCCAAATAAGCAGAATAGTTCCCCTCATAAGGAATACCTTTACCGCGATCCAATTCTAAAATCCAACCAGTTACATTGTCGAGAAAATAACGGTCATGTGTAATTAAAAGCACCGCTCCAGGATATTCACGCAAATGCCTTTCAAGCCAAGCGGTCGTTTCTGCATCCAAGTGATTTGTTGGTTCATCCAAAAGTAATAAGTCAGGCTTTGACAAAAAAAGTTTACAAAGTGCAATACGCCGCTTCTCTCCTCCTGAAAGTTTTTCCACACTCTCATTGGCTGGAGGACAGCCAAGAGCAGCCATAGCCATTTCAACTTGACTTTCTAAATCCCAAAGATTCTGACTGTCTATAATATCCTGAAGTCGAGCACCTTCATCAGCAGTTTCCTCACTATAATTCATCATCAAGGCGTTATAACGCTCAACAATTTCCTGCTTATCTGCAACACCTTCCATTACATTACCACGGACATCTTTGCTTGCATCAAGAACGGGCTCTTGAGGAAGATAACCACAGCGTGCACCTTCAGAAAGCCATGCTTCTCCGGTATATTCCTTATCTAGCCCAGCCATAATCCGTAAAATGGTTGATTTACCTGCACCATTCGGCCCTAAAATACCGATTTTTGCATCTGGATAAAAAGACAAATGAATATTTTCTAAAATTTTTTTATTGCCGTAAGCTTTGTTAAGCCCAGCCATGTGATAGATAAATTGACGTGCCATAAATTTCTCTTTATATTGTACAGTAATAAAAGTTAGGGCTTTAAAGAAATTTCTTTGCTTTTCTCAAACTGTGCGGTAAAAAAAGCGCTTGTCTTGTATCAAGAAACTTTCTCTTTTATATTGATACATTTTTTCTAATCTCACAACCCCCCAATACGGTTCTGAATGCAAAAAAATGCCCCCTCAAAGAGCAAAAAACAAATCTTTTTAGCTGTACCCGAAACATGCCATCAAACATCACCTCTTTTTTCCCTACCAGATACAAGCTTGTGTTTTTATCGTATTAAACCCACTTATCAATGCAAGAGTGCTCCCCCAAGAAAACCAATTCTCTATGCTCCCTCTTTTTTTGCCTTATGGGCTTTAGATTACGCAACACAAAACCCTTGTCTTTTTTCATCAATTGTATGCCATGGAAAACAATGGACTTCTCCACCTGCTTTGCTGTGGCTTAAATTGTGTTTACAAAATGACCGCCGCCTTATGGGATCTGATGTTCCAAGCTTGAGGATCATGAAAGCTTTACACCAACATATTGCTATTGGTAGCTACAGTGCACTTTCTATTGGAACATGGTTGCAATTCGTAAAAAACTATAAAAAGAATCGTAGAAACCTTTCTATTCCCCTTTTGTGGCTTGATAATGACAAAAATAATACCAATATCCACGAAATTATTTCAAAACTTCTAGATAATAATAAAACCGCTTAAAGGTATCATAAAAGGCAAGTCTCTTATAGGAATATGTTGATGGAAAAAAAAGCTTTAATCGTCATTGATGTTCAAAATGACTTCTTACCAAATGGAGCACTTGCAGTACCACAAAGTGATGTTATTTTACCCGCTGTTAATAACCTCATAAACCATTTTGATCATGTTATTTTAACCCAAGACTGGCATCCCAAAAATCATTGCAGCTTTGCTTCCTCCTATCCTGAAAAAGCTCCCTATGATACCGTTGAACTTGACTATGGTCCGCAAATACTTTGGCCTGATCATTGCATACAAGGAACACAAGGAGCAGATTTTCATACATCTCTTAGAGTTGAAAAAGCACAACTTATTCTTAGAAAAGGTTATAATAAAAAAATTGATAGCTATTCCGCTTTTTTTGAGAATGATCAAAAAACACCAACAGGCTTACAAGTTTATCTCAAAGAACAGGGTTTTACAAAACTTGCTATGTGTGGTTTGGCAACCGATTTTTGTGTGGGATTTTCCGCACTTCACGCCACACAATGCGGGTTCAAAGTAAGTGTTTCACTAAACGCCTGCGCAGGTATTGATCTCAACGGGTCACTAAATACTATGCTTAAAACAATGAATGAATCCGGTATAGAACTCTTAATGGCTTCCTAAAAAACACCTTACTTATTTGCTATATATTAACACAGAAAAATTTTCAATTCACTCAGAGACGCCATGTTTATTCAATTCCTGATGCTTAAAACGAAGAGA
This sequence comes from Bartonella harrusi, assembly GCF_024297065.1. Lineage (NCBI taxonomy): Bacteria > Pseudomonadati > Pseudomonadota > Alphaproteobacteria > Hyphomicrobiales > Bartonellaceae > Bartonella > Bartonella harrusi. The sequence continues at coordinate 1,410,558 of NZ_CP101114.1, forward strand.
AGCGTAAAATGCCATGCCAATAATACATACCCCTAAAAGTCCTGTTAATATTTCAGGAACCGATATAATAGTTTGCAGATACATAATTACTGCGAGTAGCAAGATTGCGTAAAAAGCACCATGCTCCAAATAACGATAATGCAACAACACCTCTGATTCGACCAACATAATTGTCATAGAACGAACATAGAATGCACCAATACCAAGACCAATTGCAATAATAAAAAGGTTGTGTGAAAAAGCAAAAGCACCAACAACACCATCAAAAGAAAAACTCGCATCTAGAATCTCTAGATAAAGAAAGGCACCAGCCCCCCCTTTAGCAACGGTAGCTAAAGTCGCTTTTGGACCATCCAAAAGCGAACCAATCGCTTCAACAGCGATAAACGTCAAAAGCCCATAAAGGCTAGCAAATAAAAAAGTCACTTTATCTTCTGTTACAATCTGCCCTGAAAAAAACAATATCAAAGCTAAAACGATTGCAATATCAATGCCAACAAGTGTTCCAAACTTTTGAGCTGGCTTTTCTATAAAAGCAAGCCAATGCACCTCTTTTTCAGAATCAAAAAAATATCTCAAACCAACCATTATCAGGAAAGTTCCTCCAAAAGCGGCAATTCCTACATGAGCATCTGTTAAAATTGCGGCATATTGATGTGGTTCCCATATTGCTAACTTTACTGCTGCAATTGGGTTAATCCCAACAGCAGCAACAACCACCAGTAATGGAAAAACAATCCGCATCCCAAATACCGCTACCAAAATACCCCACACCAAAAAACGACGACGCCATATTGGATCCATTTTTCTAAGAACACGAGCATTGATGATAGAATTATCAAAAGATAAAGAAATTTCTAAAATTCCTAAAACGCAGCAAATAAAAAAATATTTAAGAAAACCAGTAAAACTTTCTGTTTCCAACCAACCAATTGCCCCTCCCATAAAGACGCCAACAATTGTGAAAAAAAAAGCCCACCTAAAATAACCTAATCGGGCCATGATCATTCCTCAAAATCCACTTCTCCAAATTCATCTGTAGCGTCAATTAAAAGACTGCATCTCTTAACGCAAAGATAGAGAGAATCTATACGGCAAACTTATATGGAATTTCTAACAGAAAAAACAAGAAAAGTACCACTAATCCCATTATTCTCTCTAAAATGAAGACCAATTTTAAATAACATTGAGTACAACAGATCAAAAATTGCTTTCTATCCACTAAAATTAAAAAAAATAAAGAAAAATAAAACTATAAATATTGACATTGTATCAAGAGTTATTAATACATAGTGTGCCTTTATTGGCTAAAAGCTATACCATGATGATTTACTGAGGGAGATAATTCGTGGCCCGTCCTGAAACTGAATCGAAAACTATATTTGGAAAACGTTTACGTTATGTACGTCTTGCTTTAGGGGACCCATCACGTGAAGCATTGGCTAAAAGTTTTAGCATGACGAAAAATTCTATCGCTTTTTATGAGCGTGGAGAAAGAGAACCAAATCTTAATGTTTTACAAACATATCGCACATTGTACGGTGTCAATATTAATTGGCTTTTAACTGGACAAGGAAAAATGTTTGACACAGAGTATACGAAAAGTGACTTTGATTGGAATTATTTTATAAAAAAAATTGAAGGTCTTGAAGAAATTCTTACCAAGAATGATCATGGTGAGAAACTAAATCAGAAAACAATCGATAGCTCTTATAAAAAATTGCAGCAATATTTATCAAAACAAGGCTTATCCAATAGCCTTACCCCAAAAGCAGCAACTTCGCTGATCGATATGAAAGCAAAAATGGCTAATTCTTACACCCTCAGCTTATTCATTGATTTACTCATTCGAAGTATGGCACAACAGGAAATTATCGCTAATCAATGAATATTTTTATCACAAAGGATAACAAACGAGGTGCAAACTTTATCAGCATGAAAGAAAAAGTTCTTCTTTTTCATACTGGTGAAATTTGATTAAACGTATGAAATTTTATAATAAAAAACGGGATATGTTCGCTCAATAGCAATAAAAAAAATTACTAAAATAGTCTAAAAATACAGCGTAATGAAATTATTAAAAGTAGATTTTTTAGCATAAAGCAATTGTTTATAGCTTATTGACAATAAATATTTTCTTGTTACAAAATGCTGCTTTCATAGGAATTTGGTTTGAGATTAAAAAAAATGAGAGGAATATATTGACTACTCACTATAGAGACATACTTTAGTGCTCATAGTCATGTTATTTGAGCGTTTATCCTACGAATTACAGCTATTTTATGAGGTGGAAAGCATGTTTTTTGAGGTATTTCAAGGTGTTCACAATCAATGGTATTGGCGTTTAATCTCAGGAGACAAACAAAAAATCGCTTTTTCTAGTAAAGGTTATCCAACAAAACAAGATATTCTGGTAAATATTGAGCAGATAAGAGAAATCACACATAAAGCCCTTATCAGAGAATTACAATCCTGACGTTCTTTACTATTAATATAAAAAATTTTACTTTTTATATTAAAAATCTCATCCTGCGCTTTTATAATGCGTAAGAAAGGTTTTTTCTCAAGAGAAGAAATTTTTATGTAATTCCTCTAATATACCGAATAACTGAAAAAATTCTACAGGGTGTTCCCTTCTATAAAATCAATAATCAAATCGCTATTCAATCTATCAACCCTCACTCTTACAAAGAATGTATCTTTTCGTAAAAATGAGATAGTATTAAAATGCATACGACGCATAACTTATGAATATCCTGCCTAATTTCCAAGAGCTTTTGATACATCTTTTTCTTTCTATCCCTTTTATTCAATCATTATAACTATTTCTCCCATTCTCTTCAAAAAAACAAGCACCCATCTCGCTCTTCCTATACCTCTTTTTATACCTGATTGAGAGTAACAATAGATATACCTCGTTCTCCAAATAAACATACCACTTACAACATTGTTTTTAGTAATATGTATAGTCATCACCAACACTACATTTTCATTAATCGCTGCGAGATGAGATATGTATTTAAAAGAATTTTAGCATCTCTATAAACTGATATATAAACTTTTATTACCAACGATGACTCCTTTCCTATACATGGAAGATTTTCATAAACCATAGATTGGTATAAAGTTGACCACGATCAAAACACATAGCTGAACCGCCATCCCTAACGTTATTTTCATGACTGAAATTTATCTCTTCCACTCTCCCAAATCTCTTTCATCATCTTTTTATATCCTCTTTAGATTGCATTTCTTTTTGATATTTTTTATCTTCCTCATATTGCTTAATTTGTTTTTTCAGTTTTTCAATTGTTTGATCGCGTCTTTTAACCATCATACTTTGCTCTCTAATCATCCTATCTCGTTCTTCCGTCATCTTCATGGAATCTCTTAAAAAATCATGCTTTAGCTTTCTTACTTCTTCTTTAAGAGCTTTAACCTGACTGCGATAGTAAAAAGCAAACCGAAACATGCCCCCACTAAAAAGAAAAACAACAATCACCACTCCTAATAAAATTTCATTTACACCCATTTTGATTTCCTTTAACTACCGTGAAGTTGATTATCTTGACCAATTGGTTTGGTTTCACGCTCTCATCAAAAAAGAACGCAAAATCATACCTACCAGGTATGATAAATCACACCCAGCACCCTTATCCTCTCCACAAAACATGCTAAAAAATAATACAAAGCAGCCCTCTGAAAGCCACTCATCATATAATCACAGCAATTTTCATCGTTTCACTTTATACAAAACGCAAAAATGCAACTTTCTATGCGAAACTCTTTGTCATTACGAAAATCTTCATAGTCATAAACCTCTGTATTGCCATAAACTTTTGCCCTCCTATCAATCTTTGTATAGGCACAAAATAAAGCATCAACATAAATTTTAGAATTTTAAGAATCTTATAGTTATAAACTTGAATAATACTATAAATACAAACATTCACCGATCAATACATTACCATACACGCAAATGACACTGTAAATAGGAGATACAATATATCCATGCCATATCACACCGAGTGCTGCCACCACAAATAGGAATATCTTTATAAATCATAGTACCAGAAACCACACATTTATCTTTGATAAAAGATCAATCGCCTTTGTAATTAAAAATCCATTTATGCTCTATAAAATTACCAAAATCATTTTTTTAATATTTTTAACTCCTTTTAAACGTACACATATAAAACACCATCTGATTGTAATTTAATCTATTAAAAACAAAGAAAAAAAATCCTATACGCTCATGAACTCATTGTAATTTTTCTACAGCAACAATCCTTTTTTAAGGCCATAAAGCCTCTCTCTCATCGGCTCATCACCTTAATGCAGAAACTTCTTACAAATGCCAATGTTAGGGTATATCTTGATTTATAATAGTGCTGCGTATACTATTAGTGACATTTAATGAACACGTCAGGTGTATTTCCATCTTTGGTCATACACACTCATCCTGTCACAATCATGAAACTAAGCAACTATTTCTTATTGATTCAAATTTGAAAGTGTATGGGGACATTTTGTTATTAGTTAAAAACAACTCTATATCCTTCATAAGCGAAAAGCTACGCATGGATATTTTTACGCTCCTTGTATCATATATTCTGGATTCGCAACGTAATATTAACGCTATAGCGTAAATATGTAAAGGTCTAAAAATGACAAAGACTGAAAAAGATTGGTTCCAACGCTTAATTGAATTAATAAAAAGTGATGGACGCACAATGATTGAAATAAGCAAAGCAGCGGGCTGTGGACAAAATTACGTACAACAAATGATAAAAGGAGGGAAAAGACCCTCTGTAGATAAATTAATGGCTATTCTTAACACCCTCGGAAATGCTAGCGCCATATATGTCATAACTGGTTTTAACATCTCCGATGAAGATTTAAAACTCATCGCTTTGATTTCCTCTGGAGATAAAAAGAAGATTGAAGCTTTAAATATTCTCTTAACTGAGCAACATTTGTAGAATTTTCTACTATTCTCAATACCTCTTGCTTTTGAGCCGTAGAAAGGGCCTCCCATTTCACGATAATATCGGACAAAGCTGCTTCAAATTTTTCCTCGTTCTTCATAGTTATACTCCATGTCGTCACACTATATAACGCTAAAGCGTTGAAACATATCCCATACCCTAGAAAAAAATATTTGCAATAGACAGCAGTATGGAAGCAATTGCGCATAAGCTCATTTTATAACATTAGATAAAATTCTGTTGATTATGTACCATGATGAAACAGAAAACATCGCACGGTCCAAACCTTTTTATGATAAAATTGACACGACCACTTTTATCAACAACCTTAATAAGATTACTCAGATCTTGTGATTCGAACCAACAACTAATCGACGTAAAGATATCTCTGAAAATGCTGCTAACTTCTACGTGAAAGAATATGAAAAAGCTTATTTTGAAAAAAACATATAGCAGTTTTATTTTATACAGCACCAATGATATTTTTCAAACGATATCGCAAAATAAAAACACAACAAAGCGATATGGATAGCAGCGCTTCTTACGACCCTGTGATATGCTTTGCAAAAAGTTTGCCTTCTTTCCGAAACCACCCTTGAAATTGAGCTGAGAGATCCATTATAATCAAAAACGACAATACTTAAAAAGATACAATAGATAATCTCTAATCAGATCCAAACATAACTGACCGAGTATTTATAAAACGGAAAATTCACTTCTTCTTTCGACAAAATTTCAAACAATCGTTAACAGCTTTACATAAAAGAGAAGACTAATAATAAAGGTCTCTAAAACAAACACAGAAAAAAGTAAACTTTACACAAAACTCTAAATCTTATTAGAATAAGAATTAAAAAAGATCCTATAAATTCGCTCCTCGATGACAATGCAAACACCGATGAAACAGAATGAACAAATATCACTTAACAAAAAACATAAAAAAACGAATTGCATCTTGATAAAAGTACCTTGCATTTCATAAGAAGTATTCCTCATAAAGCAAGAAAAAACGTGTATTACAGTAAGAATTGAACAATGCAAAAAAAATACGCAAACACAATCACAAAAAATTTTCTGAAAACACGCAATAAGCTCTTAAAAGGACAATGAGTCAAAAGCTTTGAGGGAATCACCTAACAATCAGCTATAAATTTTTTTCTTAAAAAGAAAAAGAAATGATCAGCTTAGAAAAAGAAAACATCCATAAATGTGATTGTCCTTAATATATAGCACATGAATATCTGCAGAACTCTTCTTCTGTACAGACTTGAATCATAGTGAGACAGCTCAAATTGAACGAAAAGACACCGTAGCAAATAGCATTCACTAAAAAATAAAAAAACACTTTAAAACAAAATATTGTCTCGCAGATTTTATCTGAATCGATAAGAACCTGAAAGCACTCTATTGAGATAAAGTGTTTATTTTCTGGAAAAAGAAAAATAAATCCATCAAAGAAAATTTTAACATCCTGTTTTATGAAAAACATACTGCAGCAGAAAGGAAAAGAGCAATTCATGGGTAAAGAAAATGCATATAAGCTTAGCGCAGTTGCTACAACGCCACAAACGAAAGCCTTTTACTAGTTTTACTAGATTGATAAGAGCACCACCACTCCTCTATACAAAAGAGCAAAACCTTGCCTCACCATAGAGCAATTTAAAAACTACAAAAAGATTAAAAAATTCACGGTCGATAGAAAATAACTTAAAAACACAAAGGAAGTAAAATCTCAAGACCTCTCTACGAATTCTTTATGATGGTGGGCCTGGAGGGACTCGAACCCCCAACCAAGCGGTTATGAGCCGCTGGCTCTAACCAATTGAGCTACAGGCCCCACACAGATTGCTTTCCTCTAAACTAAAATGCCCTATGATACAAGGGCTGGATCGAATTATAATCCATATTTTTTCTTTTATCTATCGGTTTTTTTCTCTAGTACCCTAATTTCTTTACAAAAACTTCCAAAAATGAGAAAATAGTAAATTGATAAGTATAAAGGAGCAGATATGAAAAAAATAATTTTCCAACCGCTAAATCATTATAGTGTTAAAATAGCTATAGTAGCATTTGCACTGCTAACCGGTTCACTTCCCATAAATGCTGAAGAAAGCATAATGAAAAACGCAACGATTACAGTGACTGCAACTGGTGAAAGCCAAGCAACACCAGATATGGCAATTCTCAATCTCGCTGTTGTTACAGAAGACAAAACGGCCCAAAAAGCATTAACTGCCAATAATAAATCTATGAATGATATTGTAACTGCTTTTAAGAACAATGGAATCCAAGCAAATGATTTGCAAACATCAGGCTTGTCTATTTATCAAACGAGCTCCGATCAACATCGTGAAAAAAAGAATAATGAAAAATACTATCATGTTTCAAATTCTTTAACCGTACGCATTCGTGACCTCGCCAATGCGGGTAAAATATTTGATCAAGCGATGGCACTGGGTGTAAACTCAGTCAATGGCATTACCTTTACCAACGCCGATACAAAACCCTTTTATAAAGAAGCACGTCAAAAAGCTATCGCTGAAGCGATTGAAAAAGCTGAAACTATAGCACAAGCAGCAAACTTAAAATTAGGAAAAATCATCCAAATCAGTGAAAATAATAATAATTATCCAAGCCCACGCCTTATGAGCAGCGCAACACGTATAAGTTACGACAATACAAATTTCTCAGGAGGTGAATTAGGCTACAATGTTAGTGTGAACGTAGTCTTTTCCATAGACTAAATAACAACATTTCATAGATCGTTCCATGAAACAATCATATCACTGGCCTTCATAAAGAAGACCAGTGATATGGTGGAGATGATCTTCTTCAGACACTGATTTGTAAATTTTTATCTGTCAATGCATGGGGAATTGCACCTAATACATCGTCTGAAGATTCTTGACACTACACACTAGCTGATATCATCGGACACCATTTCTTTCATTAATCAGGTCGATAAGTGTAATCTTCTGATAGCCACAAACTCATTTTAGCTGCTGTAATAGATGACGCTAAATCTTCTCTTTATTTATCGCTTTTTTTTCAAAATGCTCTAATTTCTTTACAAGAATTCTTAAAAATGAGAAAATGATCATCCGTAAATATAAAGGAAGAAAGAAGAAACATGACAAAAACAATTTTTCAATCGTTGAATTATTACAAAGTTAAAATAGCTATGATAATGCTTGCTCTGCTAGCATGTTCATTCCCCATACACGCTGCAGAAAGTAAAACGAAAGATAGAACCATTACAGTTTCTGCGACTGGTGAAACCAGCGTAACACCGGATGTAGCAATCATCAACCTGGCAATTGTTACAGAGGACACCACAGCCCAAAAAGCATTAACTGCCAATAATAAATCTATGAATGATATTATAAACGCTTTTAAGAAAAATGGAATTCAAGAAAATGATTTACAAACATCAAACTTGAACATATATCCATATAACCCACATAATGAGCATAAAGATAATGAAAAAAAGACACATGAGAAACTGTATCGTGTATCACATTCTCTAACAGTATATATTCGTGACTTCGCCAATGCTGGTAAAATATTTGATCAAGCAATGGCGCTTGATGTTAAGTCGGTGAATAATATTTACTTTACCAATAACAATACAGAACCATTTTATAAAGAAGCACGTAAAAATGCTATCGCTAAAGCCATTGAAAAAGCTAAAACTATAGCGCAAGAAGCTAATTTAAAATTAGGAAAAATAATTACAATCAATGAAGGTAGTAATAATCACTATCCACGAGAACACCTTCGAAGTGGTTCAATAGAGGACGACTACGACAATACAAACCTTGCAGGAGGTGAATTGAGCTATGTTGTCAATATTACCATGGTATTTGATATAGAATAGACTATGTAGTCTTATCAATTGCTGCATGAAGCCATCAAGATCACTGGCTTTCACGCAGAAGACTTTATAATATTGGGGGGGGGATTCAGACGATGATTCCTTTATTTATCTTTGTAAATTTTTATCTGTCCATATACAGGAAATTGTTTTTTATACACTCACTGTCTAAAAATTCCTAGTACTAGCTGATTTCACAAAGATCTTTTCCCTAATTAATCAGAACCGATAAATACAGATTTTTGTAACAAACGGCCTATTTTAGCTGTCGCAACATCCAACACTATAATTTGAAACGATTATAACAATGGACATACCTATGATACCGCCAAGCCTCCTTATCTAAAAAAGATGGCAAGCAACACTGGTTACATAAATAAATATCACCCGTATCATCATCTTCTACTTTCTGTAAATAACAACATCTAATCCATGGCAGAAACCTTCCCACTCAGACATAGAAATTTCTTCTAACTTTTTTCATTTTCCAAAAGAGAACTTTTTTACTCATAAAATCAGGAATATTTTTTCTTTTTGGAATAAAAAATCTATGAAAAAGCAAAATAATAAAATTAGACCACATTACCTCTCAAGACAAGTTATCCAAAAACTTATTAAATAAAAAATATACCCTATCTTTAGCAAACACCCCATACGCAGAAAAATAATGCACCAAAATATCTATTGTAAACAAACATAAGAAACAACAAAATGTGCAAATCAAAATGTTTTACAAAATAAAATAATATAATCGGAATGAAATATCTAAACTTCTCCACATTCCCATAATTCGCTTGTGTGAATGCTTCTATAGTACAAAAAAAAGAATCATAACCAATAACAAGTTGACATCTCTCAACGTCAACTATTCTTAAATATGATATCTTCTAATAGACCTACTATCACACGCAAGACAATGCTTTCGATATCGTTCACTCCTTTGAGAAATCACCCTATAATTTTATTTCCACTATCGATTGCTTTTATAAACAGTAGCACAAATATCAAAGCCAAGAAAAATATTGGACACATAAGTTTTGCATGAATTGTTTAATACCCACTCGCCTTACCCCTCTTCAAAAAAATATTTCAAAAACGACACGATATGCTTTTTGTTCACACGCATCAAAAAGAACACATCTTTGAAAAGGTACAAGTCTCTTATTAAGAGTCAAGAAAACTACGCAATTTGCGTGAACGGCTTGGATGCTTCAACTTACGAAGCGCCTTTGCTTCAATTTGTCGAATACGCTCCCTTGTCACTGAAAATTGTTGCCCAACTTCTTCCAACGTGTGATCTGTATTCATCCCGATACCAAAACGCATTCGCAAAACACGTTCTTCACGTGGTGTTAATGAAGCAAGCACACGCGTCGTTGTATCCCGTAGATTTGCCTGAATAGCTGCATCAATCGGCAATAATGCATTTCTATCCTCAATAAAATCGCCCAAATGCGAATCATCTTCATCACCTACAGGTGTTTCAAGTGAAATGGGCTCTTTTGCAATTTTAAGGACTTTTCGTACTTTTTCTAACGGCATAGAAAGTTTGCTAGACAATTCTTCTGGTGTAGGCTCGCGTCCAATTTCATGGAGAATCTGTCGTGATGTACGAACAATTTTGTTAATTGTTTCAATCATATGAACAGGGATACGAATAGTACGTGCCTGATCAGCAATAGAACGAGTAATTGCCTGACGAATCCACCATGTTGCATAAGTTGAAAATTTGTATCCACGGCGATATTCAAATTTATCCACGGCTTTCATCAAGCCAATATTTCCTTCTTGAATAAGATCAAGAAACTGCAAACCACGATTAGTGTATTTTTTTGCAATTGAAATGACGAGACGAAGATTAGCTTCTACCATTTCTTTTTTAGCAATTGTTGATTCGCGTTCACCTTTTTGCACCTGCGTAACAATGCAACGAAATTCGCCAATTGAAATAGCGGTTTCTTGTGCAAGATTTTGTATTTCGCTACGCAACCTTTGAATTTCTTTTGCTTCACGCCTTGAGAATTCTTTCCACCCCGATCCTGGTAAAGTCGCAACATAATTTACCCAATCGGCATCTAATTCACGTCCTTGATATTCTTTTAAAAAATCCTCATGACCAATACCATAACTATTAGCAACCCGCTTCAGCTTACCCTCATTATGAATAAGTCTCTTATTGATGTCATAAAGTTGCTCAACCAAAGATTCGATACGATTTTGGTTCAACGAAAGGGATTTTACGGCTTGAACCAACTCACCCTTTAATTGCATATATTTTTTTCTCTGAGACGGTGTAAGAGCGCCCTCTTTACGCTCTGCCAAACTGCTCTCAACATGCTGATCTTGTAGTTTCCGCAATTTTATATAAGTCTGCGCAATAAAATCCAATGTTTCCATGACTTGAGGACAGAGTTCATTTTCCATTGCAGCAAGTGACAAATTCGCTTCGTCATCATCTTCATCCTCGTCCTCAGTGTTTCTCTCTCCAGCAATTCCCTCCATATTACGTATGCTAGAAGATATTTTTTCCTCTTTTATCTTATCAACTTCACTTCGCTCAACAATAGGAGCCTGCTTTGCCTCGGGACCAGCATAAGTCATTTCAAGATCAATAATTTCACGAAGAAGGATACGCTGCTCTCTCAATTCTTCCCGCCAAATAATGAGGGCTTGAAAAGTCAAGGGGCTCTCACAAAGCCCTGCAATCATTGTCTCCCGCCCTGCTTCGATACGTTTGGCAATAGCAATTTCGCCTTCCCGCGACAGCAACTCAACAGCACCCATTTCACGTAAATACATACGCACGGGATCATCCGTACGATCTGTAATTTCACGCTTGTTCGTTGTCGTTGCGATCGCGTGACTAGAAGCCTCGACGAGATCTCCGCCCTCTACTGTAACTTCTTCTACATCAGGTTCAGAATCGATTTCATCTTCATCGTCGACAACATTAATACCCATCTCAGAAAACATCGCCAAGATATCTTCAATTTGTTCAGACGTAACCTCTTCAGATGGAAGAACTGCATTCAGTTCGTCCATCGTCACATAACCATTTTTTTTAGCAAGCTTAACCATTTTCTTAATGGCGTCATCAGAAAAATCAAGAAGAGGGCTATCCAAACTCGCTTGGCTTATTACTTCCACATTATCTTTCTGTTTAACCTTTGTTGCCATACCGTAACTCCACTTGATCACTTCACAGCCTTCACGTGACCAGCTTTTCCCGTTCTTACCTAACGTCTCTAAACTTCTCCGATATATACTTCCTCTGAGAGAAGATTGCTACCGGAAAGAAGACACTTTGTATACGCATTTCACTCACACAAAAACGCGGGAAAACTCCAGAAGCTTCCCCGACACCTCTCAGCTTTTCTGAGATAATCTCTGTAGCATATTGTTAAGAACCAATTTCCCGCTTTTCCTAAAATTTAATCGTCATTCTTTATAAAAATGTTTCTCTACATAAAATTCCTCATTTTAAGCCTTAGGTGACTGATTCGCATCAAAAAAGCGAATCATTTTATCGTATCTTGGTTATTCCCGTCTATTTTTTCGTCCAACCAACTTCCAAATCCTTCAATTAATGCTTCTGTCGCTTGCATCTGCTGTAATTCACTTTTTATTTCACGAAGCAGATTAAAGACCTCACTGTTAGGATTCTCTACAAGTTGCTCTTCAATATCTTGTAATCTCTTATGTAGGTGGTGTTCTTGAAGATGCAAGTAGAGAGCCTGTTTTAATATAGCACGAGCATCTTCTATCGGAGCTCCAATAAAAACCGTGCGCATACCAACATGTTGCACAAGATGTTTCATACGTTCTAACAGAGCTTTTTGCCCTTTTTCTTCTAAAAGCGCAATCATTGTCTCTTTATCATGAAGTTGCTGGTTCCCAAGAATTTCCAACATCGATTGATGGAAACAAACCAATTGCGTATTTTGTAACGCCAGTTCAGCAAGAACTTCAAAATTTTCATACCATAATTCAGGATAGTACGCTAAAATCAATAAAATAACGGCTTCACGCAGTGGAATAGATTGTGACGAATGACGCACGATGTCAGAATTTGCCAAAACAGAAAAAGACGGATCTTTCAACATTCTATTTTGGGAAAGCTGTTGAGAGCGCCCTGTACCTTTTTTTTTCGAAAAATCGGGACGAAAAAAATCAAAAAGTCGTTTTTTTATATCTTGCAAATAATAACGGCGTATATCATCATCCTTAATCGTGAAAATTTGTTGTTTCAGTTGTTTTTCTAGCGCTGCCCGTGCTTCTGGAGTTTCAAAATTCTTTCCATAAGCAGCACGCCACCACAAAAGCTCAATCAATGGAATTGCTTTTTGCAAAAAGGAAGAAAAAAGTTGTGCACCACCAGCAGAAACAATTTCATCTGGATCCTGCCCCTGTGGCAATAAAACAAAGCGTATAGAAACCCCTGCCTTCAAAAGCGGCAAAACGCGATCAGCAACACGAAAAGCAGCTTTTAAACCAGCCTCATCACCATCGAAACACAAAATAGGCTCAGTCCCCATTTGCCATAAAAGCCCAATTTGCTCTTCCGTTATTGCTGTCCCCAAAGGTGCTACCACGCCTTCAAAACCAACTTTTGTCAACGCAATCACATCCATATAACCTTCAACAACTAGGAGTGAATGGATCTTTTCATCGCCAACGAAGCGACTATTTTTGCGAGCAGCTGCTGCATTATAAAGAATATTTCCTTTATGAAACAGCACTGTTTCAGGACTATTGAGATATTTTGCTGGTGCATCTTTTTCTAACGCACGCCCTCCAAACGCCACTACACGTCCGCGTAAATCCTCAATGGGGAACATAATACGATTTCTAAATCGATCATAGGAAATTGTATTATCTTCACTCGATTTAAGAAGTCCACAATCTTCCATTTGCTTGATGGAAATACCACGCGCACTTAAAGCATCCTTCAAAGCAGTACGTTTCCCTGGAGCAAAACCAATTCGAAAACGCTCTGCAAGCTTTGGCGATACCCCCCGTGCATCAAGATAACGACGTGCATTGACACCGCTTTTATCATGTAAGCTCTGTTGAAAAAATTCCGTAGCAATTTTCATAACATCATAAAGATCAGCCTTTTCCATTTGACGCTTAAAACTTTGTGGATCAGAATGAGGTAATTTTATCCCCGCAAAATCAGCCAAACGTTCTACGCTTTCTGAAAAGTGCAATCCATCAAGCTCACAAAGAAAAGTAAAAATATCACCACTCACACCACAGCCAAAACAATAATAGCGTCCTTTACGATCATCACAATGAAAACTTGGAGTCTTCTCACCATGGAATGGGCAACAGCACCAAAAGTCTCCTCGCGAAGGTTTGCTTTTCTTGGAATCAAATGTCACCCTTTGACCAATAACTATCGAAATTGGTAATCTCGTGCGGAGATCATCAAGAAAATCGGGTGAAAAGCGCATTATCTCTCACAAAGTTTTAAAATTCTTTTTTGCATATTTAACCACTTTAGAGCATAATTCCAATACTTCCTGTTAAACGATTGAACATTTTTAAAGGTTCAGCCGTATATTTTTCAAAAATGGAGAGTAAATAAAGTGATAAAATTTCTTGTTCAATATCCTTTGCTAGAATCAATTGTTTGGCTCATTATTCTTATTATCATTGCGCTTTTAGTCAATTTTTTAGCACGAAGTCTGCTCTTTCATGGAGCAAAGAGGCTCTCTTCCTTCCTTCCTAAAAAGACCTCCGTTGATATTGAGTCTACCATTCGATATATAGCAAATATTATTGCGGCCTTTATCCTCTCAATTGGCATCAATTTTATCCCAACACTCCCTGAGGCCCTTAACACTATTATCGGCAATGTTGCTAACGCCTTCATTATTTTTGTGGTCGCCCTAGCAATTTCTTCTCTCCTTAATGTTATTAATATCCTCTATGAACAACAGCCAACGGCGCGTTTAAAACCAATAAAGGGTTACATTCAAATCGCCAAAATTGCGCTTTTTACTGTAGCAGCAATTCTCATGGTAGCGACATTAATTGACCGCTCACCGCTTATCCTTCTCTCCAGTCTTGGTGCAATGGCCGCTGTTCTCATGCTGATTTTCCAAGATACGCTTCTTTCTCTGATTGCAGGCATCCAAATTTCATCCACCGATATGGTACGTGTTGGTGATTGGATTCAAATCCCTAGTCTCGATGTAGACGGCGATGTCACTGAAATTGCACTTCATACCGTTAAAGTTCAAAATTTTGATAAAACAATCACAACTGTCCCCATCCGTAAACTCGTAACTGACCCTTTTAAGAATTGGCGTGGAATGGAAGAAGCAGGTGGACGACGGATTAAACGGTCCCTCTTTATTGATCAATCAAGTATCCGCTTTCACACAGAAGAAGAACAAAAATATCTTTCTAGATTTAATTTGTTAGAAAATTATTTCACACAAAAAATACCAGAAATCGATCAATGGAATACGCAATTAGACAAAAATCATGACGTGTTAGCCAATACTCGCCGTTTAACCAATATTGGAACATTCCGTGCTTATGTTTTTGCTTACTTAGAAAACCATAGCAACATTGAACAAAATATGACTCTCATGGCACGACAATTACCTCCTACACCTGATGGTTTACCTTTGGAAATTTATTGTTTTACCAATACAACTGTTTGGCTAGAGTACGAACAAATTCAATCTGATATTTTCGACCACCTTTATTCCATTCTCCCTAGTTTTGGTCTAAAGATTTTTCAAAATCCAAGCGGCTATGATTTTCGTCATCTATTAGAAACAAAAGAAAAGTAGAAAAATGGACCTCAAATTATAATTTTTTTAAACCAACACTCTTTATAACAACAAAGAAAGAGAAAGTATCATGAATAGTTCATTGGTACTCCTTCATCTTGCCGGCGCTATTTCTTTACTTCTTTGGGCCACACGCATGGTCCGCACAGGCGTTGAACGTGCTTATGGTGATAGACTGAAATATAAAATGCGTCACGTCATTTCCAAACCCTTGTTTGCTGTAAGTTTTGGACTTTTTTCAGCGATGATTTTACAAAGCTCTACAGCAATCACACTCCTTGTTGGTTCTTTTGTTGAATCTGGTTTTGTCTCCGGTATAGCAGGACTGATGGCTGTCCGTGGAGGAGAATTAGGATCAGCATTCGTTGTCAAAATTCTTTCCTATGACCTTACTATTGTTGTGCCCCTGTGCCTTTTAATTGGCACATGTATCTTCATGACGACTGAAAAACGTGAATGGCGTCAAGTAGGGCGTATTGTCATTGGTATTGGCCTGTTGATTTTATCTTTACAAATGATAAGCGCAGCCACAGAGCCTTTACGTGATAGCGCTCTTTTACCTAGCATCATTCATTATCTTTCAACCGATCCTGTTTCTACTTTTTTGTTGGCAGCAGCACTTACCTATCTCTTACATTCATCCATTGCAGGGATTATTTTGCTGGTCAATTTCGCTAACTACGGTCTTATCCACGCTCAACTCTGTGTTGTCATGGTCCTTGGCGTTAATTTTGGTTCCTCTCTTATAGCACCACTTTTAACACGCAATGCCCCCCCTAATGCTCGCCTCGTTCCCTTGGGGAATTTACTCATGCGTGGTGCTGGTTCTATCCTAATCCTTGTCTTATTTCTCTCCTTTCAACCACCTATCACGTGGCTTGGCAATACCCCCTCTACTCAAGTTATTAATGCCCACATCATTTTTAACGTTTTTATTCTCCTTGCAAGCATACCACTCTCTCAATCGGTTTTAAAACTAACCACTAAAATTGTCCACGTAAGTACAAAAAAAACGCAAAACGATAAAACGCTGAATTTATCTGATCAAACAGCCCTTGATGATAGCGTTCTTGAACGTCCAACTTTAGCGCTTTCTAATGTCATGCGAGAAGTTATCCATATTTGCGACCTTGTGGATATCATGCTAGAAAAAATCATGGGACTTTATGAAAAACCTGATCCCGATATCATCCGTGAGCTTAACCAACTGAACGTCATATTGGATAAAAAGCATATCGCAATCAAACTTTATCTCGCACAATTAGCTGGACAAAAATTATCTGATGAGCAAGCCCTTCAAACACAAGAGCTTTTAGGTGCTTGTATAAAATTAGATCAAGCAGGAGACATCATTATCCATAATATGCTTATGCTCGTGAAAAAGAAACAACAAAAAGGCCTACAATTTAGTAGTGATGGATGGAATGACCTCCTGCGTTTCCATAGCATTGTTCTAGCCAATGCGCATATTGCCTTTAATGTTCTTGTTTCGCGGGATACCCACACCGCGCGTTTACTGGTGCAGAAAAAAGATCAACTCCGAAACTTAGAAAAAGAGATGAGCTTAAAGCATTTTAAACGCCTTCGTGAAGGTGATCTTAAAAACATAGAGTCGTCCAGCCTTCATCTCGACACTGTACGCGATTTGAAACAAATCAATTCTCTTTTAACCTCAATGATCTATCCAATTTTAGAAGCACAAGGACTTCTCCAAAGTTCCCGCCTACAAAATTCTGCTGAACAACAAACAGCGAAACCTTCATCTTGAAAACATTTGAACAATAAACACATCACATCGGTTATTGCATTTTACGTCTTTAAATGTCTTAACCAAATCAAATACTTTCAAAAAACACACCACTCCAAAGCACTAAGCAAAGAAATACACCATAAGAGATATAAACTTTCATCTGTTTGCAAAAAGGATACTTTTAAAAGACTTAACAAACAAAATGGTTTGTAAAAAATTGAAACAACACCATTTTTAAATATCAAGTAAAGTATGACTGATATCAGATAAGCAAATGCCCTTTCAAAATTTTTGAGTGTCTATTTTCTTGTTGCTTGAAGCAACTCATTTTCATTTTTTGAAAATTATTATAGAAATTGACAATAAATATCCTCATAAATACAGTTTTTATATTCTCAAAATACTTTTTCTTTATGTAAAACGATTGCGCATTTCAGCAATTTTGGGTATTATCGAGGGAGTGGTGTGTATTGGTGCTTTGATAGATATAATATTACACATGTAAAATGTTTGCACGGATTTAAAAAGCAGCAAAGTAACTATAACAAAGTTTTTAGCAGAAGTATCCCTCCTCAAAGTAAAAAAGTTAAGTCTTGATCTTTATAAAGCTTACCCTAGTTAAAATTTAGGCAAAGGAGAATATAAATGGAAGACGCAAATATCGGCTGGATTGCAGCTATTATTATCGGCGGCCTTGCAGGTTGGGCTGCCCAATATTTTATGAAAAGCCAAACTGGAGTATTTCTAAACATTATCTTAGGAATTATTGGAGCCGCATTAGCCAGTTTTGTTTTCAGCCTTTTAGGTGTAAGCTTTTCTGGGTGGGTTGGCTATCTCATTTCAGGTTTTATAGGGGCCTGCGTTCTGATATGGATAGGAAGAAAAGTCCGCTCATAAGACATTATTTTTAAAAGGCAATTTTGATGCTCAATGAAAAAATGAGGGATTTTTGCCATAGCCCTTAAAATCTTAGTCAACGGGTAAGTGATGGTGAGATGCTCAAGCAGTGTTCTTTATACATCACTATCCCTTTTGGTCATTATCTCATCTATTTTAGCCTTCTCTCACTTCATTGTTAAATGAAAAAAACAAAAGCTTTCATAAGCTATCCTCCTCCCCCAATCCGTTAAAATCTCTTTATACTAGCAGAAATAACGCTGTTTTTTGAGTACAAAATTTACTTGTTTCATTTTTTATAATTCACGTTTAAATATCACTGTTTGTAACCTCTGATTACTCAAATACTATTGCCTATACTCAAATTATTAGAATTAGATTGGAAAAGATAATATCTACCCTATTTTTCTTTCAATTTTTTTATTAAAATTTAATAATAACAATAATTATTTGCATAAAAAATGATTTATAATTGTAAATCAAAGAAGAAAGCGAAATGTTACATTTTATTTTAAAATAAACCAAAAATTATTTTTTATAAATCAGGAAAAATAATATACTTATTGTATATATTTATTTACTTTATGTGAATATTTGATTTATTGATGTATATTATTTCATAATAGTCAGACCTTTTTAATAAAAGGTTCCATAGCTCTTTTTACATCCGGTGTATTAAAATAAACATCACCTTCTCTAATAAATTTAGCTAACTGTTTTAAATGGAAATCTTTTGAAATTTTTCCTTTAATTGCATTTTCATACAAAACATCATTATCTATACTATATGTAATATATCCGTCAATTCTCCCCTTTTTGATGAATAGTTTTTCATTTGCAAAAAATACAGCTAACTCTCGCCCATCTATAATAAGATTAATGAATGGCTTTTTATGTACAGATTTCATCTTGTCTACAAAAGTAAAATCGTCTTTAAGAAGGGTGTTTGCTAGAACGGGTGCACTATAATTTATGTTTCTAATTGACCTTGCAAAACGAGTATTTAATTTTTTTTCTAAAAATTCTTTTCCTACAGTATGGCCTACTAGAATACTCCGAGAGCTATAATGAGTAAATTCATTATTTTCATGATCATATAATTCAAAAAAATCAAAATAAGGATTAGATCTTGAATTACTGCTTCCAAGACATATTACTCTACCATCATTACGGTTTTTGAAAACAGTTTCACATAAGCTCACTAATTTTTGTGGTTCATCTCTTAAATACCTATTATTTTCACAAATATATTCCTCGAATATAATAGTTTTAACGTTTGGAAATGCGTTCTGTTTGTACTGATGCACTAAAGATAAAGGTATGAGGTAACCACATATTTTATCATGTTTAGGCTTAGTTACAGGAGTTTTTTTGTAACTCTTACTCCATTTCACTCTTTCCAAATTATTTAAATGCGTTTCTGGATTATAAATAATACAATCACCTTTACATCTAAACTCAAATGGCCTGAGTATTCCCTCATTTTTTAAAGAACTAAATAAGCCATCTGCTATTCTTCCTATTTCTGCTTTTGTGCGTCTTACATAGATAAATTCTTCATTTCTTTTTTTATAGGCATTACAAACGAATTTTAAGGTACTAAATGTTTTTCCCAATCTCCTGTTGCTATCAAGAAAATTCCACAGTGCATTATATGAAAGAGCTTTAGATAAATCATAAAACATGATATTTGACCTTTTTTCATGGAAATAAAACTCATCATGTAATTTTCATATCTCCTCTTTTAAATAGCTCTTATATCTTTTTTCCGTTTAAAATCTTGCTGCCTTTACATTTCTACATTATAATGGAAATGTTTATTTTTATCACCTAGCATATCACATGGAACACGGTTTTGGATATGGAGTAAGATAATGTCTGAATCCCGAGATTCCATCTTACCGCCTTTAAAGTGGCTATCTGATCAAGATCCTCCGATACCAGAGAATGCCCATGATTGGCTCATGGAAACAGGCTCAATGACGCTTCGATTGAAAAAATACTGTACCTCCATACGAGTTGAACCAAAACGTGAATGTTTCATTACACGGGATAAACTGAAAGAAGAAGCACAACATCTCCCTGATAGCCCACGTTACTGGTTACGCGAAGTCATATTGATGGGTGACAATCAGCCTTGGCTTCTTGGACGCACTGTAATCCCGCAAGAAACTTTCTGCGAACACAATCAAGCGCTCATGCATTTGGGCACAAAACCATTGGGACACTATCTGTTTAACAATGGAAACTTAACCCGCGATTTCATTCATATTGGCCAACAAGGCGCACTGTGGGCACGCCGTTCACGTTTGCGATTACAAGACAAACCATTACTGCTAACCGAATTGTTTTTAACGGCTTCACCGCTTTACACAACAAATCCCGCATAAGTCGAAGAAAAGAATATCTTAAAGAAGAACATGACATAAAATAGATGGTAAATGTCTACGTTGTTCATTAACAAAAAACACGCATTTTCTTACTTTAACAAACGAATTTTACGGTGTTTTTTCTAATGGATATGACTTCATAGCGTTAGACTACGTGCCTTGTTTAAGACAATACATTGATTTATAAGGAATCATTTATCTTTCCGCCTATTAAATGAGCCTCCGAATATTGTAAAATTCTCTCATCTCAAATCCTTTCATTTTGAATCAAATGAAATCATGTTTGCACGTCACAAATGAGGTTGGCGTATGAGTAAAAACTTTAAAGAAAGAAGTAAAAAGGCCTTTTATGAATTGTCTAAATACCAAGAGCTATTGCAACATTGAGGTCTTGTAAATAGAACGATGGTATCGGCTTACACCTTCACAAACATAAAGATGGTAGTGTTAAAAGGCTTTTACGCTATACAGTCCATGGACGCCGTCGTGAAATGGGCTTGGACACCTTCAAAAAGGTCTCTTAAAAAAACTCGTGAATGTGCAACACAATGACATTTTGTTTTACATGAGGGTCGTGACCCCATTAAAGAATCACTGATGATAATGACAGCGGCATTTTGTTGCTCGATAGAATTTGCTACAATTTTTTACAAATTTTAGAAAATTTCTTTTCTTTGTAGAAGATTCCCTTAGCAAGACCATCTGACACAGATCACTTAATCTCCTATATTTTCTTGTACTAAAACTAAAGAAAGAACTCATTTTACTAACATCTCAGCAAATTAATGGACAAGAAATTTATAAATAACCATCCTTTTTTCTAGCGATTCTAAGAAAAAAAATCTTTATAAACACGCATTGCCCCCTACTTTTATTTCGTCATTTCAACTAAAACAAATTGTCTATGATAGCTTCCCACTTCTTGTTTTTTTCACAATGGTAAAAAAAATTACAATCTCTAACCCAGCAATTTACGAAACAAAGTATGGCAAGATAGACACTTTTCTGCACCTCCAAAATAAGCATTTTATTGCCCAATCAACCTGGTCAAACAATGAAAATTATCCTCATTCTATCCAATGAGAAAAGCTTCTACTCAGTCATCCTTATAGATCTTACATTACATGATAAAAAATAATAAATATCGGGATTTTAGAAAATTCAAAAACAGGACTTTACCTCTTCGTAGAATATACCTATACTCTCTTTCTCAAGCACAACATTGTAAACAATATATACAAAAGCTGTGATGCTTTTGTGTAACGTTGGTTGTTTCTATCTTTTAGAAATCAATCGTGAGCACACACTATGACACAAACTATCCCCTCTCGCGATCCTTGGCGCGTAAAGAAACCTACAGCCCTCTTAATCTTAGCTGATGGAACGGTTATTGAAGGAAAAGGTGTAGGTGCTACAGGCATTGCTGAAGGTGAAGTTTGTTTCAACACCGCTATAACAGGCTATGAGGAAATCCTCACAGACCCATCATATACGCAACAAATTATCAATTTCACTTTTCCTCATATAGGAAATGTAGGAACAAACAGCGAAGATATCGAAGATCTCACGCCTATCAACTGTCATGGTGCCGTCGGTGCTCTTTTCAAAGCCGACATTACACGCCCCTCA
This sequence comes from Bartonella harrusi, assembly GCF_024297065.1. Classification (NCBI taxonomy): domain Bacteria; kingdom Pseudomonadati; phylum Pseudomonadota; class Alphaproteobacteria; order Hyphomicrobiales; family Bartonellaceae; genus Bartonella; species Bartonella harrusi. The sequence goes on from NZ_CP101114.1 coordinate 1,432,898, forward strand.
AACTATCGTGCAAATAAAAATCTCGATCAATGGCTTAGAACACGTAAAATTATTGCACTTTGCGGCATTGATACACGTGCACTCACCATTCTTATCCGAGAAAAAGGTGCACAAAATGCTATCATTGCACATGATCCTGATGGGAATTTTGACATCCCCTCATTAAAGAAGCGTGCTCAAAAATGGTCTGGTCTTATTAATCTTGATCTCACAAAAGAAGTCACATCTCAATCATTAAGGCAATGGAGTGAAAAGCCATGGATATGGAATAAAGGGTATCATACAAATAATGTGCATAATCTTCATATCATAGCAATCGACTATGGCATTAAGCGCAATATTCTCCGTCTTATGGCTACACAGAATGCACGCATTACCATCGTGCCGGCACACACAAATGCAGAAGAAATTCTAGCAATGAACCCTGATGGTATTTTTCTTTCAAATGGTCCAGGTGATCCAGCAGCGACAGCGCAATACGCTGTTCCAACGATTAAAACATTAATTGAGCATAATTTACCACTTTTCGGTATATGCCTTGGTCATCAACTTTTAGCTCTCACTCTTGGAGCAAAAACCATAAAAATGCATCAAGGACATCATGGTGCTAATCATCCTGTTAAAGATCTTAACACTGGAAAAGTTGAGATTGTATCAATGAACCATGGTTTTGCCGTAGATACTAGCTCTTTACCGCCCCATGTCCAAGAAACGCATATTTCCCTCTTTGATGGTTCAAACTGTGGCATTCGCATGATTGGAAAACCAGTTTTCTCTGTTCAACATCATCCCGAAGCTTCCCCAGGCCCACAAGACAGTCATTATCTCTTTCAACATTTTAACGATCTTATCATGAATTATAAAAAGATTGCTTAATTAAAATGCTTTTCTTTTCAATTTTTCCCCTTAAATGGTATCTTTCATTTCGTGAAAACATATTATTTTTCAGGATAGAGTATACCTACTTCTAGAGTGCACAAGTTTTATTGACCTCATAAAGCTTGAAAATGTATTCTTATCAATAAAGATCTCAAAGAATGCATTTATCCACAAAGCAAAAACAGTCATTATAACAATAAACGCACCAAAGCTTCCTATAAAAGAAGCACCCAAAAAATGAAAAATCACATTTTCATATGTAAATTGTTCAAAAAGAAATAAATAAAAAAGAAAACCCAATATTAAGCTTGGTGAAACGACAAACGCCATCGCTCCCTGCAAGTCTTCTAATGGATTTACTGAAGACCTATTGTAAAACAATAGCGTGCATCGGAACATGAATAAAATATCGCAGCATGGTACCCAAAAACTAAGGCAACCATCCAGCCTCGAGTTACAAATTCACACGCTTTTTTAAGAAACATTTCTTAAAGCACCCAAGGCCATTTCACAACAGCGTCTATAAGTGGTATAGTGCAAAAACCATTGTGCATCACCATCTTTAGATTGATAAAGAAGTAAGCCAACACCATCATACTCTTTTTGCCAACTCCAAATGTTGTGGCAACCATCGCATTAAGACGATTCATAAGAGGTATTTTTACTCCTTTCTAAACGTTTTTTACCCACACAAACCCTACTTTTAACATACAGAAACATGATTTTAATTGCTTCAAAATGAGAGGGTTTAAAATGAAAGAATCTTACAATATTCAGAGTTCTCCTTCAACAGGCAAAACGATACATTATCTTTATAAATCAGTGTATTGTAAACATATAGCCAAAAAGAACAACCAATGCAAACAAAAAACCTAAATCGCAATATGCCAATTGCTCTATCGTTTAGCAAAATAAGGCTCAATAAAAGCTATCGCAATAATCTGATCTATACCGAAGTCACTATAAGATAATCCTATAGACAACATATTCCAATCGTAGTGTTCTTTAGCAATGAAAGCCCAAATGCTTGGTCATACAAATTCCGCAAGCCAATAAAGAAAAAAACAAAACTGCCAAAGAGCTTTTGGATATTATCTAGGTTGAAAATGCACCTAAAGAATGTGCAAATTTCATATCAAAAGAGCGCCTATTGCATAGAAAAAGCATTTCTATAAGAGTGCAAATATTGATTTATAAACATAATTTATCATTTCGCTTGTTAAATGAAACTATCAAATATTGTAAGATTTTCTTATTTCAATCCTGCTTATACTCAATGAATCAAAATCACTTAATTTACACGTCACAAGCAGAGGTAATGTGTGGAGAAAAAACGCTAAAGAAAGGAGTAAATGTGACTCTAATGAAACATCTTAATGCAAGAGCCATCACAACATGAGGGGCTAGTAAAGAAAATGATGGCGCCAACTTGCAATCCACACAAAAATGAAATGAATGGTAAAAACCGGCTGCAAAATAAAAAAAATATGTAAACAAAATTGACCTAAAAAGCGGTCAATACCTAGAAAACTGCCAATAAAAATGAGCCTAAGATCAACCCTAATTCAGGTGTACAATTTCTAACAAAATAAAATCGCGCGTGCAATTTCTATCATCAGATACATCAGCAAGATAAGTTGTATAAAGTGCAAAACTAGCACAACTCATCCCTAACAAAAGACGCCCAATAAGCAACAGAGAACAGCTCCACGCTACAGCACATATCAGATTATAAAGAGCAAAAACGGATAACAGAGATAAGCAATTGTTCTCTTTCCCCAGAAGCCTTTTTGCTATCCTTTCCTGACAACGAAACAAAATATTCAGACAAAAAAGAGCTAATAATTGCGATGCTGATCTAATAACACAAGCAATCAAAACTAAAAATAAGCCCATCATGGATCAATTTTGAATCGATTTTTTGATTGCTCATAGCATGCAAATTGTTTTTCCTACAATTTTCTAAACCCTCTCTGCTCCTAAAAACGGCTACATAATATAACTTATTCTCACAAAAAATATCATGAACGTGAAAACTTAAAAAAATAGAAAAGTATCATAAAGCTTTATTTTAACAGACACAAAACACCATAGTTTTGTAAAGAATCGTCTTTTCAAAAAATCTCTTTTAATGAATTTCATGTATAAAAATTCCAGTATAAGACCCCACCGATAACGCTTTTTTAAAATATTACTGATAAATATATTTATCTAAAAAGAGTAAATTCTCTTTTATAATAACTTATCTTCATATAACTTCAATGAAGTAAAATATTTTTACAGTAAAAAATTTTGTATATTTTCATCTAAAAAAATATTTACATCACCTGCAATCAGAATGACCTAAAATAAAATCGTAGCTCTCTTTATTTATGTTACATTCATGATATATGATAATGAGATGATCAACGCAGAAAAGGGCTAATCATTGTTAAATTTAAAAATGGTAAAAAAATGCGAAAAATATTCCAATTCATTTTAATTTCAGCGTTAGTCACAGGATGTGATTTTCAAAGTTCTGATGGAAAAAAAGAAACGCTTGAAAACAAAACGGAAACACAGCAAAAAAAACACGTGAATCTAGATCCCTATACTTTTAAAAAACTCAATGCTCTTCTTAAAGAACGCTCGAAAATCGATGACCAGGAGACAGAAAAAATAATTGACTTTCTATCAGGAGCTTTTTTAGGAACACCTTACCAAGCAAATATGTTGCATGGTTCAAAAACCATACCAGAAGAACTCATAATCGACTTTAGAGGTTTAGATTGTTTCACTTATTTAGACTATGTTGAAGCATTACGGAAATCAACTTCGCAAACAGAATTCATAAACAACGTTATCCAAACGCGTTATGTTGATGGTAATATAAGCTTTTTAAAGAGGAAGCATTTTTTCACGGACTGGGCTTATAGAGAAGAGAAACTTGCCACTGATATCACGGCACAGCTTAGCCCCAATGCAGTAAGCACTGAAAAATATCTCAATAAAAAAGCTGACGGTGGAAACTATCTTCCTGGATTACCAATTGTTAAACGCAACATAACCTATATTCCAAGTCATTTTATTAATGAAGAGGTTATAAATCACTTACAGACTGGTGATTTCATTGGTATATACACTAAACTTGCCGGATTGGATGTAACCCATGTGGGTTTCTTCATTGTAACAGAGAATGGTCCAATGTTACGAAATGCTTCTTCACGAAAAGAAAATAAAAAAGTAGTAGACTCACTCTTTATGGATTATGTAGCAAAAACACCAGGAATTATTGTTTTAAGAGCCCTTAAATAAACCTCTAGAAAAACAAAATAATCATCGAATAAATTAATATGACCTCAAGTTATCAAACGCAATATCCAAATTTGTGTTACAAATACACATACAATAAGTTTGTTGATATTTTTAATGTAACATCAGAGCATTTTAATCTATTTTCACACACTGCTAAAATAAACAACTTGATATTAATCATTCTTTTTACCATTCTCAATTTTTGACTCTGAAAAAAGCATATACAAAGCGCCTCATTTTCAATTCTATAAAAAAAGCATGGAAAAGGCATTTTATAGCTTACTTTCTCTATCACTTAACCTATACAATAAGTTTCAGCTTTAAAATTTAATGCAGCCTGACGCAATTGCGCACGGATGTTTGTCATAGGAAAAAACCATGCCAAAACGCACAGATATAAAATCTATTCTTATCATTGGAGCAGGACCTATTGTTATTGGTCAGGCATGTGAATTTGATTATTCAGGCACACAAGCTTGTAAAGCATTAAAAGAAGAAGGTTACCGAATTATTTTGGTCAACTCTAATCCTGCTACCATTATGACAGATCCAGATTTAGCCGATGCAACTTACATTGAACCCATTACTCCTGAAATAGTTGCTCAAATTATTGCTCGTGAACGTCCCGATGCTCTTTTGCCCACTATGGGAGGGCAAACAGCCCTGAATACAGCCCTATCATTAAAGCGTATGGGCGTTTTAGACCGCTATCACGTTGAAATGATAGGGGCAAATGCCGACGCAATTGATAAAGCTGAAGATCGTGCTTTATTTCGCAAAGCAATGGCAAAAATTGGTCTAGAAACACCACGGTCTCTGTTAGCCAATGCAACAGAACTTAAAGAAGAAAATCGCCAACAGCACGTAAAAATGCGCGATGAACTTAAAGCAAAACTTTCCGGTGATGCTCTTGACCAAGCACTAGAAGATCTTGAACGCAATTGGCGTCATACAGAAGCTGACCGTAAACAACATTATATCGCACATGCAACCGCAAAAGCAGTGCAAGCTCTGGACATTATTGGTCTTCCAGCAATTATCCGTCCTTCATTCACCCTTGGTGGGACTGGCGGCGGAATTGCTTACAACCGCTCTGAATTTTATGAAATTATTGAACGAGGGCTTGAAGCTTCACCGACTACAGAAGTTTTGATTGAAGAAAGCGTTTTGGGATGGAAAGAATATGAAATGGAAGTTGTTCGCGATAAGAATGACAACTGTATCATTGTTTGTTCCATTGAAAATATTGATCCTATGGGCATCCACACTGGCGATTCCATGACCGTGGCCCCTGCCCTTACCTTAACGGATAAAGAGTATCAACGTATGCGCAATGCTTCAATTGCTGTACTGCGTGAAATTGGTGTTGAAACTGGTGGGTCCAATGTGCAATTTGCTGTTAATCCTGAAAATGGCCGCCTTATTGTTATTGAAATGAATCCACGTGTTTCACGCTCCTCAGCGCTTGCCTCAAAAGCAACAGGTTTTCCTATTGCCAAAGTAGCGGCTAAATTGGCCGTTGGCTACACACTTGATGAATTAAAAAATGATATCACAGGTGGAGCAACACCGGCATCATTCGAACCGTCCATTGACTATATTGTTACCAAGATTCCTCGTTTTGCTTTTGAGAAATTTCCTGGTTCATCGACTGTCTTAACAACGGCGATGAAATCTGTAGGAGAAGTCATGGCAATAGGACGCACTTTTCAAGAATCGCTACAAAAAGCACTCCGTGGACTTGAAACAGGTCTTACCGGTCTTGATGAAATTATAATCCCTGAACACGCAGAAGGTGATGAAAAGAACTCTATACGCTCCGCTATAGCAATACCAAGCCCTGATCGTCTACGCTATATTGCTCAAGCAATGCGTACAGGCTTACCTTTAAATGAAATTCACCAGATCAGCAAGATTGATCCATGGTTTTTGGAACAAATCGCCTCCATTGTTGAAATGGAACAATACATCCGCATCCATGGATTGCCCCAAGATGCAGAGAATTTACGCATGTTAAAAGCTATGGGATTTTCGGATGCGCGTTTAGCCACCCTCACAGGACAAAAGCTTGATGATATTGCTGCTCTACGCAAATCGCTCAATGTTCAACACGTTTTTAAACGGATTGACACATGCGCAGCTGAATTTTCTTCACCAACAGCCTATATGTATTCAACATATGAAACGCCTTTTGCAGGTGGCGAACAGTCAGAAGCACAGGTTTCTGAACGCAAAAAAATCGCTATTTTAGGTGGCGGACCAAACCGTATCGGCCAAGGTATTGAATTTGACTATTGTTGTTGCCATGCTGCTTTTGCACTCCGTGAAGCAGGATTTGAAACGATTATGATTAACTGCAATCCTGAAACTGTTTCAACGGATTACGATACCTCTGACCGTCTTTATTTTGAATCTTTAACAACAGAAGATGTTATTGCTATTTTAGAAACGGAACAGCAAAAAGGTGAATTGGTTGGAGTCATCGTCCAATTTGGTGGACAAACACCACTGAAGTTAGCGAGCACGCTCGAAAAATATAATATCCCTATTTTAGGCACTTCTCCTGAAGCCATCGACTTAGCAGAAGATCGAGATCGCTTTCAAAAATTGTTGTTTAAACTTAATTTAACACAGCCTAAAAATGGTATTGCCCATTCAGTTGAACAAGCACGCCTTATTGCCCATGAATTAGGTTTTCCATTGGTCGTACGCCCTTCCTATGTTCTAGGAGGACGTGCTATGCAGATTATCCGAGATGAACGCAGCTTACAAAACTATTTACTTGAGAGTGTCCTTGAATTGGTTTCAGAAGATATCAAAGCCCGTTATCCAAACGACAAAACAGGACAGATCAATACATTACTTGGTAAAAATCCACTCCTCTTTGATACCTATCTAACAGAAGCCATTGAAGTTGATGTTGATTGTCTCTGCGATGGAGAAGAAACACTCGTTGTTGGTATTATGGAACATATTGAAGAAGCTGGTATCCACTCTGGTGATTCAGCATGTTCATTACCAGTACATACACTTTCACATAAAATAGTAGCTGAATTAGAGCGCCAAACAAAAGCACTGGCAAAAGCTCTTCATGTTTGCGGCTTGATGAATGTACAATATGCCATCAAAGACGACACAATTTATGTCTTGGAAGTCAATCCCCGTGCTTCGCGTACTGTTCCCTTTGTTGCAAAAACGATTGGTCGTCCTATTGCTAAAATAGCCGCACGAATTATGGCAGGAGAAACTCTTGATAAAGCCCTTCAAGCTTATGGTGGATTACCCTCTCTACAACAAAAACAACATATCGCTGTCAAAGAAGCCGTTTTTCCTTTTGCACGTTTTTCAGGTGTCGATACACTTCTTGGTCCAGAAATGCGCTCAACAGGTGAGGTTATGGGACTTGATTATAAATTTGCTCTTGCTTTTGCTAAAGCCCAACTTGGAGCTGGTGTTGAGCTGCCAAAAGAAGGAACGTTATTCGTTTCTGTAAGAGACGAAGACAAAAAGCGTATCTTACATCCTGTAAAATTTTTAGCTGATCTTGGTTTTACTGTTTTAGCAACAAGTGGAACACAAAAATTTCTTACCGAACATAAGATTGAGGCACAAAAAATTAACAAAGTCCTAGAGGGGCATCCTCATATTGAGGATGCCATTCGTAATCGACAAATTCAATTGATCTTTAATACAACCAGCACTGCCAGTGCTGTCTCTGATTCTAAATCATTACGCCATGCAGCGCTGATGCAAAAAGTCCCCTATTATACAACAGTGGCTGGTGCCGAAGCAGCCGTGGAAGCTATCAAGGCACTCAAAAAAAAGGACCTTGAAGTGCGCTCATTACAAAGCTATTTTACTTGAAATGTCTACCATGGGACAAAATATTGATTTATAAAGACAATTCATCATTTTGGATGGTAAATGAGGGACTCCAATATCTAGAGATTCTCTCATTCCAAATCTGCTTATGTTGAATCAATCAAAACCATCCCCTTACACAGCACAAGTAGGTTGTCGTGTGGATAAAAAACTCTAAAGAAAGGATTAAAATGCCTTTAATGAATCGTCTAAATACCAAGGGCTGTCGCCTCTATGGTGCAAAATATTCTCTCTTAATCTTTTTATATAAAAAGATTAATTAAGACTTGCTTTTTATCTTAAAAACTCTTATATGAATTGCATCGAACTTTCGGTTATGTGACTTTCTTTCCTGTGCAATCTGCACTTTCGACGAAACTTCTCCCACCCAATTTCGATCTAAAACCGTATTGAAGGCTTTTCGACTTCAATGCACAATATAATTATATATTCATAAGGAGTTTCCTATGTCTACAGGAACAGTTAAGTGGTTTAATACAACAAAAGGTTTCGGATTTATTCAACCTAGTGATGGAAGTGCAGATGTCTTTGTACACATTTCTGCTGTTGAGCGTTCTGGTTTAAGTAATCTTAATGAAGGGCAAAAGATTTCTTATGACGTTCTTCAAGATCGTCGTTCTGGAAAATTTGCTGCTGGAAATCTCGCAGCACTTTAATCTCTTAATTTTGCAAGATGCTTTTAAAATTTCCGTCCGCAAAGACGGAAATTTTTTTGTTTTTTACAAAACGAATTCAGAAATCTTATCAAAAAATCCTCTCTATCGAATCACTAAAAAATACACCCCACCTTTTTGAACAAACGTCCTATAAAATGTCATTTTTTGTAAATGCCTTTATTATAGTTCTGCCATATCTTTTTCTTTAAGAAAAGCAATGTTAGAAATAAATACAGACAAAGGGAATATTAACTATCATAGATTTATATCCACAAGCTCTTCGTCAATTTTTCTAACCTTGAACCATCTCCTCTGCCTCACATAAAATACATAGCATTTATTGCTACGCTACCACTGACTTTGAAAGTAAAAAACTTACCATTGCGTTCTTCCAAAACAAATGAATAGCTTGAATAAAACGGCGAAGAATGTTTCCAAAATCTCACACCTATCCCAAAAACTTTTCTCAATAAACCGTAAATCCCTTGCTAAGCTTTTGCTCTTGAGATAAAATTTCTCTATAGAAAATGTGGAGAGAGAGAAGATATCAAAGGATATCCCTCATTCAACTTTGTGGTAACGTTTTTGTTATCTCAAGAGAGTGTGATGGCTACCTTTGTTGCAAGTCTTATTCAGGCACGTAACATCTAAAATTTTCCTGCAATTTTTTATTGCATATAATATAACCTCTTATAGAATGCTCTCAAATCAGTAATCTTTTGCTTATATCATCTAAGGACAAAAATTATGGCTTTTATCGCCGATAGACTTTCCCATATCAAACCTTCTGCAACAATTGCTGTTTCTCAGAAAGCACGCCATTTGAAAGCATTAGGTCATGATGTTATTGCTTTAAGCGCTGGAGAACCTGATTTTGATACACCAGACAATATCAAAAATGCTGCCATTGAAGCTATTCGACGAGGAGAAACAAAATATACTCCCATATCTGGAATTCCAGAATTACGCCAAGCAATTGCGACCAAATTTAAAAAAGAAAATAATCTTAACTATCAACCAGAGCAAATTATCGTTGGTACCGGTGGTAAACAAATCCTCTTCAACGCATTAATGGCAACCTTAAATAAAGGAGACGAGGTTATCATTCCATCTCCTTATTGGGTGAGTTACCCAGAAATGGCCACACTCAATGGTGGTACACCTGTCTTTGTAGAAACCAAAGCCGAGTTTTCTTATAAACTTCAACCGCAAGATCTAGAAGCTGCCATCACTCCTAAAACAAAATGGTTTATTTTTAATTCTCCTTCAAATCCATCAGGTGCCGCCTATACACACGACGAATTAAAAAAACTAACAGATGTTTTGCTAGAATATCCTCATGTCTATATCCTCACCGATGATATCTATGAACATCTAACATATGAAGGCTTTACCTTTGTGACTCCAGCAGAAGTAGAACCAAAGCTTTATGACAGAACACTTACCATGAACGGTGTTTCTAAAGCCTATGCTATGACGGGTTGGCGAATCGGTTATGCGGGAGGCCCAAAAGAATTAATTAAAGCCATGGACACCATTCAAGGTCAGCAAACATCTGGCACAAGCTCTATCTCACAATGGGCTGCTGTCGAAGCCCTTACTGGTCCACAAGATTTTATCGCTCAAAATAAAACCATTTTCCAAGTACGGCGCGATCTTGTTGTTTCCATGTTAAACCAAGCGCCTGGCATTCACTGTCCAACACCGGAAGGTGCCTTTTATGTTTATCCTTCCTGTGCAGAACTCATTGGCAAAAAAACACCGGAAGGGAAAAGAATTTCCCATGATGAAGACTTTGTCATAGCACTTCTCGAAACAGAATCAATCGCTGTTGTTCATGGATCTGCTTTTGGACTAGGACCAGCGTTCCGCATCTCTTATGCAACATCAGAAAAGTTGCTTGAAGAGGCTTGCTTACGTATCCAGCGCTTTTGTAATAGTTTGCTTTAAGAAATGAGAGTATCACCTACTGTCCATATTTTTACCGCCTGTCAATTTCCTTGAAAGCTTTTTGACTGTTAAATGATAACACAAACAAAGAGATTCTGTGAAAAATATACAACTGTGAGACTGTATGAAGATAAAAGCAAAATAAAAAGCTGAAATGCTTTACTCAAAAAGATGAATTCTATGCCATTTTAAAAATGATATTTTGATATATCTTTCTCCCCATATTGGAAACTTATACTATTCGCTCTTTTAACTCTACAATGAAGAAACAATGTTTTTTGAATATCGTAGTTATCTCGATTACGAAAAAGCTTTTATATCCCCATAAGATTCACACACCTGAATTCAATTTATGATGTTGAAAATTGGACGCTCATAAAACGATGCCTCTCGATCAAATTTTTTATTTTACAAGGATCATATAATCTAAAGCGCATCATACACCCTGATGTGCCCCAAATTAGTAAACATTCATAAAAATTTGTGAAAAATTTTTGTTCCCATCTTCTAAGATACTTGCATTTTTAAATGCTTATTTCAAAAGCTAAAAAAAAGCCGGACAAAAGCCCGGCAAATTTGGAAAATCCCCAGAGATAAAATCAATCCAGTGGACTTTCATAAGGGAACACTCAAGAAAATGCAATGGGAGGCAACATAATCAAGAGATAATACTCTATGTCATTTTATCAGAAAAAATACAATAAAGACTTCAGCGCATCTGCTATGCAATAAACACATAGCTTAAAACACGATACCATTAAAAGGACCACTGACGCGCTTTTAAAAAAATATAATCTCGAAAAGCTTTCAACTTTGCTAAATTTTTTAAAGCATAAGGATAACAAAAAAAAGTATCAAAGGAGGGAATATCAACCATATCAGGAAAAAGACGCACGAGTCGTTCATCATTATTCACAATATAATCAGGAAGCACAGCGATACCAAGATCACACATAATTGCATTCTTGATCGAAATAATATTATTGATTCGCAACACTGAAAAACGCAAAGAACCATCATTTCTACCAGCCTTTTCCAACCAATTCAAAGCAGATAAATAGAAGGGCACAGGCTCGCCAAATGAAATAATACGGTGCGCATCTAGATCAGACAATGTTTCTGGTTTACCGTAATTTTCAATATAATTTTTCGAAGCATAAACATGCATATGAATTGTAAAGAGTTTTCTTTGGATAAGATCGGGTTGTTGAGGCTGATGTAAACGAACAGCACAATCTGCTTCACGCATTGTCAAATCAAGTTCTTTATCATCAAACAAGAGTTGCACACGTATATCGGGATACAGACTAAGAAACTCTGGCATACGCTCGACAAGCCATCCCGCCCCCATTCCAAAGGTCGATGTGATACGTAAATGCCCTGCTGGCTTCTCACAACTTTCGCTTAATTGTGAACGTGCACTCTCAAGCTTCATTAAAACATCATGGGTTGTACGATAAAGAATTTCACCCTGCTCCGTTAAAATTAACCCACGTGCATGACGTTGAAACAAGGAGACACCAACGTCTTGCTCTAGAGATGAAACCTGCCGTGAAATTGCTGATTGGGATAAATGAAGTTTTTGCGCCGCATGTGTAAAAGAACCTGCTTCCGCCGCAGCATGAAAAACCCTTAATTTATCCCAATCCAACGGTGATGTCACAATTTAACCTCTTATTTTAAATCAATTTTTATGCTTGCAGATCTAAAAAACGTTCTGCCTCTAATGCTGCCATACAGCCTCTTCCCGCCGCTGTTATAGCTTGGCGGAAGATTTCGTCTGTTACATCACCTGCAGCAAAAACCCCAGCAATGCTTGTTGCTGTTGAATCTGGGACTGTCCATAAGTATCCACCTTGTTTTTGTTTCAGTTGTCCTTCAAATAAAGAAACAGCCGGATCATGCCCAATAGCAATAAATATTCCTTCCGCATTTACTGTCATTTCTTGACCAGTTTTCACATTTTTAAGGCGTGCACCTGTGACAACGGCTCCCCTTGAATCTTGCGCTGGTAAACCAACAATTTCCTCTACAACATGATTCCAAAGAATACGAACATTCTTGCAAGCAAGCAGTCTATCTTGCAAAATTTTTTCTGCTCGGAAGGAATTCCGCCGATGAACCACGCTTACACTCTTCGCCAAATGCGATAAATAAAGAGCTTCTTCAATAGCTGTATTCCCGCCTCCCACAACAATGACATCCTTATCACGATAAAAAAAACCATCACATGTAGCACAAGCAGACACCCCCCCCCCCATAAACGTCTTTTCACTTTCCAAACCAAGCCATCGTGCCTTCGCTCCCGTTGCAACAATGAGCGCATCACAACAATATTGTGTTCCTGAATCCCCATATAAAATAAAAGGATACTTCAATAAATCAGCCTTTGTAATGCTATCATAGATAATTTTTGTCCCCATATTTTCGGCTTGTTTTGCCATTTGTTCCATTAACCATGGTCCTTGAATTGGATCAGCAAAACCTGGATAATTTTCAACATCCGTTGTAATCGTCAACTGTCCGCCCTGTTGTAAGCCAGTAACGACAACCGGCTTAAGCATTGCTCTTGCTGCATAGATTGCTGCTGTATAACCAGCTGGACCTGAGCCAAGTATGAGCAGACGAATATGCGGTTGTGCCATAACATCCCCTTCACTTCTTTTTATTTTAATTATTCTATAAATTATAACGAAATGCTGCCTTTTAAAAAATATTTTTCAACAGCCTAAATTATAGTGTATACATCTCTTTTTCAGGTTTGGTAAAAAAGTTCAATTGTCAATTCATCGAGGCATGCTTAATGTAAAAATTAATCTTTACCCTATAAAGAGAAAAACGTAAATTCTTATAAGCATAAAATCATAACAACAATAGATACAAAAATAGAGAACGGCCATTTTTCAATTTATTATCAATATCTGTGCGCGTTTTGCCTTGATCATGGGAGCAGCGATGCTTCTGCCAATTTTTGTGGGCTTGCACGATAAAAACCATAATTGGGTAACCTTTCTCTACTCTTGTATTATAATCACCATGTTAACAACATTGATTCTATTAGCCACCAGAGGAGCTACGTGTCGTTTTTCAGCAAGGCTAGGGTTTATGCTCACTGTTTGTCTTTGGATAACAGGAAGCGTGGTTGGTGCTTTACCTCTTTATCTCTCCTCTCTTCCTATTTCTCTTGCGGGAGCAATCTTTGAATCTGTTTCTGGCATTACAACCACAGGTTCTACAGTGCTCACAGGTCTTGATAATTTATCGCGAAGCATTTTGCTATGGCGCTCTATCATATGTTGGATTGGCGGTATTGGTTTTATCGGGTTAGCTTTATTGCTTTTACCCTCATTACGTGTGGGAGGAGTACGACTTTTTCACATGGAATCATCAGATAAATCTGAAAAAATATTGCCTCGTATCAACCAAATTGCCAACGGAATTATCATAGCTTATATTGGGTTAACATTGGCGTGTATGCTCTCCTATTTTGCCGCAGGTATGAATTTATTTGATGCCATAAACCATGCAATGAGTACGGTAGCAACAGCGGGCTTCTCAACCCACGACGCTTCTTTTGGGTATTTTTCTGATAAACCAGCTGTTTTAATTATTTCAACAATCTTTATGTTACTCTCTGCCTTGCCTTTCGTACTTTATGTTAAACTCGTGCTCCCTGGCCACTCCAAACGTTTTATTGATCCACAAGTGATTGTTTTTCTCAATATTGTTTTTCTCTTTAGCTTTGCTTTAGCAACATGGTTACATTTTCATGACCATCGCCCCTTCTACTGGATTTTCCTTGATGTTATTTTTCATCTCACATCTATTATCAGCACCACTGGATATAGCGCCAAAGATTACCAGCTTTGGGGATCTTTTGCCCTTGGGATTTTTTTCATTATCTCTTTTACAGGTGGATGTGCAGGCTCTACCTCTGGCGGAATGAAAATCAATCGTTTAATGATCCTTTGGCGCATTACACAAGCAAATATAGAAAAACTTCTCTCGCCCAATATTGTTGTAAAAGCGCATTATGACAACGCAAATATATCAAGCGACGTTGCCAAAGCAGTTTTATTTTTTGTTTCTCTTTATATGTTCTGTCTTGTTATCGGCACAGCATTTCTCCTCACAACAGGCCTTGATTTTACATCCGCATTTACCGGTGTCTTAACAGCTCTTTCAAACGTTGGTCCAGGTTTTGGAGACATTATTGGTCCTTCTGGTAATTTCTCTACAATTAATGATAATGCCCTATGGATTTTGAGTTTTCTCATGCTAGCCGGACGTCTTGAAATTATAACCATATTCGTGCTTTTTATCCCCGCATTTTGGCGTGAACAATTTTAATGCACGGCATTTAATTTCGTAATGAATAAGACATTCATAAGATAAAGAATGCACATTATAATTCCAATTCTTATTCAGTTTATTGAAAAACTTGTAAAAAGTTTCAAACACTTAAATCATACAATCATAGAAAATTGATATGAAACGGGAATTTCGCACCATCCTTTTTAGCACACAAACCCTTGAAAAGGGCTGTAATGGATTAAAATGATAAAGTGCAGGCAAAAACCTTCATATCAGATAAAATGTTATAACATTCTTCTTTATGGAGATTCTTTCTCAAAGAAGAAATAGATTGAATACAATCTCTTAAATGGTCTCTGATTGAAAATGCAATGTTCGCTCATAAAAATATTTTTTCTATGATAAGACATCTCTCATAAATTTTGATTATTGAAAATGCACAACAACTTCCACAATGAGAATCATATAAACAGCTTCAAGAATCCAACCACCATAAAAGAATAGAACACTCTATTCTTGAAAAGCTATGAGAAAAATAAGCAATAAATCTCTTTTATTTTTACTTTTACATCACCTAACGATATAAAGTTTTTATCATTTTCTATTGAGATGATAGTTGTATACTCTATGCAACAACCGCAAAAAATTTCAAATTTTTTTGAAATGATAGTATTTTTTAGAATCTCTAGTAAAAATCACCATAAATTCAAATAGATCATCAATATATTAGAGACAGACCTTAATCCGCAAGATTATCAAAACAAGAAAAATCAACAAAATTTAGAAAATATATTTTAAACAAATAAAAAGCCTCTTTTTTTAGTTCGAAAAAGATCTCAAACAAGCGGATAACAATCTATATTGGGTACAAAAAAATGAAAAAAGAAAGCTTTACTGTCCGTGTAAAAAACGAATGAATACCTAATAAGTCACCTTATTTTAAGGTCTTTCCTTAAAATGAAAAACCATGATTACAGATGTTCACAGCTTATCGTTATAACATATCAAAAACACGCTTAAATTTTGTAATATAACACTTATATTATTGAATTTTTAACTGAAAATATTTATTTTTGAAAAGTATTAAAGAAAGTATTTTTTCTACTTCTTAAGAAAAATTCAAATATACTTAAAGAGTTTTTTCTGTAAAGATTTCTTCATAAAGGCTTCCAATGGCTGCAGCCTCTTTTTCTAGAGGAAAATAAGTACGAACATGGTCTAAAGCTTTTTTCCCTGCCGCTAATGTTTTTTCCAAATCAGCAAAATAACATTCTATTGCTATTGTTAAAGCGTCTCCATCGCCTACTGGGACAACCGTTCCGGTCCCCTCTATCACCAATTCTTTAAAAATTCCAACATCACTCGTCACTACAGCTGTTTGTGAAGCCATTGCCTCCAATGGTGTTAAACCGAAACCTTCCATACGAGAAGGTGCCACATAAAGCGACAAACGGCGATACCACACAGGTGTATTTAATATCTCACCAAGAAAAATAATACGATCATTCAAACCAGCTTCTGTAATTCTTTGTCGTAATTTTTTTTCAAAATTATAATGTTGTTCTGTAGTACGACCAGCAATAAACGCTGTCCACTCAGGATAATGGGGTAACAGTGTTATCATTGCATCCACAAACAAATCAATACCCTTTAAGTAGCGCACACGCCCAAAACATCCTACTGCATACTTTCCAGGAAATCCTGATGAAGCAAAGTGATCATCAATCGCCTTTGGCGGAGAAAAGCGCCTCACATCCACTCCATGCATAATCACCTGATAAGGCACTTCTAAATAGGATCCCGTACATGTACTGGTAGCAATAACCTTATCCATACGACGCAATAACCACTTAGTAAAAGGTTTATGATGGCGCCTAGATGCTGATGTAAAGATGAGTTTTAACTTCATCCGCAACACATCGCGCAACACGACTCCACAAAGCATTTCAATATTGCGTCGTGCATGCCAAATACGGAAGGGCTTGCCCTTTGGACTTTTCCAAAGTCCAAAAAGATCCTTGCAAGCAAGAGTCGGCAAATCTTTTGGTAACCCAAAACCAAAAGTGGATATACACACACCTTGCTTGCGCTGTAATGGAATAAGCTGAATGACTGTAGATGTCACCCCCGATAAACGCTTTTTAAAGTGAGGAGCAATAATCTCAGTCTCTTTTAAAGACACACGCATATTCGTTTAGATATACTGAACCTTAATAATTTCATAATTATGCGCTCCCCCCGGTGCATTCACTTCAATCACATCGCCCTCTCGTTTACCAATGAGAGCACGTGCAATGGGTGAGGAAATGGAGATTTTACCAGTTTTTACATCAGCCTCTTGATCACCAACGATCTGGTAAATTTTTTTCTCTTCAGTATCCTCATCCAAAAGCTTAATCGTAGCCCCAAACTTAATTTGGTCCCCTGAAAGACGCGAAACATTAATAACTTCTGCCCGAGCAATATAATCTTCAAGTTCATTAATACGCCCTTCATTATGACTTTGCGCCTCTTTAGCGGCATGATATTCAGCATTTTCTGACAAATCACCATGCGCACGAGCCTCAGAAATTGCTTCAATAATTCGTGGACGTTCCTCTTGTTGACGCCAACGCAACTCTTCTTTAAGATTTTCAAAACCAGCTGTAGTCATCGGAACTTTTTTCATAACGCGTCCCTTTCTGTTACATGGAAGGATCAATAAAAACATAAAAAACGGCTTCCAAAATCACTTTTGGAATCCGAAAACCACAATTCTACATATTATATAGTACAGCATCCCTCTTTTCCATATAAAAATAAAAAGGAAAACAAAGCATTCAACAATTCTATTGAACAAACTGAAATGATGAGAGCTCTTAAAATATTCAATGAACATCCTGTCATAGAAGCTTAAAGAAGAAACAATTGTAATTTTTTTTATTTTATCATAGTCTAATAAAAGAGATCTTATATGAAGAAAAAAGGAAGAGAAATCTCGAGAGGAATCTTCTGTGGAAAAATGAAAAATTTGGTAATTTTTTTTGTGTTTGGCTCTCTCTTTCTAGACACAACTGTCTCTGGAGCCGTCGGTGCTTTTGTCACAAGCAATCTTAATTTTAGAACAGGACCAAGTACGCAACATACACTTCGTGGTTTAATTCCTGCAGGAACATTGGTTTTTGTCCAAACCTGTAGAGGAAACTGGTGCTCTATAAAATATAACTCTCAAACAGGTTGGGTATCATCGCGCTACCTTTCATTTAAAGATGGAAATGATCTTTACAACACATATGCAATACTTCCTGTTACAAATTGCAAGATGAACGATCTCACTATCCAGAGCAGCGGTAGTAAACATCATCATCGTGTAAATGACAAAAGCAACACAAAGAATCTCAACTATCATCATGCTAAAAACACCAAAAGAAACGCTTTAGAGAACGAAACAAATGTTCTATGAAATATCTAGCAAGCGAGAATAAAACCACGACACAACGCTTTGTCGTTATCTCGATCAAATTGGTAAATACAATATTTTCTTGAAAAGCATATACTTTTCTCTCTCAAAGGACGCAATGATGAAAAATGGTGTTACAGCAACAGTTGAGGCTCTTTCCAAACTCATTGCTTCAGGAAATCCTCTTTTTAAGAATGGTGTATTATGGACACCTCACCGCCCTGTTCGTCCTGAAAAATCTGAAGGTGGCATTTCCTTTCAACTTGAAACGTCCTTTGAACCAGCAGGAGATCAACCTAAAGCAATTAAAACTCTGGTTGAAGGAATCGAAAAGGGTGAACGTACACAGGTACTTTTGGGCGTTACCGGATCGGGGAAAACCTATACAATGGCCAAAATTATTGAAAAAACACAACGTCCAGCCCTGATATTAGCGCCCAATAAAACTCTCGCAGCCCAACTTTACGGAGAATTTAAAAGCTTTTTTCCCCACAATGCTGTAGAATATTTCGTTTCCTATTATGACTATTATCAGCCAGAAGCCTATGTGGCACGCTCTGACACTTATATTGAAAAAGAATCCTCTATTAATGAACAAATTGATCGCATGCGCCATGCCGCAACACGTGCTGTCCTTGAACGTGATGACGTCATTATTGTTGCGTCTGTATCCTGTATCTACGGGATTGGTTCGGTAGAAACCTATACTGCGATGACCTTTACAATAGAAAAAGGTGATAGGCTCGATCAACGGCAATTACTAGCCGATTTAGTTGCCCAACATTACCGTCGACAAGATATCAACTTCATTCGTGGTTCCTTTCGTGTTCGAGGAGATACAATTGAAATTTTCCCTGCTCACCTCGAAGATCGTGCTTGGCGTATTTCACTCTTTGGCGATGAAGTAGAAACAATTACTGAATTTGACCCTCTCACAGGTCAAAAAACAGGCGCTCTTCAATCTATTAAAATTTATGCCAACTCACACTACGTGACACCACGCCCAACACTCAATCAAGCAATGAAGTCAATTAAAACAGAACTCATTCAACGCCTCGATGAATTAAATGCAGCGGAACGTCTTTTAGAAGCACAACGCTTAGAACAACGTACAATTTTTGATTTGGAAATGTTAGAAACCACCGGCTCATGCGCAGGAATTGAAAATTATTCACGCTATTTAACAGGACGAAAACCTGGTGAACCACCACCAACCTTGTTCGAATATATTCCAAACAATGCTCTTGTTTTTATTGATGAAAGCCATGTCACAATCCCTCAAATTGGTGGCATGTACAGAGGTGACTTTCGGAGAAAAGCGACCTTAGCAGAATATGGCTTTCGCCTCCCCTCTTGTATGGACAATCGTCCACTACGCTTTGAAGAATGGGATGCCATGCGTCCGCAAACGATTGCCGTCTCTGCGACACCAGGACGCTGGGAAATAGAACAATCTCACGGCATTTTTGCGGAACAAATTATTCGCCCCACAGGACTTGTTGATCCATCAACAGAAGTCCGCAAAGCCAGCAATCAAGTGGATGATGTTATCAATGAAATTCATAAAACAATCCAAAAAGGCTACCGTACACTGGTAACTGTCCTCACCAAACGTATGGCCGAGGATTTAACGGAATATCTCCATGAACAAGGTATCCGCGTACGCTATATGCATTCCGACATTGATACATTAGAACGCATTGAAATTCTACGTGATCTTCGGCTTGGCACTTTTGATGTCTTAATCGGTATCAACCTCCTGCGAGAAGGCTTAGATATTCCAGAATGTGGTTTTGTCGCTATTTTAGATGCCGACAAGGAGGGATTTTTGCGTTCAGAAACTTCTCTCGTACAAACCATCGGGCGCGCAGCACGCAACGTCGATGGCCGTGTTATTCTCTATGCAGATACTATCACTGGCTCTATAGAACGCGCCTTGCAGGAGACACAAAGACGTCGACAAAAACAAATAGCGCACAATGAAGAACACTATATCACACCGACCAGTATCAAAAAAATATCGCAGATATTCTCAATTCAGGCTATGAAAAAGACCCTATTCGCACAGATATTCCTGATTTCATCAAGAAAAACAAGACCGTTGGCAACAATTTAGCACTTCATATTCAACACCTCGAAAAAACAATGCGTGAAGCAGCCGCTGATCTTAACTTTGAAGAAGCAGCGCGACTTCGCGATGAAATCAAACACTTACAAAAAATCGAACTAGCGATTGCCGATGATCCCTTAACACATCATGGTGAACAATCCACCCATGAGCCCATGGTACAAGCAAGCCTTTTCTCCAAACCAGATCTTAATCATATGGGACCAACGATAGATACTGGTATCTTGGAAAATCGAAAAAGAAAACGAAAATCTCGTTCCCCCTAATTGAGCGATAATAAAATGAAAAAACGTCCAATGAAGAAGCAAGAAATCTCAAACCACTAAAAACAAACTTTTACGCTTCTAAAAAACAATCAAAGATTAAAAGAAAACAGTATTATCTTTAAAAGAGAGAACCTCAAACATCAAGAATGCTCCGATTTGTCTCAAAAAATATAAGAGAGCATCTTACAAAAAAGATCTCAACTGATTGACTTTTCACACAGTTTTTCTTTCTCAAACACATTATCCCCCCTAAAATCATAACAATACGCCAAAATACTTTCAAAACCTCAACACACACAAAAAAATAATGAGAGAATTTTTCTCATAGATCAAAACATCGCCATACATCATAGACATTACCCGCATGCAATCTAATAGCGAAAGATTATCAATCCTATAAAAGCAAACAAACAGAACACAGCTCTCTATAGAAAAGAAACAAAGCAATATTCTATCCCCATTTCACAAGCCTATAACGAGAAAAACGAGATCCTTTGCTTATGATTCTACTACCGTAGGCGCTATGAGATCAGGAGATACCAATAAAGTATTATTCAATATAGAATTTACAGCCATAGTAAAAATAAAGTGCTCTTAATCCGCATTTATAAATTAAGCGAAGCAGAGTATGTTGTTTAAAATCAAATTTTTGTCATGATATTATTCTATGATTTTGTAATATATATTCAACTAAAGAGCTTTTTATTCGTTTTTTCACAATAAAATCAAAAATTGTTCAGGTTCTATTCAGTTTGGTACGTGTAAGATATGAAAAAATGCGAATTTATATAAGGAGTGTCGCTATGCGAAAAATAACCAGATTAGCGGTATTATCAGCAATGTCAACGGCAACTGTTTTGATACCATTGAGTACAACACTTGCGGATATGGCATCTTTTCATCGTGAATCTGTTACAAGAAGAATAGAGGACATGCGAAAGGAAATGGATCACTCAATGAAAAGGATGAAGGCTGAAACGCATTTCCCTTCTCACAGCTTTAGAATTCGTTCCGAGGATTATAGCTCTCGTTCGGTTCTTAACAAATATCACCCCTCTTATGATTCTAAGAAATATCATCATCATCACCATTATCATATAGATCATAAAAGGAGAGAAAAAAGCCATCGTCACGTTGAACGCGAAACATATCATTATGTTGAGCGCGAAAAGACAAAATATCGTAATGTTTATGTGAATCGCGATAACTCAGGAAACGCTTTAGCCGCAGGTGTTCTTGGCCTTGCCGCGGGTGCAATTTTGGGTAATGTTTTGAAACAACCAGCGCAGCCTCAAATTATCTATCAAATGCCACCACAAAATCAGGTGGTTTATCAAAGAGTTCCGCAAAATCAGGTGGTTTATCAAGTACAGGAAAGTGTGGAATATCTACCATTAGAGCAAACTTCAACAGCTAAATGGCTTGAATATTGCAGAAAAAAATACCGTTCCTTCAATCCTCAAACAGGAACTTTTAGAGGACATGATGGTCTAGATCATGTCTGCTATGCTCCAGTGAATTGAACGAACCCAATAAAATGAAATGAACACTGAAAAAACCCGCTCTAGAGCGGGTTTTTGATGTATCTATCCCTTAAATTTCTTGAAGAAAAGGATTGTTTTGACGTTCATAGCCTATGCGACTTCCTGGGCCATGGCCGCAAATGAAACAAACATCATCACCTAAAGGCAAAACTTTTTCCCGAAGAGATTTCATTAATTTTTCATGAGAGCAGAATGGTAAATCAGTACGTCCAATCGAACCACGAAAGAGAACATCACCGAGTAGAGCGAGACGTTCTTTTTCATTGAAATAAATGACATGACCAGGAGAATGTCCCGGTGTATGAAAAACCTTGAACATATGACCAGCAAAATGAACGCATTCGCTCTCTTCTAACCATTGATCAGGAAGACAAATGCATGCGTCATCAATGCCATAATTTTTTGCGCTTTCTCTCACACTCTCCATCACAGGCTTATCATCACGATGAGAACCAATAATTTTAACATCAAGCGCCTGTTTTGCTTGCATAGCAGCTCCGACATGATCAAAATGACCATGCGTTATCCAAATAGCCTCAACAATAACGCCACTCTTTTTGATCACTTCTTGAATTCGAAACCAATCGCCACCAGGATCAACGAGAACACCGACTTTTTGTTCATCATCAAAAAGCAAAGTGCAATTTTGTTGAAAAGGTGTAACCGGAATAATACATGTACTAAGCTTCCCCATGATATCCTGTCCAAAAGTAAAATTTTTCCAAGTCTATAACAAGTCTATAAGAAGCATTGCCTCTCCCGTTACAAAAAATAGTCTGCTCGACAGTTTTATGCAACTTATGTAAACTTGAGTTTTGTGTAAACTAAATTTTTGTCAAGGTTTCTAAAGAATGATTGATCATGTTGAAGTTTTATGTGATGATGCACCTCACCTTCTTGTGATTGATGACGATACCCGTATTCGTAATCTTTTATTTCAATTTCTCATTAAAAATGGATTTCGTGTTTCAGTCTCGTCCAATGCTAAGCAAGCAAGACGGCAACTTACAAGCTTAGATTTTGATCTTCTTATCGTTGATGTCATGATGCCCGGAGAAAACGGTATCGATCTTACCTACGCACTGCGTCAAACAAAAGATGTTCCCATCCTCATGCTCACAGCTTTATCAGAAACTGATAACCGCATCGATGGCTTAGAAGCGGGAGCAGATGACTATCTCGCTAAGCCATTTGATCCTCGTGAACTTTTACTTCGCATTCATGCCATTTTACGGCGTGGCTCTCCTCTTTCTCAATCTAAAATTGAACAGGTTGTTTTTGGGCCTTATATTTTTTCAATTTCACGGCGCGAACTCAAAAAAGGAGGAGAAATTATTAAATTAACAGACAAGGAGCAAGAAATGATGGTCATTTTTGCCGAAAATGCTGGTGATACAATTCCACGCCATAAATTAGCAACGGAGGACAGCACTATAAGTGAACGTGCCATTGATGTACAGATTAACCGTCTCCGCCGTAAAATTGAACCAGAACCAACAACCCCCATATGGCTTCAAACTGTGCGAGGAATAGGTTATAAACTCTCCATTGAATAGAGACATAATGATCAAACCTTCAAGAAAATTTGCCCAATGGCTAACAAAGAAGATGCCTAAACGGCTTTATACCCGCTCTTTGATCATTATTATTGCTCCTATGGTTCTCCTACAAACAGTGATTGGCTATGTCTTTATGGAACGCCATTGGCAAATGGTAACCGAACGTCTTTCAACTGCTGTTGTTCATGATATTTCTGCCATTATTGATATTATTGAAACTTATCCGCAACAAGATAACTATGAAAATATCAAGCGTATTGCACAACAACGTATGGGATTAAATATTTCTATTTTACCCCCATCTCCCCTTCCCCCTTCAGGACCCAAACCATTTTTTGCCATTCTTGATTATTTTTTAAGTGAAGAAATTAAACGCCAAATTAACCGCCCCTTCTGGATTGATACAGTAGGTGATTCTGATCTTGTTGAAATCCGTATTCATCTTGGTCATAATATCTTGCGCGTCTTTGCATTACGCAGCCAAGCTTATGCTTCCAATACGGCTATTTTTTTAAGCTGGATGGTAGGAACAGCGCTCGTTTTATTGCTGATAGCAATATACTTCCTGCGCAACCAAATTAGACCGATTCAACAATTGGCTGAAGCAGCAGAGAGTTTTGGACGTGGTCGTCCTTTACCAAAAGGATTTCAACCACAAGGCGCTGACGAAGTTCGTCGTGCTGGCATCGCTTTTTTACGCATGCGTGAACGTATTGAACGGCAAATTGAACAACGTACCATGATGCTCTCAGGGGTCAGTCATGATTTAAGAACCATTCTTACACGCTTTAAACTACAGTTAGCGTTAGCAAATACTGACATGGATATGAAACCCCTTGAGCAAGATGTAAGTGACATGCAAAATATGTTAGAAGATTACCTTGCTTTCGCCCGCAGCGAAAGAAATGAAAGTGTTAAAAGCTTTGATTTAAATGCTCTCATGCAAAAATTCTCTGCCGATGCGCATCTTCATAAACGTCAATTTTCCTATACCATTGAAGGCCCGACATACATACAAGTACGCCCCCGTGCCTTCACGCGTCTTGTAAGCAATCTTATGTCAAATGCCTTTTGTTATGCCAACACTGTCCATTTGAAAGCCACATCTAAACAAGAAACCTTTATCTTAACTATCGACGATGACGGACCTGGAATCCATAAAAACATGCGTACAGAAGTTTTTAAACCATTTTTTAGGCTTGATAAAGCACGCAATCAAGATGCAAGTGGAACGGGTCTTGGCCTTTCTATTGCTCAAGATATAGCGCGCAGCCATGGAGGCAACATTAAATTAAATGACAGCCCGCTTGGGGGATTACGCGCTACGCTTGATATTCCTTTATGAGTCCCCCCCGAAAACTTATTGATTTAAGCATTTCCTACAGTTTCAAACAAAGTATATTGGAGTGCCTTGCAAGCACTTTCCCCTCTCCAAGCAACCATCTGAAATGCAACATAATGGCTTTCACAGACTTTAAGCGCATAGATCAATAATGTTTCAACCTGTATATGAGATGGATGCAGCCCTCCAGCCAAAAGAAGCCCCTGCCGATAAATAACGGAATTATTCCCTTGCCAATAATCAAAATGTCCCAGCAACAATTTTTCATTAATTGCCAGCAATAAGCGATGCATTTCTGCTGTTCGCGCATTTTCCATAGAAAGATCAAATGCACAAGCTAAATGAAGCGCCTCCTGCTCTTCCATCCAAGAAAAAGCAAGGCGATAATTTGCTCGTTTTCCTTCCACGCAAACGCTAATTTCATCTTGAGCATCTCGCTCAAACGACCAATCATATTTACAGGCAATCTGTTCAATAAAATCAACAGGATGCTCTTCCCTTTCTGTGGCGCAAAATGCAAGCCTCATCATAACCCTCAATCACATTAAAACATTGGTCAACAGCACATAAACCACCCAAACTGTAACAATATTTTGCTACAATTAAAGCTTTCACACGAAACAAATACACCTTAAAAACAATCGACAATACACACGCCCCGGCACCCAATAATACTCCCCGCGGCAGCCTGATAATAAAAAACGAATCATCAAGCACTTCCAGTGTATTGATACAATTTTATAGTGCTAGTCCCCTGATTCAAAAAAATGTTCTTTTTAAAAAAACAAATCAAAAAATGAAGAACCCCTCTCCTCTAACAGACTCAGGATTAAGCATTTTTTAGTTTCACGCATAACATTGAAAAATTGGGGATATTTTTTCTAAGGTTCTTATTTTTTTCGTGTTTTTATTTTTTCTAGCGCATCAAGACGTTTTTTTAAATCAGCATTGTCGGCATGCACTTTCAATACCATCTCCTTAAAGGTTTCAAATTCTTCCCGTGAAACAAGATCAAGTTTATTGGCGATCTTTTCAGCCTGCGAACGAAATGCTGTTCCAGCTTCCTGTCGTATACCTTGTGCAACACTCGCTGCATCCGTTGCTAATTTTGCTAATTCATCAAGAATACGATTAGATCCATTACACATAAGATTTTCCTTTAAGTAAACTAACTGACACCCACATTATAGCGTATTTTTATAACATTTAGATACTGTATTTGTTTCTCTATCCTATAGAGTTTATTTTCCCATAAAGATTTTCTTTAAGTCTTTTTATACTCTTTTTCCATTATAAAGTTTTCACACTAAAATTCAGTGGAAATCTACTCCGCTCCTAGCTTGACCATTAAACATTCATCTGTCATTCCTGACCATCATGTCCCTTTCTATAATGTAAAATGCTTAACTCATGAACACTCTTTCTTGTCCAACCATTGCTTTTCCATCTTTTCTCGATCCCGTCATTATACAGTTAGGCCCCGTATCTCTCCATTGGTATGGACTAGGTTACGTAGTGGGTATTCTTTTTGCTTGGTGGTATGCGCAAAAATTATTAAAAAGACAACCACTATGGTATGCCAATCATCCTCCTATGGATAAAGAAAAAATAGGGGATTTTGTTGTCTGGTCTGCCATCAGCATCGTTGTTGGTGGACGCTTAGGACAGGTGCTTGTCTGGGATCCTCTTTATTATTTTAGCCATCCAAGCGCCATCATTGCGGTCTGGGATGGTGGGATGTCCTTTCATGGTGGACTAATTGGCATCATTATTGCAATGGTCTGGTTTGCCCGAAAAAACAATATCAATATACGAGTCATGTTTGATATCGTTGCTGCAGGTGCCCCTATTGGTATTGGCATTGTGAGAATATGCAATTTCATTAACCAAGAGTTATGGGGCAATATTACCACACAGCCTTGGGCTGTTTGTTTTCCCCTAGATCCTTATTATCTCCCCCGTCATCCAAGTCAGCTCTACGAAGCTTTCATGGAAGGATTTCTTCTTTTCATCATCTTATACCTTATGATTTTTGCTTTCAAAGCATTAAAACGCCCCGGCATGGTGGCAGGAGTGTTTATTATAGGCTATGCAATAGCACGCAGTTTTTCAGAAATTTACCGTGCTCCTCAAGAAGATCCAGAATGGTTTTCTACTCTTTTCCATTCTACTGGATTGACCTACGGCATGGCTTTATCTCTTCCCATGTTTTTTTTAGGACTTTATCTTATTTTCCAAGCCTTTAAACACAAGCCAATAGAAAATGGTTAGCCTCAAAGAAAAAATTAAAGAAATCATTATGCTCAATGGGCCAATCACTGTCAGTCAATATATGGCATTAGCTCTTACTGATTGTGAATTTGGCTATTATCAAACCCAAACACCTTTTGGCCGCACAGGTGATTTCATCACCGCCCCTGAAATAAGCCAATTATTTGGAGAGATGATAGGTATTTGGACCCTTGCAAACTGGAACGCCCGTGGCTGTCCGCAGCCTTTCATTCTTGCTGAAATGGGCCCAGGACGTGGAACGCTCATGGATGATATTTTGCGTACCATTCAAAAATTATCCACAACAGCCTTTAATGCTGCTGAAATTTTTCTTATTGAGATCAGTGAAAAACTTGCCAAAGAACAAAAAAAGCGTCTTTCTTCTTATCAAAAAAAAATCCATAGTCTTAAAAACTTTTCTGAAATTCCCTCACAACCTTTGTTCTTAATTGCCAATGAGTTTTTCGATGCACTCCCCATTAACCAATATATTAAAAGCGATGGACAATGGAAAGAACGCCTCATTACAATAAATCAAGAAGGAGACTTCATCTTTGTTACTTCTCCACATAAACTCCCTTCTTCCTGCTTACAGTCCTATTGTTCTAAAATGCCTGATGGAACAATTTTTGAACACGCGCCCTCTCGACATCAATTAATGCAAAAAATCAGCAACCACTTAAGGAAAGTAACAGGTTCTGCTTTGCTTATTGACTATGGTGCCTCTGACCTTGCCTTTGGCGATACACTACAAGCAATCTCAAAGCATAGATTCCGCGATATCTTTGAAGCTCCCGGTGATCATGATTTAACATCCCATGTTGATTTTTCTTTTTTAAAAAAAATAGCTCTTGAACAAGGTTGTTTTGCTGAAATTCTAGAACAAGGAGAGTTTCTTGTAAAAATGGGACTTTTGGAGCGTGCACAACAACTTGGAGCAGGAAAAAGCACGACACAAAAAGACAAAATTTGTCAAGACATCGAACGATTAGCCGGTCCAGATCAAATGGGTAAATTGTTTAAAGTCTTATATGTTTGTGATAAAAACATACCTTTACCTCCTCAATTTTAATGACCGACAATCATGCTTATTGAAAAATACATCTTATCCACCATTCTTACTTGAAAAAGGACACCCCCTATAAGCAACTTTTATGAATTCTATCCCTGTTCCTATCCTAGCAAAAGATCTTTCTGCTTTACACCGGCATGGGATAAAACATGGTTTTTTTACACGTCAAGCTGGTGTTTCAAAAAGCTTTTATCAAAGCCAAAATGTTGGACAAAACGCACATAATCAACCTGAACATAGTATCCAAAATCGCATTTTGATTGCCGATTATTTTGGTGTTAAGGTGCAAAACTTCGTCACTCTCAATCAAATACATTCCTGCGGTGTTGTCGTGGTTAATCAAGCTTTTATTGATGACGTTCCGAAAGCCGATGCCCTTGTTACCACCACACAAGGACTAGCAATCGGCATTCTTACCGCAGATTGTGGACCAATTCTCTTTGCTGATCCACGAGCAGATGTCATCGCTGCTGCACATGCTGGCTGGCGAGGAAGCTTCAATGGCATTGTAGAAAAAACCATTTGTGTGATGGAAGAACAAGGAGCCAAAAGACAATCCATAACAGCAGTCCTTGGACCTTGTATTGGTCCTTGCAACTACGAAGTCACAAGCGAATTTTATCACCAATTTGTTGATTACCATAATAAGTTCCAAAAATATTTTTTGAAAACAGATAAAGGAAATCACTTTCGCTTTAACCTATGGGCATTCATTATGAATCAACTAAAAGAAGCAGGAGTTCACGCTTCTTGTGTAGAGCTTTGTACCTATCAAGATGAACAAAGCTTTTTTTCCTATCGCCGTGCGATACACCGCAATGAACCTGATGATGAACGGCAAATTTCTGCTCTTATGCTGAAAAAGAGATAATTATCCTTGGATTCTAAAGAAGAACAGTAAAATTGTACAATAATTTTTGTCTCTCAATAAATTTTAACAACTTCTCTTATAGGATGACCTTTTATCGCAAAATGATCTCTTAACTTGGAGAATATAAGCGCTTTAACGCCATGTTCTTTTCAAGATTTTCTTATGATGGAAAAAACATTCATAGATCAGAAATCACATAGAGTGATATTGTTTTGTTATAACATGAAAGTAAAAAAGCTTAATGAAGAGATCTTTTTCACCTCATACCCCAAAAGAATACTGCTTAAAAGTAACAAAAATTCTGGAAAAAGAAAAAACCAAACGTATAGCTCTTTCACAATGACAGAGAAAATTGTAATGCTGTTGTAATTGTTGCCTTGTCATTTGGTAACAAGAAGTCAAACACCGTCTCTACCGTGATTCTTTAGAGGTTCTACTATGAAACTTTTCTGCGGCAATTCTAACCCACGCCTTGCTGAGGATGTTACGAATTATTTAAATATTCCCTTAGGCAAGGCAACTGTGAAACGCTTTGCCGATCAAGAAATTTTCGTAGAATTACATGAAAATGTACGCGGACAAGACGTGTTTGTTTTGCAATCCACATCTTATCCTGCTAACGATCACTTGATGGAATTGCTCATCATGATTGATGCACTTCGCCGTTCTTCGGCCCGTCGTATCACAGCTGTAATCCCCTATTTTGGTTATGCCCGTCAAGATCGTAAACCTGGACCACGCACCCCTATTTCAGCAAAACTTGTTGCCAACCTGATTGCTGAAGCAGGAGCGCATCGTGTTTTAACTTTGGATCTTCATGCAGGACAAATCCAAGGTTTTTTTGATATTCCAACCGATAATCTCTATGCTGTTCCGGTTATTTCTCGGGATGTTAAAATGCACTACTCCCTTGAAAATGTTATTGTTGTTTCACCTGATGTTGGTGGTGTAGTACGCGCACGCGCGCTCGCTAAGCGTTTGAACAGTTTGCTTGCTATTGTTGATAAACGTCGTGAACGTCCTGGTGAATCAGAAGTTATGAATATCATTGGAGATGTCTCCGGAAAAGATTGTCTTTTGCTCGATGATATTGTTGATTCAGGTGGAACACTATGCAATGCAGCAAGTGCTCTCCTTAAACACGGGGCCAATAGTGTTACAGCTTACATAACGCACGGTGTTCTTTCTGGAAATGCTGTTGATCGCATTACCAACTCAGAAATGAAAGAATTGGTTATTACAGATTCAATTATGCCAACGCAAGCAATTGAAAAGGCGCATAATATTCGCGTTTTACCCATTGCCGACCTTATTGGAGAAGCAATTGCAAGAACAGCAGCAGAACAATCTGTCTCAAGCTTATTTGGTTAAGCTGATCCCTTTGGATCTCCTGGTGCTGTTTCTACACCAAGATCAGGGAAAGCAACAATGCGTTGACCATTAAAATGTGTATGGACAACAACCAGTCCACGCTCTTCGAAGTAGGTTAAAAGCCGACGAGCGCGACTTAAAGAATGTGTCCCATAAAGACGTGCCAAAAATGCATCGGATGGGCATGGTTTTCCGCTCAAAGCGGCCTGTGCTACATTCAAAAAAACACCTTGAACATCATCTTCCAAACTTTCCGAGAGATGTAAAATGCGTTTCCAACTTTCACTTACCGCTGTTTCTTCATCAACACAAGCTTGAGCAACAACCAATTTACGCCGAAATTGTGCAAGATTTAAAAGCTGTCCTGAATGACCATGAATACGACAACGAACCAAGAAATCTTGATAAAGCACGGCTGTTGAACGATAAAAAGCCTCAGGATCATCAAGAATTTCCCGAATAACATGTTCTGCTTGAATATCACGATCAACGGTAGAAAGTTCAGGAAATAAGTTTGGTTCTTCTTCCAACAATTCTTGTTTTTTATGCACAACTTCTTCTAATACCTCATGAACTGATTTTTCTCTGATCGGCTCTCGTGCCGGCTCTCGTGATTGTTTAAAGGGAAGTAAAATTTCCTCTGGAGAAGCCGTAAAAACCAGTTCTTTGACATCAGCCCGCTCCGTTGGAAGGGGCATTAATTTAGGGCTAGTAGAACGTGCCAATGTTTCGACAGAGCCAATGATAATCGGTAAGGGGCGTCGTGATAAAGCAGGGCCTAAAGCGATAAAATGCCCCCGTTCAAGATCTCTAAACATTTCTGCTTGACGACGCTCCATCCCCAAAAGATCAGCCGCGCGCACCATATCAATATCTAAAAAAGTCCGTCCTATTAAAAAATTGGATGCTTCAGCAGCCACGTTTTTAGCAAGCTTAGCCAAACGCTGCGTAGCAATGACACCAGCAAGACCACGTTTTCGCCCTCGACACATAAGATTGGTCATAGCACCAAGAGAAATCTTACGTGCTTCATCAGAAACTTCTCCTGCCACAGCTGGAGCAAACAATTGTGCTTCATCGACCACAACGAGCATAGGATACCAATAATCACGCTCCACATCAAATAATGCACCAAGAAAAGCACCCACAGCGCGCATTTGTTGTTCAGTATCCAAACCTTCAAGGTTGAAAACGACAGAAACCCGATGTTGGCGAATTCGATGGGCAATGCGTGTCAATTCTCGTTCACTGCGTTGAGCCTCAACAACAACATGGTCAAATTTATCCGCTAAAGTGACAAAATCACCCTCTGGATCAATCACACAATGTTGCACCCACGCAGCGCTTTGCTCCAAAAGACGGCGGAGAAGATGTGATTTTCCTGAACCAGAATTGCCCTGCACAAGAAGACGTGTCGCCAACAATTCTTCCAAATCAACGCATGCAGGCGCTGTTTTATGCAAAGCGCGACATTCTGTCATCTCACCCAAGGCGATATCAACTTTCATAACATCTCCAGTATTTGATTGTGAATATATCGGCTCATATTTATTCTCCATCGAAACCATGTGTGTAACATTTCCTCTTTCCCAACGATAGAAATCATCGATTTTTCCCACAACTCTTGCATCTGTAAACAGTTTGAATTATAGAACAGTCTTCTGCGTAGACACCCTTGGAGGCAACGCAGGATGGAGCAATCGCTGCTTAGCAACGTATATCTTCATATTCATACAAAACTGTTGTTGGTTTTTGATGAATCTCCAATCATATAAAAGGACTTAAATTATGAGCAAAAGCTATACTCTTAAGGCCGAGATACGCGAGCGGGTTGGTAAGGGGTCCTCCCGTGAACTTCGCCGTAACGGTCTTATTCCTGCTGTCATTTATGGTGAAAAACAACCACCTTTGGCAATCACAGTTCCCTATAAAGAAATTTTTTATAAAATTCACGCTGGTGGTTTTCGTACCACCACTGCAACTATTGTCATTGGCAAACAAAGAATTATGGTGTTACCAAAAGATTACCAATTAGACCCAGTGCGTGACTTTCCCTTACATGTTGACTTCTTGCGTATTTCAGCGAAATCGGTTGTTGAAGTGAATATTCCTGTCCACTTTCTTAATGAAGAGACAGCACCTGGTCTTAAAAAGGGAGGCGTCCTCAATATTGTTCGCCATGAAATTGAATGTACCGCTCCAGCAAATGCTATCCCTGAAGCGATTGAGATTGATCTCGCAAACTACTCTATTGGTGATTCTATCCATATTTCAGCAGTAAAATTACCAGAAGGGGTTACACCCGTTATCCAAGATCGAGACTTTACCATTGCAACCATCGCAGCCCCTGCTGATATGGATGTCAGTGATGAAACTTCTAAACAAGAGGATGACGAAAACAACGAAACAACTTGATAAATTTCAGCAGGCGGGAATTTTCCCGCCTTCACGGATTGAAAATTCCCAAATCCCTTATACTTTACTAAAGGCATACGCATGTGGCTCATTGCTGGTCTTGGCAATCCTGGTTCACAATATCAAAATAACCGCCATAATATTGGTTTTATGGCTATTGATGCCATTTACCAATCTTTTTCTTTTTCTCTATGGTCAAAAAAATTTCAAGCCGAAATTTCCAGTGGTCTCATAAATGATGAAAAAATTCTTCTTCTCAAGCCTCAAACTTTTATGAATCTCTCCGGTCAAACCATTGGCGAAGCCTTACGATTTTATAAGTTAGATTTAAAAAATTTGCTTATCATTTGTGACGAACTAGATCTCCCACCAGGAAAAGTACGTGTAAAAATCGGTGGAGGAAACAACGGACACAATGGTATAAAATCCATTGATGCCCATTGTGGCACTGATTACTGCCGTCTACGTTTAGGGATTGGACGTCCCAATTCCAAAGAACTTGTTCATCAACATGTGCTAGGAAATTTTGCAAAATCCGATCAAGAATGGCTTCCCCTTCTTTTACAAGCAATTGCCAAAAACATTCCGCTCCTCATCAAGGGTGATAACAGCCTTTTTATGAACGAAATCGCACGAACAATAAAAAATGAAAACCCACTATAACAGTTCATCGTTCTAGGACACAAAGTCAATCATACATTGTTGAATTCTCATACATAAGACTCTTTTTAAAGAGAAAGAGCATGAAGAAATAAACCAGCATCACATGAATTTATAAGGATAATATACCGTTATTTATCTTAAATGAGACCACCGAATACCCTAAGATTCTCTCATTTCAAATCTATGGTATACCAAATCAATCAAAGCCATCTTCTTGTACATAAGAAACAGGATAATTGTGTAGACAAAAACACGAAAAGAAAGGAATAAAAATGCCTCTCATAAATCGCGTTAATACAAAAGCAGCAGAAACATTGGGTGACAAGAGAATATAATGATGGTGCCAGCTTGTACCTTTACAAACGTAAAAATGGTGGTACTCAATGGTTTTTACACTAGAGCATCTACGGGAAGAGCCATAAAATAGGCTTGGATGCACTGAGAGATGTTTTTTTAAAGCGCATAAATTGGCAACCCAATGGCGTTCTCTTCTACATCAAGGTCACGCTCCATTGAAGAACGTGACAAACAAAAACGTGAGGTAATGTGCAATCTCTATTATTTTAAAAGATCTTTCTGTGGATGCTTTTGAAAGTTGTAAGGCCGAGTTAAAGAGTGATAGTAAGGTTGGAGACTGATTTTTTCCTTTACGCCTTCATATTCTTCCCAAATTAAGCTGTCTGTCTCCCCACTTCAGAGATTACAGAAAACCAATATACGCACTACATTTCCTCTCATCTGATAAAATCATCCAATGATACGAACAAAGATCACATCCTTAAAATTAAAAGAAACTCTCTGGATTAATAGTCTCCTGAAGCGGATCATACATTCTTGATCGTTGACTTAAAGCCGCTCGACGCTCATCATTTTGCAACACCACCACACGTGCGCCAACAGAAACACGATCATAAAGATCAATAATATCTTGATTAAGCAACCGAATACATCCGCTTGAAATAGCGCGACCAATAGACCAAGACTCATGAGAACCATGAATACGGAAGAGTGTATCCTGCCCATTTTTGAACAGATAAAGTGCTCGTGCACCCAAAGGATTATCGGGTCCTGGAGGCATCCCTCCCCCCAAATGACCATAACGTTCTGGTTCTCGCGCCATCATTGCCACGGTAGGCACCCAATTTGGCCACCGACGCTTGCGCTGCACAACCCCCTCACCTTCAAATGCCAACCCTTCCTTACCAACCCCAATACCATAACGCAAAGCCTGTCCATTTTTACCAATAAGATAAAGGAAACATTTCTGCGTATCTATCACCAATGTTCCAGGTGGATAAGATGTATAATAAATCACTTTTTGACGCCAGAATTTTGGATCAATTGTCGTAAGATCAATAGCGGGCAATAAGTAAGGCTCATTGGTTACAGGACCGTATAAGGCCTGCATCTCTGCTGGAATATGCATAACTTGTTGAGAAGGAACAAACGACATATCTGATTGACGCGTAGCACATCCAACCAAAGCCAAAGGTGCTGCAATTAAAAAAGCACGACGAGATAACACTCTTACATTCTCTCCAATTAATTCTTTATGCAAACTTGCATACTATGAAAAACTTAGCGTATTATTAACGCTAATTTGAAAATCTCTTATCCTTAAGAGAGAGGGTTTTAAAAGATGTCTAAAAAAGCAACCCACTCGTTAACATAGACTTTTTTCTTATCTACGGCAATAAGAGACTATAACTCTTCTTAAAATATGCTATAAAAATGTCAAAGATGTTTCGTCTGAATCATAAAATCAATAGAAAAGAAAATGCTCATGGGCTTTAAATGTGGTATTGTGGGATTACCTAATGTTGGTAAATCAACCCTTTTTAATGCATTAACAAAAACAGCAACAGCGCAAGCTGCCAATTATCCCTTTTGCACAATTGAGCCCAATACCGGTGAAGTTGCTGTTCCAGATTTGCGAATGGAAAAAATTGCATCAATCGCCGGCTCAAAAGAAATCATACCCACACGCATCAGTTTTGTTGATATTGCTGGACTCGTACGAGGCGCTTCAAAAGGTGAAGGTTTAGGCAATAAGTTTTTAGCCAATATCCGAGAAGTCGATGCCATCGTTCACGTTTTACGCTGTTTTCAAGACGATGATATTACCCATGTAGAAGGCCGTATTGATCCTGTTTCTGATGCTACAACTGTTGAAACAGAACTTATGCTTGCAGATCTTGAAAGCCTTGAGCGACGAATTGTACAAATCCGTAAACGTGCAACCGGCAAAGAGAAAGAAGCTCTCACCTTTCTTCCCATTATGGAAGCAGCATTGGATTTACTACAGAAAGGAAGCC
The DNA here is from genome assembly GCF_024297065.1 of Bartonella harrusi. Taxonomy (NCBI): domain Bacteria; kingdom Pseudomonadati; phylum Pseudomonadota; class Alphaproteobacteria; order Hyphomicrobiales; family Bartonellaceae; genus Bartonella; species Bartonella harrusi. The sequence continues at coordinate 1,469,129 of NZ_CP101114.1, forward strand.
CTGTCCGGTTATTACTCAAAGAAATTTCTTCCGATGAACGCCGTATCCTTGATAATTTAAACCTTTTAACGTCCAAACCGGTACTTTATGTTTGCAATGTGAGCGAGGATGACGCCGCTCATGGAAATAACTTCACCAAAACTGTTGAAAAAATAGCAACAGAGCAAAATGCGCAAAGCGTCATCATTTCTGCTTCAATAGAAGCAGAAATCACCCAACTTGATGATGTAGAAGCCTCAGAATATCTTAATGCCTTAGAACTCTTTGAACCAAGTTTAAACCGCCTCATACGTGCTGGCTACTCTTTGCTTGATCTGATTACTTACTTTACCTGTGGCCCCAAAGAAACACGCGCATGGACGATTGTGCGTGGGACAAAAGCCCCCCAAGCGGCTGGTGTGATCCACTCAGACTTTGAACGTGGTTTTATTCGTGCTCAAACCATCAGCTACGAGGATTATATCGCTCTAGGTGGAGAAAATGGTGCAAAAGAAGCAGGTAAAGCCCGTGATGAAGGCAAAGAATACATTGTGCAAGACGGTGATATTATGCTCTTTAAACATAACACCTAATATCTACTTCATCTTCACCTAATATCTACTTCATCTCACTGTTTCAACTTGAAAGATTTACACAAAAACAGTGCCATCATAGATCATGATAACACTGCTCTTTCCATAGAAAAGAAAATACGAAATTAACGGCTCCAACGTCCTTCGTACTTAAAAGTTGGAGCCTGTTTTAAAGAATCCTTTGTTGCATTGGTAATAAGCTTCCATTTGCCATAATCATTTATCATCTGGATTGTTTCTGGAGCAACAACCACATAACTTTCCCCTAAACCAAGGAAACCACCAACAGCAATAACAAATCCCGCAATATTATTTTCACGCAGAATGATATCTTTTACTTCACCAATATTTTCATCATCTATATTGTATACATTTGCACCAATAAGACTTGAAGCAACAAAATCCGTTGCTAAAGGCGTAACATAACGCACAGACATATCTGAACCCACCTGTACAGTCCCTGTTGAAGAAATCATTTCAGGTTTATGAGGAATTGTCAGAGGCTGAGCATAAGGACTAGAAGCCATCAAAACTGATATAAGAGTAGTATATACAATTTTCTTCATTTTAACATCTCCGTTTTTACTTTGCTTTTACTTTATAAAACTCAATGCATCATGATCCGATTTGTTCCATGCTCTTTCGCAACAAGTACCCTAGCCCTTTCTTCTTTTCAGCCTTTCCTATTCTCTCCCAATTTTTCTTCTAAACTACGCCAGATACGGACTTTCAAAATATAAACAAGACTTGCCAAAATGATTAAAAACAAGATAACACGAAACCCAGTTTTTTTACGAATCTCCATATGAGGGTCTGCAACCCACATCAAAAAAGCAGAGACATCACGCGCATATTGTTCAACTGTTTCCTGTGCCCCATCCTTATAGGAAACAATGCCATCACGCAACGGAGGCGCCATCGTTAAAGTATCACTTGCAACAAAATAAGGATTATACCAATAGCCCCCAGCAATTTTTTTATTTTCTGGTGCCTTTTGATATCCCGTTAAAAGAGCTGTAATATAATCTGGACCGGCCGTATTGTAATGCGTCAACACATCAGAAATAACAGCAGGAAATGGCAAAGATATGACGCGCGCTCGTGCCATCAACGAGAGATCTGGAGGATAAGCACTCTTGAGAATAAATCTTGCCTCTTCTTCATTAGTAAAGGGAGAAGGAAAAGTGTCTGTTGCAATACCAGCGCGTTTAAAAAATTCACCTTCTCGATTAGGGCCATCTTTCACTTCATTTTGCTTGGCAAAATTCTGGATCTGCTGCTGATTATAGCCTAGCGCCTTTAAATCATGAAAAGCCACATATTTCAACCCATGACAACTGGCACAAACCTGCCGATATACCTGGAAACCACGCCGCAATTGCACCTTATCATAAACCCCAAATGGCCCTGAAAAACTCCATTCTTGTTTTTTAGGAGCACGTAATGGAAAAGAACGAAACTCTTGCTCTTTAACAGAAACGTTCCTTGCAACACTCTGAAAAGAAAAGCTAAGCGTCGCTATAACAATTAATCCAATAAAAATATTCACCATAATGTATTTTTTTTCTGTTTCATATCTTCAGTCATTGAAGCAGGAAGAGAGCGCCCCTTTTCAAAAAGAGGGAGGACCGGCAAAACAACCAAAAAGAATATAAAATAATAAGCGATTGCTAAGTACGTCCATAAAAGAATGCTATCACTCATTTCTCTTGACCCCAACCAACCAAGAAATAGAACATCAAAAATAAAGGCCCAAAAGAAAATTTTATAAACAGGTCTATATCTTGCCGAGCATATTTGAGAGCGATCTAACCATGGAACAAACATCCAAACAAAAACCGATCCCGCTAAGAGAAGAACGCCCACAAAAGTTGATGAAAGAACACCAATATTAAAAGTTATAGCACGCAGCATCGTATAAAAAGGTAAAAAATACCACTCTGGTACGACACGAAGAGGCGCTTTTAAAGGATCAGCAACGCTATAATTTTCAGCTTGTCCCATATAATCGGGCATATAAAATAAAAACCAAGAAAAAAACAGCAAAAAAACAAGAATGGCAAACAGATCTTTCATAAACGCATAGGGAAAAAAAGGAACAATTTCCTCATCGGATTCTATTGCAAGACCGGTTGGATTCCCCTGTCCAACTTGATGAAGTGCCCAAATATGAAGCCCGACAAAAAAAAGTAAAACAAATGATAAAACATAATGAAAAACATAAAAACGATTCAAGGTTGGTTGTCCTACGCTATAACCACCAAGAAGTGTCTCATGCAGCCATGTCCCCACCAAAGGGATAGCTTTCAAAAGACCAGCAACCACTGAAGCTGCTGAAAAAGACATCATTCCCCAAACAAGCACATAACCAAAAAATGCTATTGCCATCATAGCGATATAGATAAAAACACCTGTAATCCAAACCATTTCGCGCATATTTTTATAAGAACCGTAATAAAGTCCGCGTGCTAAATGAAGATAAGCAGCAATAAAAAAGAAGGACGATCCTACACAATGCCATGGACGAAAAAGCCAACCAAACTGCCCCTCACGCCTAAAGCGTTCACCAGTTTCAAAGGCCAAATGAACGTCTGGAACATAATGCAATGCCAAAACAATGCCGGTCAAAAGCTGCGATAAAAGCATAACGGTCAAAATACCGCCAAATGTATAAAAGTAATTAAGATTACGTGGAACAGGAAAAATAACAAACGCATTATAAAAAAAACGAAGAAGAGGAAAACGCTTATTCAGCCAACGAGCAACAGTATTTTTAGGAAAATAAGGAGGAAATTTTGTCATCACCTCATCCTATTTTGAGTAAAGTATCAGAAAGAAAACGATAAGGGGGTATAGCTAAATTATAATGAGCGGGTCCTGAACGCACTCTTCCAGCTGTATCATAAACAGACCCGTGGCATGGACACAACCACCCTCCAAATTTTCCTGATTGTCCAAGTGTTACACAACCAAGATGCGTACAAAGATTAATGATAATAAGCCAATTCTCACGCCCCTCACCTGCCGAGCGCGCAAAATCTGTTGCCTCGTCTTCCCCTTCAAGATTAGGATTACGTGCCTGACGGTCTCTCAAAAGGCTTAATTTGGTAGCACGAGCCTCAGCAATTTCTTTTGTAGTGCGGTTACGAATAACGACAGGCTGTCCCCGCCACTTCACTGTTATCGACATGCCTTCTTCAATCCCAGAAAGGTCTACCTCCACACAAGAAGATGCCAAAACAACCTCATCTGGACGAAATTGACGGATAAAAGGCCACGCAACAAAACCCATTCCAACTGCCCCTGTCACAGCTGTTACTAAAAACAGAAAATCGCGCCTTGTTTGCTCACTCATTCCCTTAACAATAAGGTATCCATAGCTCTAAGACACCTTTTACCATACCAACTTCCATTGTACAATCCCTGATCTTTGAGTTCCCTAAACCATAAAACTCCTCAAAAAATTTCTTACCATTTATGCGATTTTTTATCTCGTCCAAAAACTTATAGTTCCCACTCTCAAAAAGAGTACAATTCTCCCCCCATTCTGATGCTTTCATTCTCAAGATCCTCAACGATAAAGCCCCCTCTTCAAAGATATGATCTGCTATTGCTACGCTGTTTATTGTAAAAACCAAGATTTTTTAACAAAAACAAATTTCAACCACCAATTTATGAAACACAAAACTCTTGCCTCATAGGAAAAGATTTATACAGAGATTTTTATAACCAACCTCTATAAAAAATTTAAATTTCGCATTAAACTCTCTTTAGAACTTCATCATAATCATAAAGTTCTGACACTATGAATATTGGTAAAAAAGCGATAAATACCCATTCTAAACTGCAACGTCTCCACATGTTATTTTTATGACCAATAAAGTTCTCACAATACAACACATTGTTTTATAGTATAATTTATCGTTTTGCCTATTAAATGAGATTCCCAAAAATCATAATATTATTTCATCTAAAACACTCTCATTTTGCATCAATCAAAATCATTTATTTGCACGTCATAAGCGGGAATAACGTGTGGGTAAAAAACATTGAGAAAGGAATAACAATGCCTATTTGAATCATTTAAATACCAAGGGCTGTTACAACATTAGCGGCTAGCAAAGAGTATGATGGAGCTGGCTTGCACCTTCATAAGCGTAAAGACAATGGTGCACAATGGCTTTATCGGTATACCATTTACCGGGCACGGATACGCATCTCTCATATGCAATAAAACTTCGCAAATAAAGTTGTCTCGAACACCCTCTGAATAAAATATGTTTTTGTTACTATTTACATTCGTATCAAAACGCATTAGCAATCGTTGTTTTCTTTGATTACATTCCACGTATCTCATAATAAACTTAAAGACAGAGCTTTCTCTAAAATACAGAATAAATGGCAGTAAAATACAAAAAATCTATGCTTCTCAATGATATTCTTTGAATAAACAAGAGAACTTCTTTACAAACACGAACAAAAAAACATACTATAGAGCATATGACACTTCATATTGCGCTTTTTCAACCGGATATCGCTGGTAATACTGGAACAATTTTGCGTCTTAGCGCTTGTTTTGGTTTACATGTACACATTATTGAACCAGCAGGCTTTAATCTGTCAGATCGCAATCTTAAGCGTGCAGGGCTCGATTATCTAGAATATGCTTCGCTAGAGCGGCATATTGATTGGCAACATTTCATACATGCTATGAAACATTTTAACCGTCGTCTTTTGCTTTTAAGCACAAAGGCACAAACATGCTATACGCAAATATGCTATCAAAAAAACGATGTTTTACTTTTTGGTCGTGAATCAGCCGGCGTTCCTGATTATATTCATGAAGCTGTTGATTGTGCATTAAAAATCCCCATGCAATCCCACGCGCGTTCTCTCAATCTGGCAATGAGTGTGGCCATAACAACAGGAGAAGCGCTTCGTCAAATTGGTTATCATGAAAAAAGAGAAACTTTATAAAAAAACACTAAGAAATTAAATCTTGATAAAAATACAAACACCTTGCCCATGAAAAACAGTTTTTAAAAGGAGGCTTTCAACACCACAAACCATTGATTTATAACGATAATTTACTGTATTGCCTGTTAAATGAGACTCCCGAATATTGTAAGATTCTCTCATCTCAAATCCCCTTATGTTGAATCAATCAAAACCATCCCTTTGCACGTCACAAGTGGGGTTGGTGTGTGGGGTGAAAACCGTTTAGAAAGGAGCAAAAATGCTTTTAATGAATCGTCTCAATAACAAGGGCTGTTGCAACATTGGGGGCTGGCGAAGAGTATGATGATGCCGGCTTATTACTTCATCACACTATGATGACTCTCAGTAATCAAAATGCTATAAACAATTTGCTCTATGAAAATAACAAAGATTCTTTATAACATTCTGTATTATAATTGAATTTTTTCTAATAAGGTATTACGATCCATTGAAAACCCACTTTCAATCCATAGTATCTCGAGCTCTTTGAGTTTTTCTCCTAACAAAACCCCTTTAGAGAAACCTTTTTTTATTAAATCCTTACCATTAATAGGAAAAGTAGGGATTTGCCATTTTTGAGCAAACTGGTAAAGCCGCACATAACTTTCTACTTTCTGCGCAACCTCATCCTCATCTAAGGTAGAAACATGTGCTGCTGCCACGCACAAGGACAATTGATCTAAAACCGGCTGACGGCCATGAAAATAAATCATTTTTTGCACAAAAGCGTTTGAACAGTTTTGGCTCGTCATTTTTAACCCTGCCCATTCCTTTAATCGCGTTGTTTCCTTATTAGAAAGACGCAAACGCTGTGCCATTTCATGAAGACGTATAGGATCAGGAGGGAGAAGGCTTTCCAGCCGTAACAACGGATCAATTTTCCAACCAAAAGCCTGTTCTGCTTTTACCAATGCGTGGATTGCATCAATGCCCCATTTTTCCGTTTCGGGAAAAACACGTGTTAAAACACCACTTTGACGCATCCATAAAAGAGCACGTGTTGGATCTGAAGCAGCGAGAAGTTTTTTCATCTCTCCCCAAATGCGCTCGCAGGACAGTTTTCGCAAACCATCTTTTAAACCAACACATGCTTTCAACCCCTGCGCATCAGGTCTTCCAGCTCCATACCAAGCAAAAAAGCGAAAAAACCGCAAAATACGCAAATAATCTTCACGAATACGATTTTCTGCAATACCGATAAAACGGACTGTCCGGCTAGCAATATCATTCAAACCGCCGACATCATCATAAAGGTGGCCATCGGCATCACAATAAAGCGCATTAATCGTAAAATCGCGCCGTCTAGCATCTTTTTTCCAATCGCGACCAAACGCTACTTTTGCATGACGACCATCCGTTTCAATATCAGAGCGAAGTGTTGTTATCTCATAAGAACATGATGGAGAAACCACCGTCACTGTACCAAATGCAATTCCTGTAGGAATGGCTTTAAATCCTGCTTCTTCTACACGCACGATAACCTGTTGCGGCAAGCAAGTTGTCGCAATATCAATATCGCTAATAGGCTGCCCTAGCAGCTGATTACGCACCGCCCCCCCCACAATACGTGCTTCTTCACCCCCAAAAGACAAAATACGAAGAAGTGTTTGGATATCACCATGCTGTAACCATTTAACGTCTTTGAAGTTTTGTCTTATGCCCACCCTCGAATCCTTTAAAAAATTGCTCTTGTTACCTTAAACAGATATTTTACGAGAATGATATCTCCAATACATCCCCTTACACAACACTCTTATTTGCTTCAATCTCGCGTATTTCAAAGAGAGCGCTGTGGGTATACAAATATTAAAAAATAACATATTATCCTTCTTTTCTTCTCATTTTCTGCTACAAATCATAAAATATTTATTACCATGCAGAGAAAATTATCGATTTTGCGACAAACGCCTTAAGGAAAAAATATGAGTCAACGTGATCCATCATCCAATTCTCTTAAAAAAGCCAATAGCAATAATGAAGCCCAAATGATCATTGATGATATTGATGCAGCACACAAAGAGTTGAATGTTCTACAACAAGAAATTGACAAAGTTATTTTTGGACAAAGTCACGTAATTGAATATGCTTTAATAGCTATTTTTTCTGGCGGGCATGGCCTTCTTGTTGGCGCACCAGGACTTGCTAAAACGCGTCTTGTCGAAACTTTAGCAACAGTCTTGGGACTTGATGAAAAACGCATTCAATTTACGCCCGATTTAATGCCATCAGACATTATCGGTTCTGAAATTATGGATTTAGATAAAAGCGGCAAACGTTCTTTCCGCTACGTCCAAGGCCCCATTTTCACCCAACTTCTTATGGCTGATGAAATCAACCGTGCTTCTCCACGCACGCAATCGGCTCTTTTACAAGCCATGCAAGAATATCATGTTACCGTTGCAGGCACCCGTTATGATTTACCACAACCTTTTCATGTGCTTGCAACGCAAAATCCTCTTGAACAGGAAGGAACCTACCCACTTCCTGAAGCACAACTGGATCGCTTTTTGATGCAAATTGATATTGACTATCCTGATCTAACCACAGAACGGCGTATTATTTTAGAAACAACCAGAGAAAAAAAGCAAAAGGCAAAACCGATTTTATCAACTCAAAAATTACAAAAAATTCAAAAGACTGTTCGTAAAATGCCTCTCTCAGAAAATGTTGTAGAAGCCATTTTAAAGATTGTCCGTTTGGCCCGCCCTCATAAAGACAACACTCTTGCCAATACTTATATTGCTTGGGGGCCTGGTCCTCGCGCATCACAAGCACTTTCACTTTGTGTCCGTGCTCGTGCACTTTATTATGGTCGTTTAGCACCCTCCCTTGATGATGTTGAAGCATTGGCTTATCCCGTCTTACAGCATCGCATGGCACTCAATTTTTCCGCACATGCTGAAAATATAACCGTAAAAGATATTATCAATAATCTCATAAAAGATGTTCTTTGAAATGACTATTGGCAAAAAAATTTCTCCAAAGTCTCCAATATCACTGACGGAAAAACTACAGGAAGATGCAGCAAAAATGCCATATCTTCTTTTACAAGCTCGTAAAATCGCCAATACACTGATCACGGGATGGCATGGGCAACGTAAACGAGGGAGCGGAGAAAGTTTTTGGCAATTTCGCCCCTATATGGAAGGGGAATCCATTACCCGCATTGACTGGCGTCGTTCAGCACGTGATGAACATACCTACCTCCGTGAACAGGAATGGCAAGTAACACAAACAGTTTGGCTATGGCCTGATCAAAGTGCATCCATGCATTATTGTTCGCGTTTTTCCAAAATCGCTAAAAGTGATTATGCCATCATTCTAACCCTTGCATTAGCATCACTTTTTGCACGCAGTGGCGAACATATTGCTATCCCTACTTTAATGCCTCCTACAATGGCAACCAATGTCATAGAACGCATAGCTCTCGCTTTAAAAAATTATCAAAGTGAAAATCCATTTCCAAATTTTTCAACGATTACGCGTTTTTCACACGCCATTATCATAAGCGATTTTCTCGATCATCCTGAAAAGATTATCCGAGATTTAACCCTTTTATCGACAAAACAAGTCTCCGCTCATTTAATTGAAATTGCTGATCCTGCAGAAGAAACCTTTCCCTACAAAGGCCATACAGAGTTTTTTGATCCCGAAACAAAAGAAAAGCATATTTTGGGAAAAGCAGAAGATCTTCGTGAAAACTATTGCCAACTCTACCAAGCAAGGAGAGAACAATTAATAAACTTTTGCGCACGCCAAGGATGGACCTACCATGTGAGTAAAACAAACCAATCTTTTACCCAAACCATTTTGCATCTTGCAAACAAAATTGGGCACTCTCCATCTCACTCTAGGAGGTTGCCTTGAGTTTTGCTTCCCCCCTGCTTTTACTAGGACTCTTGTCTTTACCAATCATTTGGTGGTTGTTGCGCATAACACCGCCATCTCCGCATAAAGAACTCTTTCCTCCTTTGCGTTTTCTTCCAAAACCAACGCACCAACAGGAAACGGCAAACCATACACCCTGGTGGTTACTGTTATTACGTTTAACCATAGCAGCACTCATTATTATCGCTTTAGCGCAACCTATTTGGAATCAAAAACCAATTATCCTCTCCGGCTCTCAACCCCTAGCACTTATTATCGATAATGGATGGGCATCTATAAGAGAATGGAAAAAACGTATTTCTATTGCTGAAAATCTCCTTGCACAAGCAGAAAAACAGCAAAAAAATATCTATTTTCTTGCAACAGCCGAAAATGATAACGCCAATAGAGGTCCTCTTCCGGCAGAAACCATCAAACAACAATTAATGCATTTGCAACCCCGACCATGGCCGGTCAATCGTATACATGCCCTAAAAAAGCTGATTGAAATAAACAAAGGGAAACCTCTTGATATTGCTTACTTAAGTGATGGCTTACAAACAGAGGAAGATGATCAAACTTTCTCTCTTATTGAACAACTTAAACCCAAAACATTTCTATGGTACTTATCTGATATTTCTGATTTAACCGGCATAACAGCTATAGAAAATAACAATGGCGATATGGCCGTACGCGTTATCCGTTCAATAACCCATGGCAAGACTCCCGTCACCTTGAACCTTTATGATGCAAACAATCAACTCCTCAATCGTTTTACGACCAATTTCCCTGAGGGAGAAACAACAACGCTCGTACCTTTTAATGTTCCCCTTGAGCTGCGCAATGACATTGCTTGGATAAAAATGAGCAATCAAGCCCATGCTGCGGCAACCTTCTTAGTAGACAGCCATAACAGGGTGAGTCGTGTTGCTCTTCTCTCACCAAACACGCGTGAAATGGTACAACCTTTGCTCTCTCCATTTTACTATATTATCAAAGCATTACAAGGCCATACACAACTTATAACAGCCGATGGAAGCGAACTTTCTACCGATCTTGATCACTTACTCAAACAAAATCCTTCTGTTTTCATTATGGGTGACATTGTCAACATGTCAAAAGAAGCTGAAAACAAACTCTCTGACTTTGTCAATAAAGGAGGAACACTCATCCGCTTTGCGGGAGAAAATCTGAGTACTGCAGAACATTACGATAGTCTGCTTCCGGTGCCGCTTCGTCATGGCAAGCGTTCACTTGGGAGTATTATGTCTTGGACGAAACCACAAAAACTTGCGCCATTTGCAAAAAATAGCTTATTCTTTAATCTTCCTTTTCCAGAAGATGTCACTGTCTCACGCCAAATCTTAGCAGAACCAAGCCCAGATCTTTTTGAAAAAACATGGCTTAGTCTTTCTGATGGAACCCCCCTTATTACAGCGTCTAAACGTGGCAAAGGAACACTCATTCTGATTCATATTGCGCCAGATCCCACATGGTCAAATCTTCCTCTTTCTGGCTTTTTTGCGCAAATGTTGCAAAAATTGATCACCTTGAGCGCCTATAAAGACGCAAATCCAACACCCATAAAAGAAAAAACAACAATACAAAAGCCTTGGCGAACAATGACCGCTGATGGAAAACTACAAATACCTCCTCCTTATGTTGTCTCACTGGTCCTTGAGAACCAAAATCCACCTTCTCCCTCCTCTCTTACTCCTCCTGGGCTTTATGGTGTAAAAAATAATTTTTATGCCCTTAATCTCTTAAACCCTTCATCACATTTGAAGAAACAATCATCGTTATCATCCTCCTTAAAAGAAAGTCCTCTCTCTTACGATACAAAAGAACAACACTTTATTGGTCCACTGTTAGGATTAGCCGTCTTATTATTCGCCTTTGACAATTTTCTTATGTTATGGAGGGGAAGCGCTTTTTCTTTTAACCGGCGGCGTAATATACTGCTTCTCTTATCCCTTGTAATAAGTCTCATTACCTTTTTTCTCTATAGCGCAATTGTGCATGCACAAGGGACAGAAAATAACGATGAAACGATAATACAAGCAGCGGGTGCAACACACCTTGCTTACGTTGTGACACATAACCATGAAATTGACACAACGAGCAGGAGTTGTCTAGAAGCACTCAACCAATTTATCGCAGAACGGACAATGCTCTCGCCAAGTTCTGTAAGAGCTCTTGATCTCGATAAAGATGAACTCGCTTTCTATCCTCTGATTTACTGGCCCATTGATGCGAATAGTCCTTTACCAACACCAAAGAGCCTAGAAAAAATCAATAACTTTATGAAACACGGAGGCACAATTCTCTTTGACACACGCGATCAAATAAACGCCAACCTTAATCTTGAAGGTGCGGCGACTCCAGAGACACAAAGATTACGAACCATCTTAAAAGGATTAAATATCCCCGCTATTGAACCCGCTTCAACGGATCATGTGATTGCGCGTTCTTTTTATATTATGCCGGATTTTCCCGGTCTCTACCGTGGTTCACCTTTGTGGGTTGAATCATCCTCAACCAATAAAAAAGCAAACAATTCTCAAAGCTTTGGTGATAATGTAAGTTCTCTCCTGATTACCGGAAATAACTTTGCTGGGGCTTGGGCACTCGATAAAAAAGGCATGTGGAAATACCCCCTTATTCCCAATGATCCAATGCAACGCCTCTGGGCATTTCGTGCAGGATTAAATATAGTTATCTACGTCCTTACAGGAAACTATAAAGCTGACCAAGTTCATGTTCCAGCACTTTTAGAACGCTTTAAGCGAGAAAGAAAGCAATGATACCATTCTTTACTTTTCAGCCTTTCTTGCCTCTCTCTTGGATTCTCTCCTTAGGAGGAATATCGGCTTGTTTTGTCATTATTGGTCTTGTTACACAACGTAAAGGATCTTTCTTGCGCCTTATGGCATTGGCATCTCTCATCCTTGCTTTGCTTAATCCAATGATTATAAAAGAGCAGCGTGAACCGCTTAAAAGTACGGTAGGCATTGTCATTGATCGCAGCAAAAGCCAAACATTTGGCACACGTACCAATGATAGTCATGAAGCACGTGCGCAATTAATCAATGCCTTGGCAAATTATCCACAATTTGAACCACGTTTTATCGAAGCTGGAAAACTTGCTGATAATCAATATACAGCCTCAACAAATTTGTTTCATGCTTTAACACAAGCGACATCTGATATCCCACCCTCTCGTTATGCAGGGACAATTTTTATCACCGATGGACAAGTTCATGATATTCCTCCCATTGCAGATCTTCACTCTACAGCACCTATCAACGCTCTGATAACAGGAAGATCTGATGAATTTGATCGGCAAATCAAAATTATTTCTCCCCCTCGTTTTGCTCTTATTAACAAACCACAGATGCTTTCTATCCTAGTAGAAGATAAAGGACACAGCCAAGACACTCTCCCTAAGAAAGCAAATATTATTGTAAGCATCAATGGACAAGAAGTTGGTCAATATTCTGTAACCCCTGGTATCATTTTTCAAACTGAAATCACCCTTCCGCACGCTGAAAAAAATATTATTCAAGTCTCCACCAATATACATAAAGGCGAATTAAGCTTTGAAAACAACCGTTCTATGGCTATTATTGAAGGCATTAGAGAAAGTTTGCATGTCCTTCTTATTTCAGGTGCACCTTACAATGGGGAACGGACATGGCGCGATCTTCTGAAAGGTGACTCTAATATAGATCTTGTTCATTTTACTATTTTGCGTCCTCCCAACAAAGCGGATAATACACCATCAAGCCAATTATCACTTGTGGTTTTCCCTACAAAAAGACTTTTTGTTGAAGAAATTGATAATTTTGATCTCGTCATTCTTGATGGCTATCAACATTCTGCTGTTCTGCCATTAATCTATTATGATTATATCGCGCAGTATGTACAAAAGGGCGGTGCGTTGCTGATCGTAACAGGACCTGAATTTACTAAAGAAAATTCGCTTGCAAAGACACCTTTAATAAGCGTTCTTCCAGCATTACCCAATGGCATTATCCTTCAAAAACCTTTTCGCCCCACATTAACCAAACAAGGTGAACGTCATCCTGTAACCAGAGATCTTGCAACCTCCACCACTCCAGCCTCTCAATGGGGACGCTGGTTACGACAAATTGCCATTCAAAATATGCACAAAGGCAAGGTTCTCATGAAAGGTGCTGATGATCAACCGCTTTTGCTTCTTTCCCATGTTGGCAAAGGACGTGTGGGTATGCTGCTTTCCGATGAAAGTTGGCTTTGGGCAAGAGGTTTTGAGGGTGGAGGTCCTTATGCTGCTCTTTATCGCCGCATTGCCCATTGGCTTATGAAAGAACCTGAACTTGAAGAGGAAAAGTTAAGCGCTACTAGCAATCATTATCGTTTAACCGTTCGTCGCCAAACACTCAAAGATCATCCAGAGCCAGCGGAAATAACTTTTCCTTCTGGAAAAAGAGAAAATATCACCCTTACAAAAGAGCAAGAAGGTGTCTTTACAGCCGCGATTGATACCAATGAAACAGGAATTTTTACGATAAAAAACGATAATTTAACAGCCTTTTCTGCTGTAGGAATGCTTGATAATCTGGAACGGTTTGACTTAATTTCAACGAAAGAAAAACTAGCTCCCATCAGTCAACACACTGGAGGTTATACCGTACGTTTATATGACAACGAAAAACAAGGTCTTCATCTTCCTCCATTAAAACTGATTCAATCGCAAAAAGACCGCGCACCTTCTCGTGCCCCTTCAATTGTTTTAAAAGAAGCAACAGAAACCCGTTTAATGAATTCTTTCTATTTTCCGGTCTTTTCTGGTCTCTTTGCACTGTTTGCATGCCTTTTACTATTGAACAGTCTGTGGTATCGTGAAGGACGTTAAAAAAACCAAAGATTATATGACAATTTTACAAGACAGCACACGCTACGCAACATTACTCCCCAATAAAATAAAGAATAATATGATGGGGTATGCTGTCTTGTTTTATTCAAAACCAATAAGTATCAATTTCCAAAAACTTTTCTTACCTTTTCGGCAAATCGTTTTTTTTTATTTTATAATCCTCTCTTGCCTCAAAAAAATGGACACGCAATAGCTGAGGAAGTTCTTATAATGGCAACTCTTATACTCTTTTGTATTGCCTAAATCGTTTTCCGCGCTATGCTAACGCCTATGTTTTATCTCGCTCATATATCGGATGTGCATCTTTCCCCCCTACCACAACCTTCTTTATTTGAACTGTGTGGAAAGCGTCTTACTGGCTATCTTAATTGGCAAAAAAAACGCAAACACAAAATGGAAACCAATGTTTTAGAAACTTTAATGGAAGCCTTTAAAAAAACAAATCCAGACCATCTTGTCATTTCTGGTGATCTTGTTAATCTTGCTCTCGATAAAGAATTTGAACAAGCACACACTTGGTTGCTTAACCAAGGACAACCTCAAGACATTTCTTTAACATTTGGCAATCATGACGCCTACGTTCGTGGTGCATTCCAAAAAGCCTGTACTCTCTTTCAACCTTGGATTACAGGTGATTTCCCTCAAAATCCTGCCCTGCCCTTTCCTTATATGCGCATTCGCAAGAATGTTGCCATTATAGGAACTTCCTCAGCTATTGCGACACCACCTTTTCAAGCTTTTGGTTATTTTGGCAAAAGACAAGCGCAAGCTTTATCAAAACTTTTAAATGAGGCTGCGACACGCAATCTTTTTCGTGTTGTCATGATACATCATCCCCCCTTTCACCATGCAACCGCTTGGCATAAAAAACTATGGGGCATCAATCGTTTTCTAGACGTTATCAAACACCATGGTTGTGAACTCGTTCTTCACGGCCATACCCATCTCCCCACATTGCACACTATTACAGGAACAATGGGATCAATTCCTATTGTTGGTGTTTCTTCTGCATCGCAAGCTTTTGATGATAAAAAACCACCGGCAGGCTTCAATTTATTTGCTATTGAAAGCTTTCACCATCGATGGCGCTGCCAATTGCAACGTTATAGCCTTATCAATCAAAACAATGAAATTGCCTGTACAGAAACAATTAATCTTTAAACACGTGCTAACAACAACCTCAAAACTGCAAAAACAGCAAAAAACAAAAATCTCTTTACTTCATACCCCTTTAAATAATAGCTTTGTTTTCTCCTTATTCTAAGGAAAACAAATCTTAACCACTAATCTCATAAGAAATCCCATTTCTCTTGGGATTATTTCCCCCCCTCGATCAGTGTTGTGATTCATATCACAAACTCACTGAAAAAGTCCGGATAAAAAATATTCCGTTGAACTTTATTTTTCTATGCTTAATTGATGCAATGAAACTGAGATCAGATGTAAACGATCACTGTATTTTATAGGATGAGGGTACTTTATATCATCAAAAAATACAATATTTTACAATATCAAATAATTGAGAAAAATTTTTATATAAAAGGAACAACCGTTGTACCGAGAGGCAACTTCGCCTCCTCTTCCGGCTCAACATGAATAGAAATGCGCACATTATCAAATTCTTTTTGCAGAACAGCTTCAATTTTATCGCAAATCTGATGTGCTTCTCCAACCGACATTACGGCAGGTACAACCAAATGAAATTCTATAAAAGTCACCCTACCAGCAACACGCGTAAGCAAATCATGAACTTCAAGTGCACCCTGCGCATTTGCAGAAATAAGCTCACGAATCCGCATCGTTTCATTCAATTCAACTCCAACATCCATAAGCCCTTGAACGGCACTATTAATCACCTTCCAGCCCTGAAAAAGAATATTAATGGCAACAATGATTGCTAAAATCGGATCCAAGATCTCCCATCCCCCTATAAATCCAGCAATCAAACCAACTAAAATGGCAAAAGAGGTAAAAACATCCGTTATAAAATGCACCCCATCGGCTTTAAGAGCTGGTGAACGGTGGATTTTTCCCTGCCGAATCAGCACAAATCCCCACAGGGAATTTATGACACTTGCGCTAAGATGCATAACGATCCATATTCCAGGTTTTTGCAACAATTTAACGGTCGAAAGAGCGATCCATGCTTCTCTTAAAATAATCATTGCCGCAATAATGATCAGGATTCCTTCAAGAATCGCAGAAAAATATTCCGCTTTATGATGTCCAAAAGGATGATCATGATCCGCCGGCTTCATACTGACTTTAACAGCCCACCACGCAGCCAATGCGGCAAGTATATTAACAATCGATTCCAATGCATCTGAATAAAGTGCAACCGAATTAGTAATATAATATGCCCAATACTTCAAAGCAAAAACAATACAAGCAACAAAAATAGAGTATAAAGTTAAGCTTTGTATATTGATTTTTACAGCCATATCTAGACCCTTGTCTTAACGCAATAAGGAAAAATACTCTCACCCATATATCCCTCTCACCCATATATCCTATGATATTTTTGAAATCCCGCCAATATTTCTTCAATGTCATAGAAACACCACAATATATCGAACAACCAGCACAATCCATCATTGTTATTACAACAACTGTCCAGCTATAGGATAGACATTGACAAATAAAATAATGCCGATACGGCACAAACAAGAAAAATAAATCCTCAAGGAAATAAAGTGCATATCCCTGATCATCCATATTTTTTGAAACGCATAATGATGCTACATCCCTATAGATGCTCCGTCCTTATAACTGAGAGAATACCTGTTATTTTTTTCAAAGAGATCATATTTTCATACCATAATTCAATCTTTTATGCACATTAAACCAATCGATATACCAGCATAAACGCGCACAGCTAGAAAAACACGGATCATTCTCCTTGCAACCCATACCGTAACGGTATCAAAAAATATGCCTGCTAAAACAACACGCATCTTCAAAAACAAAGAAAAAACACGATGATCCCCACAAAAAAAGAATCTGGGCATTGGGGACCCAGATTCTTTTCCCTTACAAATTAAGGGTGTGTAGAGCTTAGGAAATAGCGGGGACCTAAAACTCTACAACCGATACGAAAACAACATAGATTGTTTTGCATTCGATATTTGTACTTTATACCTATAGTTGCAACATGTCAACCAAAATTCTACCATAGGTTTTAAAATAATGAATTTTTTTGCCTCTCTTATCAAAATCAAGTAAACACTTAACATCTCGTAATTTAGTAAAAAGAGTACGAAGACCCCCTTTATGCATTTGAATATTACACCAATCTACCAAACGGATGATACACGTCTGAGCGATTATTATAACATTCGTGAAAGAAATCTTGTAGGACAACAACATAAATTTATTGCTGAAGGCAAAGTAATATTATCGGCATTGCTCTATTCGAAAGATTTTTTTGCTCTCTCATTGCTCATAGTAACAGAACGTCTTCCTGGACTTATGCCTCTTTTAGAGAAGACACAACCAGCATGTTCCATTTATTGCGTTCCGCAAAAAATTATGAACAATATTGTCGGTTTCCATGTTCATCGTGGTATACTCGGTGTCAGTAAACGCAAAACACTACCATCACTACAACAATTTTTACAAGATTTACCAGGAGAAGCTTTGATTCTCGTTTTATGCGGTATTTCTAACCATGATAATATAGGGGCTATTTTTCGCAACGCTGCTGCCTTTGCTAGTAATAGCATTATTATCGACAAAACCTCATGCGATCCACTTTACCGCAAATCCATCAGAGTTTCTGTTAGCGCTGCTCTAAAAGTCCCCCTATACACAAGAAGCTGATAATAGTAGTATTCTAGAAACGCTCCATGGTGCAAATTTTCATACTTATGCACTTTTTCCCCCTCTGTCCGATGTACAACACTCAAGCAAGCAAAAACAACAAAAAGAACAGCGCTTATTTTAGGAACAGAAGGTGATGGCCTGCCAACCGATATACTACAAAGATCAGAAACCTTACGTATTCTCATGGCTCAGGGCTTTGACAGTCTCAATGTTTCCACTGCAACAGGCATTGCACTCGCCCATTTTAGCGATTTTGATAAACTTTGCTAAAAGGAATAATATTTTAAGTTATAAAACAATGCCCATAAGCAGATCATTATCATTTATAAGAAACGGTTGTTTTAAGTTCAGAAGAAACATCTGTATTTGTTTCCAAATTGCACAAAACACGTTTTAACATCCCTTCAGTATCAGCAGCACGTTGTGAATGTGTTACGAATCCACCACCAAGAATACGTGCTTCATGATCATTTCCATCGTAAAAAACACAAGCCTGCCCTGGTGCCACAGCATTTTCACGTTCCAACAAATCAACAGAAAAAACACCTTCGTGATAATGCAAACGCGCCAGATGAGGGGGGCGAGTTGAACGAACTTTTACAGCCATCTCAATACCATCAGGAGGAAAATGATCCAACGGCTCATCACCTAACCAATTGACATCACGCAAAAAGAGTTTACGTGTTTCCAACATTTCACGCGGCCCAACAATAACACGCGCATTTTCCACATCAAGATAAACCACATAAAGCGCTTCACCCGTTGCAACACCAATACCACGACGTTGACCAACAGTATAATGAACAATTCCCGAATGTTTGCCCAAGATCTGTCCATCGATATGCATAATAACTCCAGGATTTGCTGCTTCTGGTCGCAATTTTGTAATAACATCAGAATATTTTCCTTGCGGAACAAAACAAATATCCTGACTGTCATGCTTATTCGCAATAACAAAGCCCATTTCTGCTGCTATTTCACGAACACGTGCTTTTGGAAGGTTTCCAAGTGGAAAGCGTAAATAATCAATCTGCTCTTGCGTCGTTGCGAAAAGAAAATAACTCTGATCACGATCGTTATCGAGCGGACGAAAAAGTGCCCGATGCGCACCATGGGGACGAGAACGAATATAATGACCCGTCGCCAAAGCATCCGCACCTAATTCACGTGCAGTTGCTAATAAATCAGCGAACTTGACAGTTTGATTGCACGCGACACACGGCACAGGGGTCTCTCCATGCGCATAACTTTCTGCAAAAGGATCAATCACTGCTTCGCGAAACCGTTTTTCATAATCAAGAACATAATAAGGTATCCCCAAAGTTTCTGCTACACGGCGAGCATCTTCAATATCTTGTCCAGCACAACACGACCCTACTCGATGTGTTGCGGCACCATGATCATAAAGCTGCAAGGTAATCCCAATGACATCATACCCTTCCCTTTTTAAGAGACCCGCAACAACTGATGAATCAACACCCCCCGACATTGCAACAACAATACGAGAATTATCAGGTGGTCCTGGCAAATCAAGACTGTTCAAAAACATGTACTTATTCTCTAATAATAGTCATCGATTGATTAATGGCGTTACACACGCTATCTATTGTCTCTTTATATTGTTTTTTTATTCTTTCCACAACCAATAGCATGATTTTCTTTACAGCAACTGCAAACAAAAAAGAGTGATGGAAATAAGGCACAATGAAAATCCTTTTTACTCTTAAAAAAAACACCGATAAAAACACTATAAAAAGCGCTTTTCCGCATTTCACTTTGCACGTTATTTTTACATAGTAACTTACTTTGTTAATTTTTTCTTTCAACGTGTTTAGCTCTTTTTTAAATTTCATGCTTTAAAAAAGAATCAAGTCCTTGACTAGAGTTAGAGGATACGATGACCAATTTGATAAAAACACAAATGAAATATGTTATTGGGCCAGATGGAAGTCCACTTACAATCGCTGATCTACCGCCAAAAACGACACGGCGCTGGGTAATCCGTCGCAAAGCGGAAGTTGTTGCGGCGGTTAGAGGTGGATTGTTAAGTCTTGATGAGGCGTGTCAACGCTACACTTTAACCGTAGAAGAATTTCTTTCATGGCAAAGTTTGATTGATGAACACGGTTTAGCTGGATTACGAACGACCAGAATCCAACATTACAGGCATTAATTGTTCTTGGTAATGATTGGGTAATAACGACCCTCCATAAAACAGCCAAACTTTTATCAAGTTTGGCTGTTTTATGTGTTTCAAAGCCTCTAACACCACCATCTTTACACTTATGAAGGGACAAGTCGGCCCCATCAATACTCTTTGCCAGCCCCCAATATCGCAATGGCTCTTAGTATTGAGACGATTCATTAAGAGGCATTTTTACTTCTTTTTTTAAAGTTTTTACCCACACGAATCCCGCTTATGACGTGCATAAATGATTATGATTGATTCAAGATAAAAGGACTTAAGATGAGAGAATCTTACAATATTCGGGGATCTCATTCAACATGCAAAAGATGAATTATCATTATAAATCAATGTATTGCTAGCATACAACTTTCTCAAAGGCTTTCTTTGTCAAACTATAGCCTTTATCATCCCGTCATTGAGTTAGAATGAATGAAAAGACCCTCGTCATCTACTGCGCTCTTCTTTTCCCGTTTCTCAAGAAGCTGTGCGTGTTGTAGCTCCGTATTAACTTCATGGAGAGTCATTTCAGCATTTGTTTTTTGAGTCTGCAGATCACGAATCGAATTTATAAGATTATCACGCCTTTGCCGCGCAGCACGAGCAAAGGCAGAATAAGCAAAATGGTGAACATCATTGTTTCCAGATCTACGTTCTTCGTTAATAATTTGCGCTTCCAGTTCTAACACCATTCGCTCAAATTCTGCGATCATCATATCAAGCTGTGCAATTTCACGACGTTTTTCACGCGCCTGAAACATCCTCAATTGCATTATACTTTTCCGTGGCTTCATGCTTACTACTCCTCGATTACGCCAACTCAAAACTTCCATTCATACTTTTACAGATCCCCTCAGTTATACCCTTTCTAACGAAAACAGCCATTTTTCATTTACAATTCTATCGCTCATCTTCTCTAAGCGTCCTTGCACATCGCTTATTTTAAAGAGATATAACTCTTTCTTTACTTTTCCTCTAAACTATAGAACTATAGAATGAAGAGATTTAAAGCTCGGTAAATAAACACTGAAATTGTAAAAACTACTTTAAAAGAATCTTCTATAAGGTGTTTTTTAAAATTAAAGTAAGGAAGAGGAACAAACTTTTTCTTTTTTGATTTGTTAAAAATATGTGATTTTTCTCAAATAATTTTATAACCTCTTTCAAAAATAAAAATATTTTGTTAACCACTATCATAGATAGTGGGAGACGCAGTGGTGATTGTTACGCGTACCGCTGAAATATTCATAGACACTTTTATTTTAAGTGTTTGATTTCATGAATTGTTTTTATAACAGCCGTTTACCAGCTGTTAAAACAAAAGTGCTCCTTTTGATTCGGAGGGGCAAAGTGAGGGATCTAAAATGCGCGTTTTATTAATTGAAGATGATAAAGCGATGACTCAAAGCATTGAGTTAATGTTAAAGTCGGCAAACTTTAATGTCTATATCACCGATCTCGGTGAAGAAGGTGTCGATTTAGGGAAGCTTTATGATTATGATATCATTTTGCTTGATTTAAATCTTCCTGATATGTCCGGATATGATGTTTTGCGGACTCTACGATTAGCAAAGATAAAGACTCCTGTTCTCATTCTTTCTGGTATGAATGCCATTGAAGATAAGGTCCGTGGCTTTGGCTTTGGTGCGGATGATTATATGACGAAGCCCTTCCATAAGGATGAGCTTATTGCACGTATTCATGCGGTTGTTCGTCGCTCTAAGGGGCATGCACAATCGGTGATCGTTACAGGCGATCTCACCGTCAACCTTGATGCAAAAACAGTCGAAGTTGCGGGGCATCCCGTTCATTTAACTGGTAAAGAATATCAGATGCTAGAGCTTCTCTCTCTACGCAAAGGCACGACACTCACCAAGGAAATGTTTCTTAATCATCTCTATGGTGGAATGGATGAACCAGAACTTAAAATTATCGACGTGTTTATCTGTAAACTCCGGAAGAAATTAGAAGCAATCTCTTCTCATGTAAACTACATTGATACAGTTTGGGGACGTGGTTACGTTTTACGTGATCCAGTTGAAGAAAACGTACGTAAAACCGCTTAAGCAGTAAAAATGCACATTGTAAAATCTCGGAATGTAGCGGGCCGAGATTTTTTCTCTGTTGCAATAAAAGGTTTGTATATGAAAAAATCTCTTATATATAAGAACGCTTAAAGCTCAGAAAAACAAATATCCCTCTTTACGGGTGTAACCCGATTGCTTACAAATACATCTAAACTTTCTTTTTTTGACATAACTTAAACGTCTCTATCTTATTTTATTCAAAGCTTTTTACAGTATCCAAAATAATACAATTTTCAGTTTCATCAATATTAATTTGCATATCTGTCATCTCAGCAAGCAACACTGTATAATAAAATTGGATAGCATGAGCATCGATATCTTTTTCTTGAGTTTCTCTCTTATAAAATGCCATAAAATGAGGAGGAATACGTAGAGATTTACCGGAAATTTTAAAGCGAAAAGAGCGTTTTTTTTCGTCCTGTAAAATCATAACAATGATTTCTCCTCCACGAGAAGCTGTTGCATTTGCAATCAATAACAAATTAAGCAAAAGTTTAACTTCATTTTTTGGTAAAAGCCAAGAAGGAGCTTGCCAATTTAAAATTGCTTTTTCTTCCTTCATATATTGTTGCGCAACCTGCTCAGCAGAACGTGTTTCTATTTTTTCCCCATTTGCTCCTGAAAAACCAAAAGCCAATCGCGCAAATTGTAGACGTGCGCAAGCACTGGCAACGGACCAACGCACCAATTGCAAAGCATCTTCTTCAGCCCCCCCTTCATCGTAAAGTTCCATCGCATTTTGAATAGCACCAACAGGTGAAACCAAATCATGGCAAATACGGCTACAAAGCAAAGCAGCAAGATCGGCAGGCTTCAAAGAAACAGCTAACGTCATAATTTTGAGAACTCCAAGAATTTAAAAATCAACTTCATTTTAAAGAAAAATTCTTAACATCCAATGCATAGATAGAATTTTAAAAATCATGCTAAAGAATTTTTTAAAAAAGATTCAATAGTTTAAATAATCTCATATCTTATTTTTTATTTGAATAGAATGAAAATACTAATATTATCTTTTTGTTTGTAACCAATAAAAGGAAAAATTTTATGTCTCTCTCTCTTCTAACACGCTGGTACAAAAAGATTGTATCTATCATCTTCCTTTTATTCGTCATCATTAATAGTGCAAATGCTCAACTTCAATCAATAGAACAAAACGAACCTCATTATTCATTGCAAGAAATTATTGATTCTGGTCATAGTTTTTTTGGAAAAACGGCTAGCAGTATAGCAATAGCCATTCAAAACATTTTTTCACAATATGGTTATCCAAATGCTTATATTTTAGGGGAAGAAGCTTCTGGTGCTTTTTTTGCTGGATTAACCTATGGCGAAGGAACACTTTTTAGCAAAAACTATGGTCAGCACAAAGTTTTTTGGCAAGGCCCCTCTGTGGGATGGGATTTTGGTGGACAAGGTTCTCGTTTAATGATCTTAGTTTATGATCTCAATCATATAAATAATTTATGGGGACGCTATGGTGGTCTTTCTGGTTCGGCCTATTTAATTGGAGGTGTTGGTTTTCATGTCCTCAAACGCCACAATGTTTTGTTAGTTCCGATACGAACAGGAATTGGTGCACGTCTTGGCATCAATGTAGGATATTTAAAATTAACACCGAAACCAACATGGAACCCATTTTAAAACAAACCCTTATTGAAAAGAGGATTTATGCTTATCCAATCGTTTCTCTTTTTTATTTTTGGAGTTGCTTGCACTTCGTGGTTACTCGTGCTTTTTTCTCCTCTTATTTGGCGCAAAGTCATTCACTTTGCGCATAAATATGCTACTGTACAAATTCCATTATCGCACATTGAAATACAAGCAAACTATGATTTTCTTTGTGCAAAACATGCTGTAGAACGGACCCGGAATGAGCAAAAATACGACTCTTTGCAAAAAAAATATGCTCAACAGAAAATACAACTTAGCCAAATAACCGAACAGTTTTATCAATTATGTCTTCCCACGCAAGACATATCCTCCTCCCCACAAGAAACACTCGCAACCGAACAAAATGTTGTCGCATCAAACACTTTCATCATGGACATCCAAACTATGCGTGAAAAAATCGTACATTATCAGCAACTTTTACAAAAAATTCAAACCAATACGCTTGACACCACAACAAACAGCCAACTCTTGGATGAATTGCGTGAAGAAACAAAGGAATTAGCAGCAATATTAGCAGCTCAAATAGCATTACAAGAGGGTAAAGCGTCCCCAATCAACATATTGATCCAAAATTCTAAAAGCAAAAACAATCTAGCATCACGTATTCGCGAAAAGATAACCTCCAGCAAAAAAACACCCCTTACATAAATTTCCTTAAAAATAACTGAAGTCAATATGCTGATATTCTCATTATTAAACTGTAAAAATGTTAGATAATGCATTGTTTATAATGTTAGATAATGCATTGTTTATAATGATAATTAATCGTTTTACGTGTTGGGTTAGCCTCCGAATATTGTAAGATTCTCTCATCTTAAGTTCTTTTATGTTCAATCAATCATAATCATTTATTTGTACATCATAAGTGGGGCTATCGTGTAGGCAAAAAAACTCTAAAAAAGGAGGTAAAATGCTTCTTATGAATCGTCTCAATACCAAGGGTTGTCGCAACATTGGGGGCTAACAAAGAGTATGATGGCGCCAGCTTGTACCTTCATAAGCGTAAAGATGGTTGTGCTCAATGGCTTTATCGCTATACCATTCACGGACACCATCATGAAATGGGCTTTGGTGCTTTAAGAAATGTCTTAAAGCAAGCACGTGAATTGGCAACCCAATGGCGTTCTGTTTTGCATGAGGGGCGTTCTGTTTTGCATGAGGGCCGTGCCTCCATTAAAGAACATGACAAACAAAAGCGTGAGGCAATGCGTAATCTGCATTATTTAAAAAGACATCTTTGCAAAGTAAGCTGTTCTGTCTTAACAGAAAATCTAATGTTGACATTATTTTGAAATGACAAATCAAAAGTCTTTTCCAAGAAGAGAATTAAAAATGAAACTCTCTATTAAACAGTTTTAAGAATAAAATCATTCCCTTAAGAATGATAAAAATCCCTGATTTGCTGGATAATCATATCTTGATCCGTTGTCGTTAAATAAGGATACATTGGTAAACTTAAAACACAATTTCCCAAAGACTCAGAAACAGAAAGAGAATTTTTTACATAAGGAAAGTGTTTATAAGCTCGCTGTTGATGCAATGGAGTCGTGTAATAAACCATTGTCGGAATCGATTTCTTTT
Organism: Bartonella harrusi; assembly: GCF_024297065.1. Taxonomy (NCBI): domain Bacteria; kingdom Pseudomonadati; phylum Pseudomonadota; class Alphaproteobacteria; order Hyphomicrobiales; family Bartonellaceae; genus Bartonella; species Bartonella harrusi. The sequence continues at coordinate 1,494,833 of NZ_CP101114.1, forward strand.
GTAAATATTCCTTTAATTTATCACGCTCTTCTCCCTTAATAGTGTATTGTGCATAAGCACAACGCACATTATCTTCCACGTCTGGAACTGTGACAACATCTCTTAAACCATCGGAATAACGTCGAGCAATTGCCACGCGCTTTTCCATCTCATCTTCAAAGATCACAAGCTTTTCTAGCAAAATCGCAGCCTGAAGAGTATCTAAACGTGAATTCATACCGATACGCACATTATCATATTGGGTTTCACCTTTACCATGAAACAAAATAGACCGTAAAAGTGCTGCCAAATTATCATCATTGGTCATCATAGCGCCTCCATCGCCATAACACCCCAAAGGTTTTGCGGGATAAAAACTTGTGGCAGCAACATTACCAAAAGCCCCACACATAATATTACCGCTTTTTCCCCCCATAGATTGAGCAGCATCTTCAATAACAAAAAGATTTTCCTGTACAGCTATTTTAGCAATTTCTATATAATCAGCAGGAAGACCAAACAAATCAACAGCAATAATTGCCTTTGGTTTTAGACGTCCCTCTTTTTTAATCATTTCTATTGCTTCACGAAGTTTCTCAACATCAATATTAAATGTATCAGGAAGGACGTCAACAAAAACAGGCTCGGCTCCAACTAAAGCGACAACTTCAGCAGTTGCACAAAATGTAAAGCTAGGACAAAAAACAGCATCACCTGGACCAATATTTCGGGCCATAAGAGGCATTTTCAAGGCATCAGTGCCATTGGCGCAAGCAATCACATGTTTAACGCCAAGATACTCTGCCAACCGCTCTTCAAACTCTGTTACTTTTGGCCCCAAAATATACTGACCACTGGCAACTACATGTGCAATTGTAGAATTAATTTTGTCTTCAATACGCGCACGCTGCGCCCTAAGGTCGATAAATTGCATATTAACTCCATTGATAACATAACAATGCAAAAATACTACTGATCTCTTTTATTTAAGAATGACTGACACTAGCAGCCGTTAAAATGCGTAAAACAGCAAGAGCATCATCACCATTTGTGCGAGGCAATTGACGCGTCTCAATACAATGAAGAAAGTGTTGCAATTCACAAGTAAGCGGCAAATTTTCACAAACATCAATATAATTCAACGCATCCGTGTTAAAAGCCCATTCTTTATTCTGCTTCCAAACAGCAAAACGCTGCAATGCCAATTTACGGTTCCATGGTTTCATATCATCAAAAACCAGCATCGCCTTTGTACCCACAACAGTTAAACGCCTTTCACGATAAGGGCTAAAACGTGAAGTAAACAAGTGACTCCGTATACCATTTGGAAAAATCATATGAACATGAGCAAAATCAGAAAGCTGGTTAATGACAGAAGCCCCCTCACCACGAACCTCAGAAGGTTCACATCCTGTCAAAGCCAAAATCATTGAAAGATCATGAGGCGCAAGATCCCATAAAGCATCGCTCTGTGTATGAAATTTTCCAAAACCTAATCGATGAGAGTAGATATAGCGTATCTCACCCAGCTCTCCCTCTTCTACCAATTCACACATTTTTTCAAAAGCCGGATGAAATCGCAAAATATGCCCCACCATAAAAACTCGTCCGTATTCACCAGCAAGCTGAACTTGATGCTCAGCATCTGCTACGTTTAAAGCAATTGGTTTTTCAACCAACACATCCTTATCATTCTTAAGAGCACACAACGCATTTTCCGTATGAAATTGTGGCGGTAACGCCAATACCAGTGCATCAATATCTTCATGAGTAAAAAGATCTCCAGGTGCAACAAGGTCCACGCCATACATATTTGCAAAACTTGCAGCACGCTCAATATTCATATCAGAAACCGCTACTAAAGCGCCAAGTCCGTGGAGTGTTCGTATATGATTTTCACCCCAATGACCACATCCTAAAACCGCTACACGTGCCAACATCTTTATACCTTACCTGCTCATTTATATAAAAAAAGATATTACCACTCACTCCATATCGGGGATAAAATAGAATGACAAGTAAAAAGCTTAAAAACGATGCTTGACATCTTACTATTCTACCTCTTATATCCGCAAGAGATGGGAGAATTTACAATTGTATTTATTAGTTTTGGCGGAGTAGCTCAGTAGGTTAGAGCAGAGGAATCATAATCCTTGTGTCGGGGGTTCAAATCCCTCCTCCGCTACCATTCTCTTATTCGAAATGTAGCTTGCCACTAGGTTTTGCACAATTTGACCACTAGGTTTTGCAGCAATTCATTTTTTTCAAAGGTCTTTTTAGACGATTCTCAAAGAAGTTTTAAGAGGTGTTTAGAGCCTCTTTCATGAGTCTTATTTTTCTCTACCCAGAATCACAATTTGAGATGATTCATCTCTTCCAATAACCCCATTATTTGACATCTAAAATCTATAAAATATGCATGCAGAGACCAACAAATTTTGTATCATTTGCATCATATTTTGTAAAAATAACCTCATTTTCAAAGGATTTTCATTTTTTCAAAGGGCTCTCAAAGGGTCTTCAAAGGCCTTTCAAAGGTCATTTATTGCCTCTTTTAGGGGAATTGAATAATCGTTTCTTCCTATCCCAAGCATATTACTAAAAAGAGAAAAAGCATTTGAGCAATTGGGGCAACTTGACCCTATTGCTCTTTAGCATGCAATTGTGCAATGTTTGCACTATTGTTGGTGTAAGGAATTGGGTAAACATTACCCTATTGCTCATCTTCACGCACTTGGTACAACCTACACCAATTTCTTCAAATGCCTATCATCATCAATCAAAAGGTCAAGTTGACCCTTTGATTTTTTATCCCCTTCACACTTTATATATTGTGATTTAAAAATGCATTATCGCTTCCTTGAGCAATTGGGGCAACTTGCACCTATTGCATGATAACAAATAATTCGGTCAACTTGACCCTATTTCTCATCAGCAAACCAAAGTGCAATGTTTCCACTTTGATTCACATGCGCATCACCGATCAAAGGGTAAACTTTACTTTTTGATTTTCTTGTGCACGGCATTCTACGAGGTTGACTTTTCCCATGGCTGTTTCCCTTTTCTGGTGCCTCTAAGGTGATTTCTGTGGTATAGCCGCTTTGTTTCTCATAGCGGTGGGTGACGGTTGCGGCTTTCCATGCTCCATTGATTTGCTCGCGGAACCCTTGCAAAATGAGAGGTTGATCGGCCATGATTTCTGGACGCCCCTCTAAAGCCAAAGAACCACTGCCCATACCACGACAAAGCCGGTCCGATTCTGATGCGGCAGCAGCCAAAGCTTCCTCTCTGCAAGGATAGCAACCACGCAAACGCCGTGTGGGGCCTTGGAGATTCGTTTGATATTTGACAGACAGCTGTTTTCCTTGCGAGCGATCAAAATAGGTTGATTCAACGCTGCCATATTGGGTGCGTGGCTCGAGGGTAAATTCCCAACTGGAACAATCATGCTTGGCAAGAGTGATTGCCGGTAAATTGTTGCCGCTTAAAAATAAAAACTTATTGTCTTTGATAAAAAAACGTGCCTGCATACGCTCCGCAAGGCGGGTTAAAAAATCAATTGTCGACTGATTGGTGCACACCACATAAGGCAAGGTTTTGCTATAAAACTCTTGGTCGACTTTGGCTTGATAACCATGACGCTTGGCTAAGCTTTCGACAATCTCACCAATGGTTTGATTGTCAAAATGCTCACTTGTCTGTTCTTTGAGTTCGCCACGCATCGAAGCGCTTTTGCCGCAAAGGCGTAAAATCTCTCCATCACTGCCCCCGATACTGACAACCGATTCGACAACAAAACGCCCCATAACAGCACTGATGCTGTCCTGATAACCAAACTTCACCTGCAGAGTGCTGTTCTTTTGTGGAACCTCTAAATCATTGTCCCTATCATCAAACTCCGCTTCAAAGCGATCGGCTTCATTGCCGGCATGATCGGTAATGGTGGCGCTAAGAAGACGCTGGTAGAAAACCTCATGGACGGTTTTTTCTCCAACCTTAACCTCAATAAAAGGAGTGCTCCGCCTTAATCCCATAACCGCTTCACTCTGCTTTGAGGAGGAACAAAGACAAATTCAGGCAAAGTGATCTCTAAACCCCGTGGCAAAACAGCACCATATTGGGCAATCCCTGAATTGGCTCTCAAGGTGGCTTCTAAATAGCCCTCTAAGAATCCAGCCTGTTGACGGTCTCCTAACACCGCCATGGCATGTTGAAAGCAAATCAGATCGAGACTGAGATCTTCTAACTCTACAACAATGTGCTTTACTGGTAGCTTCATAGCTGTCGTCCCTCTTGGAAATATCCTTGCGGTTTGCCCCCATCAAAAAAGGGCAACAGACTGATGGAATAACGGATACGCTGCGATTGACCAGAGCGACTGATATAATCGTGGTCTTTGGTGATCGAGGTGATCACCACGGGACCATGGAATATGGCACTATAGCTTATATCATTGACCCAACGAAGCATCTGTACCGGTTTTGCTGCTCGTATGGTCATAGTGAGTGCATCAATGGCTATACAATCACCAAACTCTTCTGGAAACCATACGCCATGGATGGTTTTGGCATCATTGCCATAGCCGGTAAATTGCAAGCTGGGGGCTTTGCCAAAACGCTCCATAGACACCCATGAGGCGGAAAACTCTTCTTCAAAGGATTGGAAATTCAGCCAATCGACATAAAATTGATGCGGGCCTAGCATCATCAAAGGATCTTGCATTGCTTCTCTCCCCTCATTGCTTCTCCCTCCCCCTTATTCTGTGCCGCCATGCAAGGCATTGGCTTTTGCCCGTTGGAGGGCATGACTTACCGCACGGCCGGTAGCAAGAGGATCACGCGCCCCATTGACATGCACCGTGACATTTTGATGGTGATAAACGGATGCGCTCTGCTTGTTTTTGTCCGTTGCCTGCGTTGTCACAGGGCTGGTTTGCGAGTGACCGGCAAATTGTACAATTGGCTGCAAAGCTGTTTTGCCACCAAGCCAACTGGGCACTGGAAACCACACGCCATGGATGGTTTTGGCATCATTGCCATAGCCGGTAAATTGCAAGCTGGGGGCTTTACCAAAACGCTCCATAGACACCCATGAGGCGGAGAACTCTTCTTCAAAAGATTGGAAATTCAGCCAATCGACATAAAACTGATGCGGGCCTAGCATCATCAAAGGATCTTGCATTGCTTCTCTCCCCTCATTGCTTCTCCCTCCCCCTTATTCTGTTCCGCCATGCAAAGCATTGGCTTTTGCCCGTTGGAGGGCATGACTTACCGCACGGCCGGTAGCAAGAGGATCACGTACCCCATTGACATGCACGGTGACATTTTGATGGTGATAAACAGATGCGTTCTGCTTGCTTTTGTCCGTTGCCTGCGGTGTCACAGGGCTGGTTTGCGAGTGACCGGCAAATTGTACAATCGGCTGCAAAGCTGTTTTGCCACCAAGCCAACTGGGTAAATGAAACATGTTGGAGAAATCAATCGAACCAATCCATCCTTTGATACGACCGGATAAGGATTTAAAAAAATCAGTCAACTTTGTGATGGAGGACAGAAAGCCATCGACAATCCCATTGGCAAGATCTTCTCCGGCCTGTTCCATACCCACCTTGGCTTCTTCTGAGAGCTTTTCGCGGGCAAAAAAACTGCCCAACCAGCTCCAAAAGCTGGAGAGACTTTGCTTAAAACCCTCTAAGACATTACCAAACCATTGGGATAGAGCAACAAGCCCCTGTTTGAACTTTTGCCAAGCTTGAGAAAAGTCAAAAGCAGCAGCAAGGATGTTTTTCCATCTTGTAATGGTTGCGGTATCAGCACCAAAAAAGCGCATGACAGCTTCAAAGATACGGCCAAAAGCATGGACCAGCCCGCGAGCAAAACCCTTGACAAAAGAGGAAAACCGATCCCAATATTTCCACAAGGCAAAACAAGCCGCCATGATTACTGCCACAACAGCGGCAATCAAAGCCCCTATCGGGGAAAAAACAGCACCAACAACAGAAGCAATGCCTGTTGCTACCACTTCTATCACTGTGCCAACCCAGCCAAAAGCAGCAGCAAAGGCGGAACTCAAGACCATAAGCCCGCGAAAGGCTGCCACCAACAAAGTCATGGGCCGCAAGAGACGAAGCGTGCTCCCACCAAGAGTTGCTGCCATAAGTCCCAAAGAGCGCCATGAAGCGATTAAGCTTTGCCAATTGGTTTTAAGGGCACGACTCACACCGCCAATTTTGATCAAAGAGCCCATCAACTGAAGCAAACCAAGGCGTGTGCCAGCCATGGTAAAGCGCAACACCCGCAGAGCAATATTAAAAGCCATCAGGGTGCTAATCGTTTTGACAATCGCACTGGTTAAGGCGGGATGGGCATTGGCCCATGCCATCAAACCATTGATAAAATTGCCAACACTTTCCATCAAATTGTTGACATGGGGCAACAACACGTTGCCAATGGTAATGCCCAAAGCCACGATGCGGTTTTGCAAAAGTTCAAATTGCCGGATGGCACCGGTTGCTTGTTTATCTGCTTCTTGTTCTACGGAGCCTTTAAAAACTTTGGGGTCTTTAACAAATTCGAGCGCTTGGCTTAACAATTCTGGATTGCCAACCAATTTGGCAAAGTCACCGGTAAAATCACGCCCAGCAATGGCAATCAGGGAACGCATACCCTGTTCGGATTTGGCTAAAACATCAAAAAAGCGCACTAATGTGCCGGTTGCATCTTTGTCGAGGTCTTGGAGAAACTTTCGCCGTGACAGCCCGATAAAAGCATTGGCTTTTGCCCGTTGGAGGGCATGACTTACCGCACGGCCGGTAGCAAGAGGATCACGCGCCCCATTGACATGCACCGTGACATTTTGATGGTGATAAACGGATGCGCTCTGCTTGCTTTTGTCCGTTGCCTGCGTTGTCACAGGGCTGGTTTGCGGGTGACCTGTAAATTGTACAATCGGCTGCAAAGCTGTTTTGCCACCAAGCCAACTGGGCAAATGAAACATGTTGGAGATATCAATCGAACCAATCCATCCTTTGATGCGACCGGATAAAGATTTAAAAAAATCAGCCAACTTTGTGATGGAGGACAGAAAGCCATCGACAATCCCATTGGCTAGATCCTCTCCGGCCTGTTCCATACCCACCTTGGCTTCTTCTGAGAGCTTTTCGCGGGCAAAAAAACTGCCCAACCAGCTCCAAAAGCTGGAGAGACTTTGCTTAAACCCCTCCCAGACATTACCAAACCACTCGCCAACAGCGCTAAGCTCCTGTTTGAACTTTTGCCAATGTTCAGAGAAGTCAAAAGCAGCAGCAAGGATGTTTTTCCATCTTGTAATGGTTGCGGTAAAGGAGGCTTAATTTTCTCCAATTATCAACCAGTAGAAACCAAACAGCCAACGGAGATTTTCAAAGCAGAAGCCCTTGCCTCAATCATTGTTTTTTTCTCAGGTCTTGGCTTTTTTCGTAGGTGAAGGTTCTATCCCATAACTTGCAGCATCTTATTGGTGAAGATTGAGAGCCCTAAGCAATACCTCTTTTTAAATGCCATCAAGACATCAACCGCTTATCAAAAAACAGGCACTTATGGGAAACGGAGGAAATGTTGGTCTATTGAAAAGATCACCGATAGGAGAACAAGCGTGATACGCTCTATTGCCCCTCAACACCTGAAAAGAGCAAAACCAGACAGATTTAAAAACCTTGTGATAATAACGCAACAACACCGGCGACAGTGCTGAAGAGACTCTCTATCCCTCAATTTGATAAAATATCAAATTGCAAGAAAATTTAAATACAATTTAAGTATTATTCCATGCTCTTTTCTATAAAATTGTATTCTTATTCTTACAACAAGACTCTTTTAAAGCTAACAAATTATAAACACATATTTATAAAATTATAATATTTGTTTAATATATTTTATACTTAATGTATCTTATGTATTAAATACCACTCTTATAATATAATCTTAATACTCAGTTTGACAAAGTAAAGTAAATTCATTAACTGTAGTTAATTTCATTTCAAATATCCATTGTTATTCTTCTAACGAATTTATTTAAGCGGGGAAAACATTGAGGGACTATAAGTTAGGAAAGCATGATGTCTAAAAAAAACCTCTTATTATGCACAGCAGCCGCAACAGTCTTGCTGTTTGGCACGCATTACAATCTACATGCTGAAAGCCTGGAAGTTTCTACGGGAACAAGTGAAGTCTCCAATAAAACCTATGAAACAATTCATGCCAAAGCAGGGGGAAAAATTATTGGTAAAAATTTAACAATCATCGGAAATAAAAACTCACAAGGAAGCAATTCATTGAATGACTTTGTAGTAACAGCTGAAGGTGCGAACAGTTCTATTGAATTGGATAACACAACGATTAAAGGAACGAATCCTGGTATTTTGCTTGGACTTGAAGCAAAAGATGGTGCTTCAATTAAAATGATTGGGGGCTCCATCGCAACAAGTTCTGGAATAGCTGCTTCTTTTAAGAACAGTAAAAATGACGGAAATAAGCTGGAAAATGTAACGATATCTGGCTCTAGCAAAATATATGTCAATAAGAGCACTCTTACTTTGAACAGGGTAACAGTTGGTTCAGCTAGCGACACTTTATTGATCGATGCTTTACGATTAGATAATGCTTCTATAGTAACTGTATCAGGAGGGTCCTTTTATGGAACAGTGTATTCTAATAGCGGTAGCATTATTACTCTAAAGGACAATGTTAAAATAAAATCTCATAACTTTGGACTCATATCTGAGAGCCGTGGACTCATATCACACCCAACCAAGGTCACAATGACGGGAGGAGAAGTCACTGGGGAACACATAGCATTACATACACTAAGTGGTCATATTGATGTCACAGATGTTGTTCTCAAAACAGGGGGCGAAGGAACCGGCGCAAATTCCGCAGGCTCAAACGGCATAATTAATTTGCAAAATACCACAATTGAAGAGGCTAAAATCGGACTGGATGCACACGTAGATGGCGCGATCAGCATGACCGGGGGATCCATTACCGTTTCCGAGATAGGGGCTTCTTTTACAGAAAGCAAGAATGATCAAAATAAGCTGGAAGGTGTAAAGATAACCAGCAATAGCAAAGATAAACCGCTCTCCGTTGGAATAAACGCTGATCAGGAAAGCAGCGTTACTTTGAAAGATGTAACAGTCACAAAAGCAGAAAAGGCTATAAGCGCAAACAACAACTCTCAAGTCACAGTCTCTGGTGGAGTGTTTGAAGCAGAACAAGAAGCTGTATATGCTAAGCAAGGCAGCACAATTGCTTTAAATGATAATGTGACAGTGACATCTGAAAATAATGGGCTTCATGCCGATGGTGAAAAGTCTCAAATCAACATGACGGAAGGAGAAGTCACCGGGAAAAAAGCTGCATTGTTGGCAGAAAATAGCGGATATATTGATGTCACAGATATCACTCTCACCGCATATAACGAAGGAACAGGTGTAAGTGCCATTGGTCCTAACAGCATGATTAATTTGCATGAGAAGGCAACCATTAAAGAGGCTAAAATCGGACTTGAAGCAAAAGACAATGGTGTCATTCAAATGACAGGTGGGTCTATCACTGTTTCCCAGATAGGAGCTTCTTTTGAGAACAGCAAAAATGATCAAAACAAGCTAGAAAATGTCGTGATAGCAAGCAGCAGTGATGATAAACCAATAATCACAGGCGTAAGTGCTGATAAAAAAAGCACGGTTGCTTTAAAAAACATCACCGTTCAAAACGCAGAAAAGGCGCTCTTTGCTCATGATCATTCCCAAATAACCCTAATGGGCGGCGGCTTCTTTGGCGGTGAGATACTAGCTAAGCAAGACAGCACAATTGCTTTAAATGACAATGTGACAGTGACATCTGAAAATAATGGACTTCATGCCGATGGTGAAAAGTCTCAAATCACCATGACAGGAGGAGAAGTCACCGGGAAAAAAGCTGCATTGTTGGCAGAAAATAGCGGATATATTGATGTCACAAATGTTGTTCTCAAAACAGGGGATGAAGGAACAGGTGCAAGTGCCATTGGTCCTAACAGCATGATTAATTTGCATGAGAAGGCAACCATTAAAGAGGCTAGAATCGGACTTGAAGCAAAAGACAATGGTGTCATTCAAATGACAGGTGGGTCTATCACTGTCTCCCAGATAGGAGCTTCTTTTGAGAACAGCAAAAATGATCAAAACAAGCTAGAAAATGTCGTGATAGCAAGCAGCAGCGATGATAAACCAATAATCACAGGCGTAAGTGCTGATAAAAAAAGCACCGTTGCTTTAAAAAACATCACCGTTCAAAACGCAGAAAAGGCGCTCTTTGCTCATGATCATTCCCAAATAACCCTAACGGGCGGCGGGTCCCTTGGCGGTGAGATACTAGCTAAGCAAGACAGCACAATTGCTTTAAATAACAATGTGACAGTGACATCTGAAAATAATGGGCTCCATGCCGATGGTGAAAAATCTCAAATCACCATGACAGGAGGAACTATAAAAGCAAAAGAAGCTGCCTTTGTCACAAAAGATGGCGGACATATTGATGTCTCAGATATTTCTGCGAAAGCACAGCACAATGGGATACGCTTTGATGGCTCCAAAAACGATCAGACTTCAGAAATTAACCTGACCAATACAGATCTTCTCGTCGAAGATGGAACGGGTATTGTTGCCAACAATTCGTCAAATGCTAAACTCAATCTCAAAGATTCAAAAATTAATGCCGATCAGTTGTTCGTGGGGAAAACCCATGATACACTAAAATCTGATCAAATCTTTACACTCACCGCTCAAAACTCTCTCTTACAGGGGGGAGCAAGAAATGATGAAAATGGCAGAACAACTTTTGATCTTAAAAACAACACAACGTGGTTCGTAAAAACCAGTACACAAGAAAAAGATGATGAGGGCAATCTGTTTGATATTGCTCAAAGAGCACGTTCTGATGTGTCTGTTCTTCATCTCAACGACAGTAAGATTATTTTTCAAAAACCAACAGAAAACCATTATCATACATTGCATATAGGTTCTGGAAAACCAGAAACACAAGCAGTCTATAATGCTACAGGAGACGCAGAAATTTACTTCAATGCCGAATGGAGTGATGGTGCAGCAATAGCCGATCAAAAAACCGATAGGCTGCTCATTCATGGCGATGTATCAGGAACAACAACAATTTATGTCACGGGAAATTTAAAGGGAGGAATTACAGCAAGCGACTTTAACCCTTCCAATACAAGCGGGGTTTCGCTTATTCAAGTTTCTGGAAATACCGATGAAAATTCCTTCAAATTAACCAGTGGTGATATCCAAACAATGGGTTCACCTTATAAATATAGGCTTGCCGCTTATGGACCAACATCCAGCTATGGTGTAGCAAATGAAACCCAAAACCTGTTAGGAGAAAATGATCATTTCTGGGATTTCCGTTTACAAAGATTTCTCTTGCCACAAGTCTCTAGCTATTTAGCCATGCCTAATGCTCTCTTCTACGCTGGTTTTATCGATATGGCGAAACAAAGCACTCTGTTAGCTGATCTGCGAACAACAGGATTGGCAAGAGAGGAGGAGAAAAAGAACAAAGGCTTCTTCTTGTCTTCATATGGAAGTATCGCAACTTTATCATCTCAATATGATTATGAAACAAACATCCGCTATGCTGCAACACAAGCAGGTTTTACTGCTTCAACACAATATGGGAAAAATGCAACCCTCTATTGGGGGCTTATTGGAACCTATGGGCAATTATCCCTCACCCCAAAGGATATAGAAGATGCAGACAAGAGTACGCTCAACAAATGGTCAATCACAGCTTACGGCAGTATAGAGCGTAACTGCGGTTTCTATATCGATACACTCTTCTCTTATGGAATCTGGAAAGGAAATATCGCCACGGCTCTTGCAAAAAACACCACGAAAGTTGATGATATAAAAATGCTCATTGCCTCAACAACAATTGGTCAAAAATTGACAACGCATATTAAAGATCTTACGTTTGAACCCCAAGCACAGCTTGTTTACCAGCGTCTTATCTTTAACACCTTTACTGATGCCGACAACCTTAAAGTGGATATCGGCGAACCGCACCAATGGTTGCTGAGAATTGGGGGACGTTTAACAAAAACCATTGTTGACACCCAAAAAGAGCGTGCTCTTTCCTTTTATGGGAAACTAAACTTACTTCAAACCTTTGGTGACGATCATACCATACAAATTAGCGATACTTTTCCCCTTGATCCAGTGGGACCTGCGATTGAAGGTGGGCTTGGCATCAATGTAAAATTGTCTCGCAGTTTAGCACTCCATGGTGATATAAATTATCGAAAAAAACTACAAAAAACCGGCATATCCGGAACAAACTTTTCTGGAGGTATCCGCTATCAGTTTTAAACCAAAGCGAGTAGTTTTAAGATAACACTATAAACTTTAAGACAAAGTGGCTCAGGTTTCGGTGGCTCAGGTTTCGGTGGTCTAGGCTCCGGTGATTCAGGTTCCAGTGGCCCAAGTTTCGGTGGTCCAGGCTCCGGTGGCCCAGGTTCCGGTGGCTCAGGTTCCGGTGGTCCAGGCTCCGGTGGCTCAAGTTCCGGGGGGGCAGGCTCCGGTGGCTCAAGTTCCGGGGGGGCAGGCTCCGACTGTAAATCTTAAAACAAGGCTGTAAATTGAATATGGGGCTGTAAAAACAAGCATCCTCTATCCTTCGTTTTCATCCCCTCTCCTGTAAACAGAAGAGCCACGTTTTTTGGCGCTTCTGTTGAAGAGGCATTAAGGAAATTATCTTTACTCGTCGATAAAAAGAAAAGGTAGCATAACACGCTGCCTTTAAAGAGATATCTCTCAGTGCACCCAAGCCCATTTCACAATGCCACCCGTGAATAGTATAGCGTAAAATCCACGAACCACCACCATATCTTTACGTTTATCAAGGTACAAGCCGGCCCTATCATATTCTTTACCGCCCCCCAATGTTGCAAGACACCTTGGTATTGAGACGATTCTTTAAAGGCATTTTTACACCTTTCTTCTCTCTCTTTTATCCACGCGATAATCTCACTTGTAATGTGCAAGGGGATGGTTTTGATTGATCCAACATAAGCAGGTGTGGAATGTTTTGCAATGAGAGAACCTTAGAATATTCGAGGTTCTCATTCAATAGGTGAAACAATGAATTATCGTTATCAATCAAAAAACTACAAAAAACCGGCATATCCGGAACAAACTTTTCTGGAGGTATCCGCTATCAGTTTTAAACCAAAGCGAGTAGTTTTAAGATAACACTATAAACTTTAAGACAAAGTGGCTCAGGTTTCGGTGGTTCAGGTTCCGAGGGGCAGGCTCCGACTGTAAATCTTAAAACAAGGCTGTAAATTGAATATGGGGCTGTAAAAACGAGCATCCTCTATCCTTCGTTTTCATTCCCTCTCCTGTAAACAGAAGAGCCACGTTTTTTGGCGCTTCTGTTGAAGAGGCATTAAGGAAATTATCTTTACTCGTCGATAAAAAGAAAAGGTAGCATAACACGCTGCCTTTAAAGAGATATCTCTCAGTGCACCCAAGCCCATTTCACAATGCCACCCGTGAATAGTATAGCGTAAAATCCACGAACCACCACCATATCTTTACGTTTATCAAGGTACAAGCCGGCCCTATCATACGCTGCCTTTTTATTCATAAAACCTGTTTTCCTTTCTTCCAAAAAGACACCTTCCTGAGAAAAACAGCTTCAAATATTTGAATGGATTATCTCGTTTATCATTGTTTTTTACAACAGCGCCTTCTTTTTTAAGGATAAAACTGAATTTTTCTCGATAAATAAAGACTAAAAATATAAAAAAGAGAACAATAAATCCTATTTCACACAATGATGAGAAATTTCTCTCGTGAAACACAATCTTTTTCCCAATATCATCTTATTTTTGTCAAGCATAATTTTTAAAATTATTCCATAAAGCTATTAAATAGAACAAATATTATAAAAATCTATGTATAATAGAATAAAACTACTTTACGTAAAAATGCATCAGAAAATTTATACTGAAAAAATTTTTATATAAAAAAATAAAACCCTCTATTGCTACAACATATTGATTTATAATGATAATTAATCGTTTTATATGTTGAATGAGACCCCCAAATTTTGTAAAATGCTCTCATCTCAAATCTGCTTTCCTTGAATCAATCATAATCATTTATTTGCACGTCATAAGCGGAGCTGTCGTGTGGGTAAAAAACTCTAAAGAAAGGAGTAAAAATGCCTTTAATGAATCGTCTTAACACCAAGGGCTATCGCAACATTGGGGGCTGGAAAAGAGTATGATGGGATCGGTTTGTACCTTCATAAGCGTAAAGATGATGGTGCTCAAAGGCTTTATCGTTATACCATTCACGGATGCCATCGTGAAACGAGCTTGGGTGCTTTAAGAAATATCTCTTTAAAAAAAAGCCCGTGAATGTGCAACTCAATGGCGTTCTATTTTGCAACAACGCTGTTGAATATCCACCAAAACCTCAAGAAGACAAAATCTTCTTTTTTATAAAACCTACGATACTCTTTCTTCTCTATGAACAATAGGATCAATACTTGCTTCAAAAAACATCTTTGTATAGTGATGTTGCGCATGCAAATTGCGCAAATCATCATTACTGAGCTCTTCAAGAATAATCCCTTTATGCATAATTCCAACACGTTCGCAGATGTGCGCAACAACAGCAAGATCGTGAGAGACCATCAAATAAGTGAGTTTTTTTTCCTCTCGTAATGATTTTAACAAATTTAAAATTTCAGCCTGTACCGACACATCCAATGCAGATGTTGGTTCATCAAGCAGCAAAACCTCTGGCTCAATAATGAGAGCACGTGCAAGAGCAATACGCTGACGTTGTCCTCCAGATAATTCATGCGGATAACGATAAAGAAAGGAAGAATTGAGACCAACGGAATCTAAAGCATCACCTACCCGCTCCTTTTGATTATCCATCCCATGAATTTTGAGGGATTCAGAAAGAACAGTGTGAACCATTTTTCTTGGATGAAGAGAAGCATAAGGATCCTGAAAAACCATTTGAATACAGCGTAAAAAATTCTTATCTCTCTTTTTGGGGACTTCTTCCCCATCAAAAATGAAACGTCCACTATACTCTGGAAGAAGCCCAACCAATGTATTCAAAATAGTTGACTTTCCACACCCTGATTCACCAATCAAACCATAAGCTTCACCACGCTTAATATGAAAGTTAACATTTTTAACAACAGTTACTGCCTTGTGCCTATGCCCAAAGGTCACAGATAAATTAGAAACATCAATGATATTCTCACAATTGGTCACGAGACAACTCCTTCAACACCATTAACAATCGTAGGATTATGCAACCAATCAGGATCGCGTTCAGGAACAGCTAAAACATCAACAGGATTATCAAGCCGTGGCAAACTTGCTAGCAAAGCTTTCGTATAAGGATGACAAGCACGCGATAAATCACTGGCAGGCAATTCTTCTAATACACGACCTGCATACATAACCAAAACACGATCACAAAAATCAGCAATCATATTCAAATCATGACTAATGAAAATAAGTCCCGTTCCAGATTTAGTCACAAGCTCATCTAATACTGATAAAACTTGACGTCTTACAGTAATATCAAGTGCAGAGGTTGGCTCATCTGCAATAATTAAATCAGGTTTAGGAATAAGCATCATCGCAATCATCACACGCTGCCCCATGCCACCCGATATTTCATGAGGAAACAATCTCATCACATGCTCAGGATCACGAATATGAACAGATTCCAACATAGCAATCGTCTGTTTCCGCGCATCGGTCTTTGAAACACGGTGATGAATCCGGTAAGCTTCCATAATCTGTTCCCCAATCCGGATTAATGGATTAAGCGAATACTTTGGATCCTGTAAAATCATAGAAATATGCTTACCCCGGATTTTTCGCATCTGAGATTCACTTGCATGCAATAAATCTACATCATCAAACCGCATTTTTTTGGCTTTGACAATTGCTGCTCTTGGACTCAATTTGAGTATCGCACGCCCCGTCATGGATTTTCCAGAGCCAGATTCGCCAACAATTCCAATTTTTTCTTTCCCCATGGAAAAGCTAATGCCCCGCACAACTTCTGAAAGACCGCGCGTTGTAGGAAAAAAAATACGTAAATCTTCTATCTCTAATAACTTTTTAGCCATTGCGTGGATCCAATACATCACGAAGTCCATCCCCTAACAAATTGAAAGCAAGGCTTGCTAACAATATTGCACAACCCGGTATTGCCGCCAACCACCAATTTGTCATCATAAATTCACGACCAGATGAAAGCATTGCACCCCATTCAGGACTTGGCAATTGCGCTCCTAATCCCAAAAAACCAAGACCAGCAGCTGTTAAAATAATTCCAGACATATCGAGCGTTAACCGTACCACCACTGAAGGAATACACATAGGGGCAACATGAAACAAAATAATTCGCAAAGCAGATGCCCCTTGCAAACGAACTGCCGAGACGTAATCCGATGAACGTATCGTCAAAGTTTCAGCACGTGCCAAACGCGCTATTGGCGGCCATGCTGCAATTGAAATTGCAATAGACGCATTTTCAATGCCTGGTCCCAAAGCTGCGGAAAAGGCAAGAGCCAAAATTAAAGCTGGAAAAGCAAGAAAAATATCGACAATGCGCATCAGAACGATATCAACCCACCCTCCTATATAGCCTGAGACAGTTCCAACAATAAGCCCCACTGGTCCTACAATAATTGTCGTAAGAAAAACAATATAGAGAGTAATACGCGCACCAAAAATGAGACGACTAAAAATATCACGCCCTAACTCATCTGTGCCAAAATAATGCAACATAGAAGGTGGTTGCAATCGGTGTGTAAGGTCATTGCTAACAAAATCATAGGGTGCAATCCAAGGAGCAAATATTGCACATAAGACAATAAGAAAAATAATAATCAGCCCAAATAGAGCTGAAAAATTATGAGAAAACTTGATCAATGCATGATAAGTTCTTTGTGCGTTTGCCTGAAAAGCTGACTGTGGAACAGATTCATTTAACCAGCGCCCCAAAGAAAATGACGATTGCGATGTTTGATGATTCATGATTGTCATATTCAACGTGTCCTTGGATCAAAAATTCGATAAAGCAAATCAGAAAATAAGTTAATGACGACAAAGAGGAACCCTACAAGGAGAGTACATCCGACAACAGCATTCATATCTCCAGCCAAAAGAGCATTGGTCAAGTAATGCCCAAAGCCAGGCCAAGCAAAAACTGTCTCTGTCAACACAGCACCTTCTAATAAAAAAGCATAAGAAAGCGCAACAACGGTGATAATCTGAACAGCAGCATTACGAAAAGCGTGTCCCCAAACTGTTCGTGCCAACGATAATCCCTTCACACGTGCCGTAATGATATATTCCTGATTGAGCTGTTCAATCATAAACCCACGTGTCATACGACTAATGTAAGCCATAGCTCCGAATGCTAAGATTAAAGCAGGCATAATAATATGACCAAAAACATTTCCAAAAGCTTCCCACTGTCCCTGACGCACCGTATCCCAAAGAAAAAATCCTGTTTTGGGTTCAAAAGAATATTCATAAATAAAATCAATACGCCCTGGACCACCAACCCAACTAAGCTTGGCATAAAAGATCAATAACGCCATTAACCCAAGCCAAAAGGTAGGAGTGGAATAACTCAGAAGTGTAAAAATACGAACAAAATAATCAACAAAGGAATCGCGATACATTGCCGCAAAAACACCAAATGGAATACCAAGACTCGTACCAATGATAATAGCAACTGTAGCAAGCTCTAACGTTGCAGGAAACACGCGCATAATATCCGCTAAAACAGGGCGTCCCGAAGTTAAAGCATCTCCAAAATCAAATAAAAAGACATTGTGAAGATAATTCCAGTACTGAACAATCAACGGTTTATCAAGACCCAACTTATAAAACATTGTATCATAAGCTTCTTGACTGATATTATCACCAAGAATAGCAAGAACAGGATCTAAAGGGAGCAGATGGCCAATAAAAAAAGTGATAGTCACCAAACCAAGCAACGTAAAAAAAACTGAAATGAGCAACTTCAATCCCTTGGAAAAGAAGTCCCATACAAACAGTCTCGTCTGCTTTTGAGATAATACTTCTTCAGATTCTGAAAGTGGCAAAACCATTATAATATCCCCCTCCATAGTGACCAAACATAAAACTAACACCTTTTTATATCATTTAGCAAATTCTCATCAAATTTGCTCTAAGCTTTTCTGCAAATATGCTCTATTTTTCTGCATCATTGTAGTAAAGTCTAAAACTATTCCAAACCCATTTTTTTACCGCTGGTCCCATACCAACAGTATAATATGTCTGGAAGAGATAGACCATAGGACCATGCTCAAACACATAATGCTGTAGAGCACGATATTGCGAAATACGCTTCTTTTGATTTTGTTCAAATAAAGCATCCATCACCATTTTATTGATATTTTCATCATAATATCCAGCGCGCCAAGCTAAATACATATTGTGTTTTTTTGTAAATGTTGGATCAGGATTAAAAACGTGATTTAATGAAGCAGGATGCCCATCAGGATCAGCGCTCCCCCACCCCATAATAGCAGTATCATAATTTCCACCACGTACGCGGCTTAACAATTGATTTTGTGCCATTCTTTCAATTGTAAACTCAATACCAATTTTACGTGCATTAGCTTGAATAGATTGCGCAACAGAAGACATATAACTAAGGCTACCCACTAAAAGATTAGCCTTAAAACCATGAGGATAACCAGCTTCACTAATTAATTGTTTTGCCTTTTCTAAATCTAACTTAAACGGCACCCCCTCCTTTTTATTCAAAGCACCTGGAATCCCTAACGGCATATAACTTGCACGTGGAATACCGATACCCTTTAAAACAGTTTTGCCAAAACCTTCGTAATCAATCAAATAACGAAGAGCTAATCTGACTTTTTCATGAGCAAAAAGTGTATTTTTGTTGTTTAACGATAGATAAATAATCTGCGGTCGCAAAACACGGCTGATTTTGACTGGTCCTCTCTGTTTTTCAATACCTAAAACATCTTCTGAAGAGAGATCACGCGCTATATCCACATCACCTTTTTCTAAAAGAAGTCTCTGGCTTGCTGATTCAGCAACGTGTTGCACAACAATATTCTTAACTTTGGGTGTATCTCCCCAGTAATGCTGTGTAGCCTGTAATACGACTTTTTCTCCTGGAGACCAGTGAGCCAATTGATAAGGTCCAACACAAGCTGAATGCGTTGCCAAATATTTATTTCCCATATCCCCATCAACACTGTTTGCTTCAATTGTTTGCCGATCAAGTAAAGCAGAAGCATAAGATTGTCCAATCACCGTCAATATAAGTTGGACAGGATAAGGCTTATCCAATTTGAGTTGTAATGTTTTATTATCAAGAGCCTGAATATTTACTTCAGCATTCTCTTTAGTAAACCCATAATCCATCAAAGATTGAGCATAGCTCAATCCTAATTTAATAATTCGTTGCATAGACCACGCGAGATCCTGCGCTGTCGCTACCCTTCCATCATTAAACTTTAAATCATCACGAAGATGAAAAACTATTCTTTTCCCATGATCTAAAACATCCCAAGATTGAGCCATAGCAGGACGAATTTTTGTGGGATTATGCTTATCATATTGCACCAACGCACTACAAATATTCATCAACAATTCACTTGTTACAACCTCAACCGCTTGAGCTGGATCAAAACTGCTAATTGAATCAATATTCCATGCCATTATCAATGTATCTTTAGATGATACACTTAGCGCTGATGAAAGAGATCCATTTAAAAAACCAATAACACCGAATAAAATACAAAAGCTTTTTAACATTACTTTTTTTCTCATTCTATTCTTTACCTTTCGCATTTTATTTCAACCTTTTGACAAAAAATATCTGATTTTTCTATCTCATTTCTTAAACAGTACAACGTAGCACAACCGCTTTCACTGATCGATATCTATAAAATAGTCCTTCGAACATCTAACTATCATTAGATTGCACACCATCTGTATAACAAACAACAGATATCCCAGAAAGATTAATTTCTATACTTATCAACATCCCCCATAAACTGATCTTAAGCAGCAATGTGCGGAAAATGGCATGTTATCAAAAAGCCCCCACAGTTTTACACTTTTAAAAGTTTCTAAAAGACCCTCTGCGGGGGAATATTTCCTATCATTTATACAAATGATGGAGCTCTTTTTGTATTTTATAAACTTGATGCCTTCTTATTTTTCAATTGCACTATAAAAAATACGTGGTGCACTATTCCAAACCCATTTTTTCACAGCAGGGGTCATCGCTATAACAGCATATTTTTGAAAGATAAAAGCATAAGGTCCTTTTTGCATAAGTTCACGCTGTAGATCAGCATATATTTGTGCTCGTTTCTGTGGATCTTTTTGAAACAATGCCTCTTCAACCTTTTGATTCATCTTTGCATCCAAATATCCGTGCTGCCAACTCGGATAGGCTGTATTTTTAGCCTCAAAATGATTATCAGGATTGTAAACAAGCCGTGAAGCCATTGTATGAGGATCAGCAGAGTCATTGTTCCAACCGACAAAAATCGTATCAAAAGCACGCACATAAAGTTTTGAAAACAACTGCGTACCTGCCAAACGTTCAATTTTAAGATGCACGCCTACCTTTTTTGCATTGTCTTGGATAGACTGAGCAATTGACAAAGCATAAGGAGAAGTCCCTACTAAAAAATTTGCCTCAAAACCTTTCGAGTAACCTGCCTCAGCTAAAAGCTTCTTTGCTTTTTGAAGATCAAGTTTAAAGGGTTGTCCTTCTTTTTCATCCAAAGCGCCAAGATTACCAAGAGGAACAAAGCTTGCACGAGGAATACCGACATCTTTGAGAAGGGTCTTTTTAAGTCCTTCATAATCAATAAGATAGCGCATCGCTAAACGCACTTTTTCATGAGCAAAAATTGGGTTTGTCATATTGAATCCCCAATACATCATGGAGGGCTCTAACACTTTTTCAACTTTAATATCGGTTTTCGCTTGGAGATCTGCCAGATCCTCTGGCATCAAATTACGTGCAACATCAATATCGTTTTTTTGCAACAATAAACGTTGTGTTCCAGGCTCTGCAACATGACGAATGAGAATTTTCTTCAATTTAGGCGCCTCTCCCCAATAGTGAGGACTTGCACGCAACAACAGAGCTTCTCCAGGGTGCCAGCTTTTTATCTGGTAAGGACCAACACAAGCCGCATGATTTGCCAAATATTGGTTTCCCATATCACCATTTTTTTCGTGTTTCATAATCGTTTTACGATCAAGCAAAGCCGTAACAGGACTAGCAACAACATTATTCAAAATGAGCTCTACCGGATAAGGTTTATCAAATTTTATCACCACTGTTTTGTCGTCTGGGGCTTGAAAAGCTTCATCCATGTTTTGTTCTGTGATACCATATTCATTAAAGGTTGCCGCCTTAGCCATTTTTAATTGAACAACCCGCTTCATACCCCAAACAAGATCACTGGCATGAGCAGGTCTCCCATCGTTAAACTTTAAACCATCGCGCAAATGAAAAGTAATAACGGTATTCTGGTCACCACCTGAAACCTCCCAATGCGTTGCCAAAGCAGGAATGATTTTAGCTGGGTCATCTGTCGCAGTACTGACCAAATTGTCACAAACATTGAGAACAACTTCAGATCCATAAACATCATTGAGTTTCGCGGGATCAAATGTATCGATTGCGTCGATATTCCAAGCCATCACGAGCGTATCAGCAGGTGTTTTTGCTGAAACATGTTGCACAAACATCGCCATTGACATAACAGCAGAAACAAAAGAAGTGCTGCTTTTCAGTATTTTTCCCTTTATCTTCATAGACTTTTCCTTTTAAAGTTTATTATCAAAGATTTTCATAATTATTCTAAACTGACACAGCAAATTTATAACAACAAAGATTGAATAAACATCTGACCATCTCTGCAGAGCCATTCACTTTTAAATTCACTCCCTCAATCCCCATTAAAGTATCAAAAATATGCAACATATTTTCCACCATTCAATATCACATCCGCATCTAATAAATCCTCGCTTACAACAATAAATGACATCTCATTACCAACTCTCCAAACTATAAGCCTTGTGAAAAGGTCTTTACACAAAAATTCATAGTTTAAGTATTCTATTCTTTAAACTATACTAAAAATAACAATACGCAAACTTTAAAAATAACCGTATCATCTCGATCAATAAGTTTTAAAAAACTCCCTCATCCTTATTGCCATCAAGGCTAAACAGAACAAAACACAAGAAAACACCTTTGCCAGAACTTTATATCCCGTAAAGAACGGCTTAATATTTTGCATTTTAAATAAAAAAGGTAATTTATTTTTTTATGTAAAATACCAATTATTCTAATAAAGTTTATTCTTTCGAATGAAACATATCCACTAAAAGAATACATAATAAAACGTATTATTTTATGAGTAAAAACAAAACTCAGCATACTTTCCCCCAGCAAAAGGTGATTGACCGTAAACTTTTCCAATTTTGATATCCATCACGGCTCTACAACCACCAAAATAAAACACCCAATACCCCCTCCTGTAACTCTTGTTTCTCACTACAAACCTAGAGATACAGCAAAGCGATGTAGTGGATAAAACCTCTCTGAGCTCAAAAATCTTCTCCCTATCCCTAAAGAGAGCGCATACGCAGCAAAATCACTCTCTCAAAAAGAGAACTATCAGATAACAAAAACGAATACAAGCATTTGATAACAAGACACCATACAAATAACAAAAGGCAAGAGTATATTCCAACACGCGTCCATTAAAGCGCATATTATTTATAAATATTTTCTCAATAAATTTACGGAAAACGATTTAATGTTCTCATAAAACAGCCAATCCGTCAAACTTTTTACGTTGTGGTTGGATGCTCTGTATTATATAAGCGATTTCATAACTTAACTGACCAGAAAGTTTTATTATAAAACTCTAACGAAAAAAATCAGCTTCACTTCTTAAAGCGACTTATGCTTTTATTATAAACTCCAATAGCCTTTTCTTCTATTCCCACGAAAATAGACTTTTATCAATTTCTACAAAAGGGAGAAATGCTCTCAACACAACATATTCTTTAGCCATATCTAAAAAGCCTTCAATGTCATCAAGACATCCATGCGGAAGATTTTATCCAAAAGTGTAAACCTAAAAAATTCTCTTAAGAATTAATATTCATTCTGATTTTAGCAGAAAATTTCAGTTTTTTCTTTCCAAGAAATGACGAATAAAGACTTCTTTAAAAAGATTTTTTGAAAAAAATAGCGTGTTAACTTTTGGTTCGCTGCCTTTTAAAAATTAAGAATATTTGAACGGTCGTTTATTATACTCATATGAGGATAAAGCCAATCTCTAGTGATAACCATAGAGATTACCTTGTATAGATGTAGAGTTCACTGCGATATAAAAGCTCCAAATGTCCCTGCACTTCATATGGCTTTATCAATGCAACCAATTTTCGCAAATATTCTTCCCCGTGGCAAGCAATGGCGCGTTGTGCTTGTGTTGAAGAGCGGCTCATTCCAATAAAGGCTGGTGATGGAATTGCCATCGTCCAATTGTGCGTATGTAACACAATCTTTTCTGGATTGCCGCCAAAAGCATCACGCATTTCCTGTAAGAAATCAAAATTACGATAATAACGGGAATAATGAGGGCTCATTTCTTCTAACAATGTCTCATAAGCAGCGAGAAATTTGCTCTGCTTAAAATCGCGATTGTTTTGAATGACCGCCATGACACCACCATCTCGCAGTTGGTTTGAAACAGCACAAAGCAATTGAGGACGATCCATCCATTGCAAGGCCTGCGCGGCAACGACAAGATCGACCTTGCTGATTTTGGGCAATAAACTTTCAGCTCGGCCTTGATACCACTGCACAGTAGGAAACTTTCTTTGCCCCTGCTTAATCATATCTATCGATACATCGATAGCATGATATTTGTGTTCATGTCCCAAAAGTTTAACAATTCCCTCTAATGCAATCCCTGTCCCTGCTCCTATATCCACAATGGATAAATGTTTTTTGTCTTCTAAAGGCAGTAACATGGTTTTTAATAAGGTGAGGGGATAACGCGGACGATAGCGATCATAATCATCAGCCAATCCGTCAAAATTTTCACGTTGTGGCTGGATACTTTGTGTCATAAGTTTCCCCTTTACAATTGCTGGCATACATAATTGAAAAACGCTCCATTGCCCAATGTATTAACATACATTGAGAAGAAAAACTAAATGAGAACTCTTCTTTAAGATCTTCTCTCTTTTCTTCGATAGGGCTGCTTCTTGCAGAGTTCTCTTCTTCGAATGATGCGTTTTGAAATCTAATTGCAATTGTAACTTATCACAAATTTGCTATTAATTTCTTTTTTCAAAAGCTTTTCAAGTAATCTTCAAAAACCTTTCAAAGACCATTTTAAGTCTCCTGAGATTTTTGCAAAATTCTCTCTTCTCAAAACAGGATAAAACCCTCCATCTGCTGTCTATCACTGCATGGGCACTGTTCGTTTGATCCTCTCTTGAGAATTTTCACTGTTTAGTGGTTCTCATGTAAGTTCTGTGATGTCGCCGTTTTGGCTGATCATAATTATGGATAGCCGTAATGGCTTTCCACAAGCTCTTAACTTCTTAAAAAATATTGCGATAAAATAGATGAGTCATCATAACTTCTAAATGCCCCTCCAGCATCAAAAAATTCACTTTCAATAGTACGAAAAGATCAAGCTGCCCGGACATAATCCCTTGCAAAAACTTCTTCCTTGCTGATGTAAACACAACGTAAACGCCGTATGAGATCTATAAAATGCTCTAATGTTTGACATAGATCTGTTACCCTTGGATATCTGTTGCTCTTTGGTGCGATAAAATAAGAGACAATACATTGTTTTATAAAGATAATTTACTGTATTGCCTGTTAAATGAGACCCCCGAATATTGTAAGATTCTCTCATCTCAAATCCCCTTATGTTGAATCAAGTGAAACGATGTTTCTGCACATCATAAGCGGGATTGGTGTGTGGGTAAAAAACTTTAAAGAAAGGCGTAAAAATGCCTGTTATGAATTGTCTCAATACCAAGGGCTGTGGCAACATTGGGGACCGGTAAAGAGGATGATGGTGCCGGCTTGCTCCTTCATAAGCGTAAAGATGGTGGTGCTCAATGGCTTTACCGCTATACCATCCACGGGCGGCGTCGTGAAATGGGCTTAGGTACTTTAAGAGATGTCTCTTTAAAACAAGCCCGTGAATGTGCAACCCAATGGCGTTTTATTCTTTGTGAGGGGACGTTTTGTTCTTCGTGAGGATCGAGATCCCCTTAAAGAACGTGAAAAGCAAAAACGTGAAGCAATGCGTAATCTCCATTACTTAATAGAGACTCCCCCTATATTATATCGCGTTTATAGCTCGAACATAAGTTTTCAGTAAATTCGTTTATACGCATAGATATCAAAATGACTCAATGGTTATACTTTCAAACAAACGCGATGCTGTTCTTTTAAGCAAGACAAGACAGCAAAACAAATACGCCTCATTATAGAGGTGAATTGGAAAGAAATTGATATAAACTTTCATCTCCATACCCCTCTAAAGTTTTCAAAAATATCTCTCTCATTATTCTCTAGAAAAACAAACGGTATCGACACCAAAAGAGGAGAAAAAAATAATCTACACCAAGAAGAATAATGAATATTAATATTTTATAAGTTTGTATGATATATTATACTTTTAATATAATTTAACCATTTAAATAAATGAGACAATATAAAAACTGATAAGGATATAGATTTCTTCATAAAATACATATTTATGAAGTTCACAAGACTTTTCACTCGTAAGCGAAATCCTATATAAGAATAAAAGAGCTGTGGAGATATTTTTATGCTAAATGGACAAACGACTTCAATGATACTTCCTTCCCCTACTAAAATTTTAAGGCAATTTTCAATTGTTATTTTCTTAGCATTTTTACCATTTTTAAGTGGCTGCGGATTTAATACGATCCCAACAAATGAAGAAAAAGCACATGCAGCATGGAGTGAAGTGCTCAATCAATATCAGCGTCGTGCAGATCTCATTCCAAATCTTGTGGAGACTGTCAAAGCTTATGCAGCACATGAACAAGCTGTTTTTACAAATGTCATTGAAGCACGTGCCAAAGCAACGCAAGTCAACATTAATGCCGATATGTTGAACAACCCAGAAATAATGAAGCAATATCTCAACAATCAAGCCAATTTATCAAGCGCACTTTCACGTCTTATGGCTGTTGTTGAAAACTATCCTGATCTTAAAGCAAATCAGAATTTTCTTGCTCTGCAGTCACAATTAGAAGGCACTGAAAATCGGATTTCTGTTGCACGCCGTGATTATATCGAAACCGTACGAATCTACAATACGGCTCTCAAGACAATGCCAACGATGATTTGGGCAAAACTATGGTTTCGTAATGCTAAGCCTATGCCAACATTTACGATTGATACCAATAATCAACAAGCACCAAAGGTTGATTTTCATTAATGAAAGCGTTTCGACATCCTATGCAACGCAGTGTTTTTCCATGCGTATGGGCTTTTTTGAGCGCTCTCTGTTTGGTTGTCGCATTAGGAAGCATCACTTACGCGCAGATTAAGTTTCCTTCCCTCACAGGCTCTGTCAACGATATAGCGCATTTGCTCGATAATGCAACAAAACAAAATCTAACAGAAAAACTGGCTGAACTCGAAGGGAAAACTGGAGATCAAATTGTTATTGTCACTCTCCCGACTCTTTCAGGAAACGATATAGAGACCTATAGCAATGCTCTTTTTCGCACATGGAGATTAGGTCAAAAACAGCTCAATAACGGTGTATTACTCCTCATTGCGCCTAATGAACGCGAAGTCCGTATTGAAGTGGGATATGGTTTGGAAGGCGTACTAACAGACGCTCTCTCTTCAGTGATCATTAATACCTTTATTCTTCCCAATTTTCGTGAAGGAAAGTATCAAAAAGGTGTTATTGAAGCAGTTCATGCAATCATCAACGTTCTGACAGAAAGTGATTCTGAATTTTCTTTTAGAATCAGAGAAAAAGCTAAAATTGTTGAAGCACAACGAAAACAAGCTGAAAAAGAACAAATGATCGCCAATACAATCATGTTTTTTATTCTTTTTATCGTATTTGGTTTGCCTCTTCTTGCAATGGTCTTTGGAAAAAAAGTAGGCCCACAGAAATATCTCTGGATGGGTATCATCTTCACACCTTGGTTTCTTAGCTTAAGAGCTGGTGGTAGATATCCTCCTGGAGGATTTGGTGGTCCTCCAGGAGGAGGAGGTTTCAGGGGTGGTGGTGGCTCATCTGGTGGTGGCGGTGCAACAGGAAGATGGTAAAACGCGTATAAATTTCAAACAGAGTGTGTTTCCTTTAAAATGAAATTTATTGCTGTATTATCTTCATTTTAATAAAAAATTCTATATTTTACTGTGCAATTCTTTTACTGTTTATAATAAAAACGCGAATACCAATGTAAATAATGTAAATATTGCTCATGAAATATGAATTAAAACATATTGATCGTAAACACTTACCGCATCACTTTAAAACACTCCCTGGTAATCCACCAGTTGAATGGAAAATCAGTCATAACTTGGTCGAATATCCTGAAGCACTGCGTTATATGCAACAGCGTGTCGAAGACATTCTTGTAAAAAACGCTCGTGAACAGGTTTGGCTTCTCGAGCATCCCTCTCTTTATACAGCTGGAACAAGTGCCAATAAAAAAGATCTTTTAACACCTGATATATTCCCTGTTTATGAAGCTGGCCGTGGTGGTGAATTTACCTATCATGGTCCAGGGCAACGTATTGCTTATATTATGCTTGATCTCAAACGCAGGAAACAAGACATTCGCGCTTTTATTAGCGCATTAGAAGAATGGATTATACAAGTACTTGCAAAATTTAATATAACAGGTGAGCGTCGTGAAGAGCGCGTTGGCGTCTGGATTAAACGATCCAATAACACACACAAAAAAAAACAATATTGCTTTGGAAGATAAAATTGCGGCTATTGGCATTCGAGTACGAAAATGGGTAAGTTTTCATGGAGTTTCTATCAATGTTCATCCTAATTTAGCGCATTATTCAGGAATTGTGCCCTGTGGAATTACAAAACATGGCGTAACCAGCTTTCTTGATCTAGGTTTCCCTGTAACAATGGGTGAGATTGATATTGCTCTAAAACAAGTATTCGAGCAAATTTTTGGTCCAACCATTGATGTTTCCTAACTGCATTGATTTTTAAATAAAAAACAGGCATAAAATTTATTCTAATGACGATTTTATTTTATGAGGTGGATAATCAAACGCTATGAGCGATAACAGCAAAGATCTTTTTAGTATTTTAAATAATGCGCAGTCTCGGATAAATACAAAAGAGGAAAATCCGCAATCTCCCGTGAATTCAGAAGAAAGAGCTTCGAAAAAAAAGACAAAAGATACACAAGAAGATAGCTATAATGCTCTCTCTATTCGCGTGCTTGAGGGCTTGGAACCTGTGCGTTTACGCCCTGGAATGTATATTGGTGGAACAGATAGTAAAGCACTACATCATTTGTTTGCTGAAATTATTGATAATGCCATGGATGAAGCCGTCGCCGGTTATGCAGACTTCATTGATGTACTTTTAGAGAGAAACGGTTATTTAACAGTTACAGATAATGGACGCGGTATTCCTGTTGAAAATCATCCTCAAATGCCTGATAAGTCTACACTTGAAGTTATTATGACACAACTCCATTCCGGTGGAAAGTTTGATGGAAAAGCGTATCAAACTGCTGGTGGGCTCCATGGAGTAGGAATTTCTGTTGTTAATGCTCTTTCTGATGATATGGAAGTTGAAGTAGCACGAGAACGGAAACTTTATCGACAACGCTTCTCACGCGGTATTCCACAATCTCCATTGGAAGATTTGGGAGATGTTTATAATCGTCGTGGCACGCGTGTTCGTTTTCATCCTGATAGTAAAATTTTTGGTGAAAAAGCCGCTTTTGATCCAGAAAAAATTTATAAGATGGCACGCTCTAAAGCCTATCTTTTTGGTGGCGTAAAAATTCGCTGGACTTGCGATCCCGTCCTCCTTGAGAGAACAAAAAATATTCCTGAAAAAGCTGTTTTTCACTTCCCCGACGGTCTGAAAGACTACTTACTCTCATCATTAAAAGATGAATATCGTGTCACATCAGAAATTTTTTCTGGAAAGACAAAACAATGTAATGATCATGGCTCTGTTGAATGGGCTGTTGCTTGGCATGGTGGTGATGCCTATGTACAGTCTTATTGTAATACTATTCCTACCGGAGAAGGAGGAACACACGAAATAGGACTAAGGCAGGTTCTGTTGCGTGGATTGAAATCCTATGCTGAGTTAATAGGCAATAAACGCGCTTCTATCATTACCTCTGATGATATCATGATTTCAACGGCTGCCATCCTTTCCGTTTTCATCAGAAATCCTGAATTTGTTGGACAAACCAAGGACCGATTAGCAACAATTGAAGCACAGCGTATCGTTGAAAATGCAATACGCGATCCTTTCGATCATTGGCTAACAAATTCTCCTCAAGAATCAACAAAACTCCTTGATTGGGTTATTGAACGTGCCGAAGAACGCGTTAAACGACGCCAAGACAGAGAAATAAATCGGAAAACAGCTGTACGTAAATTGCGTCTACCAGGAAAACTTGCAGATTGTAGCCAAAACTGTGCTGCTGGTGCTGAATTATTCATTGTTGAAGGTGATTCCGCTGGTGGTTCTGCTAAACAAGCACGCAATAGAGCCAACCAAGCCATTTTACCTCTTCGTGGAAAAATCTTAAATGTAGCTAGTGCCGCATATGAGAAAATGAACGCAAGCCAAACAATTAGTGATCTTATCCTTGCCCTTGGATGTGGAACACGCTCTAAATACCGTGAAAAAGACCTCAGATATGAACGCATTATCATTATGACAGACGCAGATGTGGATGGTGCTCACATTGCCTCACTCCTCATTACTTTCTTCTTTCAAGAAATGCCCGATCTTATTCGTCAAGGACATTTATACCTTGCGGTTCCCCCCCTTTACCGAATATCACAAGGAGGAAAAGTTGCTTATGCACGTGATGATACCCATAAAGACGAATTGCTAAAGACGGAATTTACTGGAAAAGCTAAAATCGAAATTGGCCGTTTTAAAGGGCTTGGTGAAATGCGTGCCGAACAACTGAAAGAAACGACAATGCATCCTCAAAAACGTACATTACTGCGCGTCTCTATTGATACAGTGGAAATGCAAGAAACGAAAAATACCGTAGAAAGTCTTATGGGAACAAAACCGGAAGCACGATTTCGTTTCATACAGGAAAACTCCACTTTTGCTTCCAATCTAGACATCTAATTTTTAAATAATTCTCAAAAAAGAGCCTTCTTAAACCGCTGCTGCGTCAATAACACGCATTTGTGGAGTAATCATTCCATTCCAATAATTCAAACTGAGATTACCAGCCAAATGGATCAT
This sequence comes from Bartonella harrusi, assembly GCF_024297065.1. Lineage (NCBI taxonomy): Bacteria > Pseudomonadati > Pseudomonadota > Alphaproteobacteria > Hyphomicrobiales > Bartonellaceae > Bartonella > Bartonella harrusi. The sequence continues at coordinate 1,525,468 of NZ_CP101114.1, forward strand.
TTCACCAATATTTTCAGAAAGAAAATGACCAAGTGGTGTTCCCACAGCACGAAAAGCAATGCCTTGCAGTTTGTTTCCTTCAATATTAGCCATAACGAGGCGAAGATGCCCCTTTCCCACCTCACAAAGATTAATTAACCGATGAGAAGGCAAAACAAAAACAGGTGTGGTATTCCCTGAACCAAATGGCCCTGCTTTTTCGATTATCTCAAAAAGCTCTTTATTGACACCAGAAGCAGAAAGACACCCATCTATCCTAAGAGACTTTTTAGCACGCAACTGTGACACCATTACAGAGACTTTCTCTTCCAGCCATTTTCGAAAAGTTTCAATTTTTGTCGCTTGGATTGTGATCCCTGCTGCCATACTATGTCCCCCCCCTTTTTCTAATAAATCTAAAGTTACAGCTTCACGAACAAGTGCCCCTAAATCTATACCGCTCATTGAGCGTCCCGATCCTACGCCACTTCCATCTTCTTTCAAAGCAATGGCAAAAACAGGACAAAAAAAACGCTCTTTTAAGCGGGATGCAAGAATACCAATAACACCTGGATGCCATTCTTGATGTGCAATGACAAGTGACAGAGGCATATCCTGATTTTGATAAAGAGAATCAATATAAGATTCTGCTTGTGCTAATTGAAGACTCTCCATTTCTTGACGCTCTTGATTCAGTTGATTCAACTGTTCTGCTATTTTTTCAGCTTCCTCTTTATCCTCACAGCTAAGCAAACGGGCTCCCAAAGCTTGGTCGCCAATACGCCCTCCCGCATTAATTCTAGGACCTAATAAAAAACCCAAATGAAAACTATTAAGCGGCTCATCTAAACGCGCAACTTTTGTTAAAGCCACTATGCCGTGATTATAAAGAGAACGTGCAACTTGGAGCCCTTTAACCACAAAGGCACGATTCACACCCTGTAATGGCACAACATCACAGATGGTTGCTAATGCAACAAGATCAAGCATACTGAGAAGATCAGGAAGATTTTCTCTCAACTGCCTTTTTTTCAACAAATGATTAACCCATGCTAACGTAACAAAGACAACGCCAGCTGCACACAAATGCCCTTGCCCAGAAAAATCATCAGGACGATTAGGATTGACAAGGGCAATAGCCTCTTGATGAACCTCAGACATTTGATGATGATCTAAAACGACGACATCAGAGCCTTCAAGCCTTGCTGCTTTAACCGCCTCTGGACTGTTTGCACCACAATCAACTGTAATAATGAGATGGGCACCTTCTTGCACGAGCATTCTCATTGCTTGCTCATTAGGACCATATCCTTCCACAATACGATCAGGAATATAAATTTTTACTTCCACACCCAAAGAACGGAGAAAACGCGCTACGAGTGCCGATGAACAGGCACCATCGACGTCATAATCGCCAAAAACCGCAACCTTCTCTTTCTCTAAAATAGCCTTAACGATGCGCTCTGCCGCACATTGCATATCCGCAAAACTTTCTGGATCAGGCATAAGTGTGCGCAATGTTGGGTTAATAAAAGCAACCGCTTCAGATTCATCCACATCTCTTGCCGAAAGAACGCGAGCAAGCGCATCTGGAAAACCAAATTTTTGAGAAATCGCACGCGCGTTATTTATCCCTTGAATATCAAGAGCATCCAACCAAGCTTGCCCACAAGCAGAAGATTTAACATTGAGAAAATAACGAGACTGCGGCATCACGACTTACTCTTACAATGAAAGCCAATAAAAGACAATCGGATGTTCAGAACAAAGCAATCTTTCGTAGCGTCCATTTTACGATAAAATATGCATAAGCACCTTTCAATGTGTAGCATTATAATACCTCAATTGTAAGATACTGTTTTATTAAGTTTTTATTTTCTCTTGACGCAATTCGAAAGACATTATATCAGAGCAGATAATACGCGTTAAATATTTCGCTATGATAACAATTTTCAACGCAAAACAACAGAAATGCCCTCATAAAGGGTTTCAATAAAGGATACTTCTATGGCAACTTTTTCACAAAAGCCAACTGAAGTGGTGAAAAAATGGGTTATTATTGACGCAGAAGACCTTGTCTTAGGTCGTCTAGCCACATTCGTTGCTAACCGTTTACGGGGCAAACATAAAGCTACATTTACACCACATGTCGATGATGGTGACAATGTTATTGTGATCAATGCAAACAAAATATCTCTCACCGGCAAGAAATATACAGACAAAAAATATTATTGGCATACCGGCTATATTGGGGGAATCAAAGAACGTACAGCGCGTCAGATTCTTGAAGGCCGTTTTCCTGAACGTGTTGTTGAAAAAGCTGTAGAACGCATGATTCCTCGTGGACCACTTGGTCGTCGCCAATTGAAAAATCTACGTGTTTATGCTGGGAGCCAACACCCGCATGCGGCACAACAGCCCGAATCTCTCGACGTTGGTGCTTTAAACCGCAAAAATAAAAGGACTGCTTGATTATGGCTGAAATTAATTCTCTTTCTGAGCTTAACGTTGTAACAAGTATTGCAGAAACACATGAAAATGTTGCTCCGGTTCATGTGCAAAAGCTCGATGCACAAGGACGTGCTTATGCAACAGGAAAACGTAAAGATGCCGTTGCTCGTGTATGGATCAAACCAGGCTCGGGAAAAATTACCATTAACAATAAAGAATTCGACAAATATTTTGCGCGTCCTGTTCTGAGAATGATTCTTCGTCAGCCAATCGTTGCAACAAACAGAGATACGCAATTTGATATTGTTGCAACTGTTGCAGGTGGTGGTCTTTCTGGACAAGCTGGTGCTGTGCGCCATGGCATTTCTAAAGCTCTAACCTATTATGAACCAGAACTTCGCACAATCTTGAAAAAGGGAGGCTTTCTCACTCGTGATAGCCGTGTTGTTGAACGTAAGAAATATGGTAAAGCGAAAGCGCGTCGTTCTTTCCAATTTTCAAAACGCTAATTTCAATTTTTACGCACTCTGTAGAGCCCCGTCAAAGCGGGGCTTTTTGGCTTCCTAAAGCAGACCCTTTTTTAAGAATAAAACATTCAATTGACACCTATCAAAAAAAAATAAAAATACAAAACAAAAAATCTCTTTTTAGAAAAGAACGAACAAAAAGTTGCTCTAAAAAGCCTTGTATACTCGATTTCAATCTTTACAATCTATCCTTTGTTCATTCAGAGATATCTGTATGCTTATCCAAAAAGACTTTTATAACTTTAATTAACATCAAGAGTTTTTCAGTTTCTTTTCCATTATCATTTAACAAGTTTCAGTCTAAGAAGTGCTTTACCATTGAGATAAAATGAGGAACGGAAATAGGCTTTGACATGTATTCTTCACATCCACTGGCGCGAATGCGTTCTTCATCCCCTTTCATCGCAAAAGCGGTTACAGCAATAACGGGAATAGATCTCAGTTCCTCATCCTCTTTTAATTGTCTAATAACGTCGATCCCTGATACCTCTGGTAACTGGATATCGACAAGGATAAGAGAAGGTTTTGATGAACGCGCTAAATCCAATGCCATAAGACCATTACGCGTTTCAACTGTTTCATAGCCACTCGCCTCTACAAGATCACGGAATAACTTCATATTCAGTTCATTATCTTCCACGATCATAACTTTTTTTGACATTTTTATAATTCCACCCTTTTGAGATAAAAGATAAGACACCTTACCTTTCACTAAGATAAAATGATAAAAAAAATTGTAAACCAGAAAGAAACGCAACAACGCATACTAAAAGCATTTTTTCGCAAATATTTGTTACTTTAAGCGTGATGTTTTTTCCGTTCATAAAGGAAATCTAGAATAATCCTAAAATTTTGGTACCATATAATTTTTCATTGGCATTATTTTTCAAGTTGGCCCAATTTCATAGATATGTAAATCAACAGTGAAGTCTTTTCAGCTTAGAAAAGATGTAAAACATCGCAAATCAATTCACATATCAGCTTTTAAAGAGAGAAAATTTAAAGGTAGTATTGATATGCGTAGATTATTTGATCTTTAAGCAATCAATTTTTTTCTCTTAAGTGAGAAGATTGTTATCCTATTTTGTTATTTCAAACGCTTTTATTATACATCAATACAGCCATTCAATAACAACTTAAAATAAAGGTTATCTATGAATTTTCAATGAAATTTCAGAATGGATTACCTCTGCAATGAATGCATTGTTAAATACAAAAGCAGTAGCAATAATGGCAAGTAAAAAAATTTTATTATAAATTCTCACCCTTTTCTCACCATTTCTGATCTCTTTTATTCTTTTTCAAAATTTTTTTAAGAAGATACAAGTAACAGACAAACATTCTTTCAGCCTTTTGCCATCTCTATCCTATCAATCGGTACATTTTATTACCGATAAGCAACAATATTTGTACGGCTATCGATTTATTTTTAATATCAAATGAAAAGATTAGGTCTGTTTATTGAAAGAGAGGCCGTTGACTTTACTTTACGCTTTACAACTTCAAAAAAAGCTAAAAAGATAAGCGCACTCTATAAAAAATTATTATATAATAAAATATAAAAATTGCGATAAAATGGCTTATATCAATTAAATAATATATTTTTATATTTTAAATTTATTCATAATTAAATTCATATAATTTAAAATGTCAGAAAGATAAAATCCTATAAAAAACGCTATAATACCCACTACCAATGAACATATAAACGATAAAATCATTATTAATAATATCTTTTTTTTACTATAACCTTTATATTTGAAATACAAAATAAAATAAAATTGCAACTACAACTGTTATTGCAAATAAAAAATTTACAACAAAATTAATAAAAAAATCCCACATAAATAACAGACACCATAACGATCAATGATTTAAATACAAAATATTTAATGATAATATAATTAATTTATTAAACATAATATTGTTCTATATTTTAATTATTAAATAATTAAAATTTCTGTTAAAACATGTTTTTAAAATTAAAACTATACTAATTAATTAAACAATAAAGTCCCAAATATATTATAATATACATGATGATTATAATAGTTCCTAATTTTATAGATTGCATCCAAGTAGGAAATTTTAATTTAGAAAAAATATACTTAAAAAAACGAAAATAAATGTCGCAATAAATGCGTTTTTAATATTAAAGTAAATGTCATCCATAATAGTTTCCAATTAAAATTTATATAAAGTAATATATTATAATCATATGAGTTATTTTCGTGTTAATAAATATATCACTTTATATAAAAGTTAACTGAAGAAAATATTAAAAAGAACAATATAAAAAACGAACTTATTCTTATAAAGGATATTTTTTTAATATATTCTTTACTAAATCCTTTAGGTAAATAATACAACTTAAAAAATTCTGCAAAGATACCTAAAATACAAAATAGGATAAAAAAATCACAGAAAACACTAAAAACATACATAAAATATAAAATCCCTAACTAAAATAGAATATTAATCAATATATTACTAAAATCTACTTTATTAATACTTGTAGAAATATTTATTAATATGTCTACAAAATTACCACAGTTTTAGAGATGGATAAATATTTTATAAATTAATAATAGCATGCGTCATACCGAGAGCCTAATCCTAAGAGTGCCCCTGTCCCGTAACCACCAATACTACCGATTGCTATTCCAGTTCCAATCCCTGGACCAACCCCTGCTCCGCCTGTCGAAATTCCTCCGATCACATCTCCTACAAATCCTCCTGCAACTCCTCCTGCCTCAAATCCTACCATTCCCGACGAATGTGTTGTCGAGAGATAATCTCCAACAGTACACCCAGCCTGTGAACCACTTGTTGAAAAATTCATTGATGAAATACTAGACCAACCACGATATAAAAGACCAGCAGTATTAGACCAGCCTAAGCTATTAGACAAACCGAACATATATTCTCCTTAATTTCTATTTACAAATTAATTTCTATTTACAAAACGTATCATTATGATACATAAACTGCTATAATGCATTGTACAGAAATGTCAAATATACTTTATAAAATAGAAATAAAAATTGTTCATAAAACATAAGAACATTATGTACAAATATGTTATATACACAATGTATACTTTAATTAAATAACAATATTATTTATAATAAATTTTAAATATGATACCTTAGTTACTTATCTTTCTTATCAAAGTCATAAAATAAAATGAATGATCCACTCGAAAAGTTGGAGATATTCTCTTGGTTAATAAAAATCATAAAGAAATAACTTTACACTGTCATCGAACTCAGTCTTACTGCGATTGTCTTGCCTATATTTTAGCTGATCAATGCTTTTATTTCTCAAGCAATAGAGACCACATCCACGACATAAAATTATTGATTGCAAATATCATTTATTGTTTTAAATACTGAATGAAAGTCCTGAATACAGTAAAATTTTCTCATTTCATCGCCTCTTATAATGAAGAAAAAAACTATTCACTTGCATAGCGCATGCAAGAGGAACGTATGAATAAAAACTGTTTAAGAAAGGAGAAGAATACCTCTAATAAATTGTTTCAATGACAAAAAATATTGCAATATTTCAATAAACAGAAGGCTTTTATGCTACGCTTAATCTCGATGATTTCTATCATAGAACATAACTTTTTTAATATCCTATAGAACACTTTAGAAGTTTATTTAACCAATCAGCTTACACTAGAATTTGAGTGTCGCATCTACCGTCATGTTTTCAGTAACAACATTGCTTAAATTAACTTAAAGAATACAAAACATTCTAAAGACAGAACAAAAACATCATAAAAAACATTACCAAATTTCTAATGTACTAGATACATCTTATATTCTCTATTTATATTGTACGCTTCTATCTTAAAATCACAAAGATACTAAAGCTCTCATCATCATTAACAATTTTCCAAAAAATTAGATTAAAAACTATAACGCAACCCACCAGAAAAACGAATTCCAGAAAAACCACCCTTAGTAAGTTTATGCTGGTAGATTAAATCGCCGTGAAGTGCAATCTTTGAAGACAGTTTTGAATAAATACCAAATCCCGTTTCTAAAGAAGAGCCAAAAGAACCCAACGGAAAAGCATCTTTAAAACGCACAAATTGTTTTTTTGCAAAACTATGCGTAAAATGCAGTTTTCCATAAAAAGAGGTAAGGCGATCCTCTTGAGAGATGGCAAGGGTTTTGGTTAAATGCCCACCAACGCGCATCACCCATTGATCAGATTTTCCTATCTCAATATCAAAGTGATCAATATCACGAGCGTTATCAAACTGGAGATGTTGATAAATAAGTTGAGCCTGCGGATCAAGAACAAGCCCCCAATCCCCTATCATAAATGCTTTACCAACAGACAAAGAAACATTCAGAGGCGTTCCTTTTAATGTCGCCGTCTTACCTCTTGCAACAGTAAAGACATTACCCTTAAACAGACCATAAGATAAAAGCCCATTCGCATAAAAACCAGTATCATGTTCTATACGCCCATATGCTGTCACTGACCATTTATGAAATACACTTTTTTGACTTTGCTCAACATCCCGAGGATGTAAAGAAAGCTTCCCATAAGTCCCCAAGATCCCTAAAGACGTTTTATTATATGCGCTTTCAATCATCTTCAATGCAATACCTGCCTCTATAGCATTATAATCAAGATTGCCACCATAACCATATTCAAGGGCAGAAAGATCTGAAACATAACGGTAACTTCCACCATAACCTTGAACAGATAAAGCAAAATCCTTATTCGTTTCTAAGAATTCACGAGAAACAGATCGCATAATCTCCAACCGCTTATTTTGGTTAACTATATCCACCAAACCAGCATGAAACAAGGCATTCTGCAAGAGCAAATAAGTTGGAATTTGCGGAACAACCTCTCTTATTTTTGGTTCAACAAGCTCCTCTGGAACAGGTTGGATATATTTACTTTCGAGGCGAAAATCCCAAAAATTGGCATGACCTTCCACTAATCTTTGATCAGTACGTGCATTGCCAAGAGAAGAACTTGGACCATAGGCATGGAGATAGTATTGATAAGGCAAACCTCCCCATGTGATATAAGGGCTATTCAACTGAAAAGAATCTTCTGCGGCTTTTCCAGAAACTTGAATAAGCGAAACACTATGCGTATTTTCATTGCCTGCCTCACTCCCTTTATTTCCTGCAATAAATTGCACATGAATTGTCGTTTTTCCAGAAACATCACCATGAATCAAAAGCCGATCAGTTTTTTGATCATTAAGCGAACCATCATGATTGAGAAACGTATTAAGATAAAGATGTGCATCGCCTTGCGCACTATAAACTTCCTCTTTGCCATTGCCAATACGAAGCATCTGATACTCCTGAGATGTTGGAGTTTCGAAAATAATAATACTATCAGCAAGTTTTACAAACGAAATGGAGGAAATTATACGTTCTGAATCTTGCAAATTCACGGCTTTTCTCTTTGTGAGAACCCATTTTGAATTTCCTGTCAAATAAAGTTCAGCAAGGGAATCATCAGCAACACGCGCCCCCCCTATCAGGGAAGAAGAATTCGCTAACAACGCCAGAGAAGCTTTCTTTTCAGCTTTTAACAACAAATCACCAGAGATTTTTGTCCCTTCCGATACGCCAATATAACCACTACTTTTATAACTATGAATAGCCGTACCATCTGGAACCTCAAAAATTGCCTTTTTCAACAAAACAATTCCTTTTTCGTTGTCATTATTTTCTTGCTCCATATCGAAGTGTATACCAATCTTGTTACCCATCAGCGTAATTTTTGAATCTTCAATACTAACCCGTGAAATTAAAATATTCCCTTCCTGTCCTCTCTTTAATTGCGCGTTCGCATCCAATCCGATCCACAAAGCATTAACATCGGTAGCAACAACATTGGTATTCTTTAAAGAGATAGAACCAAGTTGATTTATATTTAAAACTGCATAAGCAATATCATCTTCTTCATTCGTTTTTCTACCTTTTGAAGTAATGGTCACACCCTCTAAAGCTGCTTTCCCGTTTGTTCCTACATAAAGCGCCGCCGCATCCCTCACATCGATTGAACCACCCATCATCTTAATATCTGCATCAACACCACTGAAAAGTGCTGTCCTCTGACCGATGTCTTGACCCTCTACTTTAATTTTTGTATCCTTTAAAACAACAGACGCCCCTTGCTTCTCTGCATACACACCTACCTGAGTAGCCTCAATTTCTCCACGCTTTCCCTCTATCATCCCACTCTCAGCTTTAAGACCCGTTGCAAAACCCTTAAAAACTGAATTGCTTAAAACAACTTTTCCCCCTTGCGAAGCAATAACACCATAAGTATCTTCCTTATTATCAGTCCCTTCAACTTTCACCCGCATTGCTTGGATAATTGTATTTGGCTTCTGTGCTCCTATGGCCGCAGACGACATAAAAGAATGGCCATTTCCATTCATTGCTTCAGAGGATATACGAAACTGATACATTTGATCACTGATCGTATGTCTCATACCATCACTACATCTATAAGGTAATTTGCCTTCATTACACGAAAGTGACATAGATGAACGAGAACGCGCCTCAACACCCTTTATGTTTGACAAAACAGAAAAAACAATCCCTATAAAAACACACGAATATAAGTGATTTTTGGATATTTTGATTATCATTTTTGAAACTTTCTTTTTTCTCAACAAAACAAAAATGTAGGCAAAAAAGAGTATTAACAGCTTACCTGATTGCGCATATACGCATAATACGTTTTGTATTTTATGTAAAGCTGTAATAAAAAAGTCAATGTTTCTTGTTATTCTTAAGAGTTTTGTTTCAAATACCAATTTAAAATTATCAGAAAATTATCATCAATAAACTTATACCGATAAATAAAAACACTATAAAGAAGCTTTTAGAAAAAACAAAATTGGCGAAAAATGGAAAAGCATGCATTTCTTAAACAGTGAACAAATATCTGAAAATTTCTTATATATCAATGCATATATCCAATTTGCGTATCAAGCTCTAACACCTAAATAAAAACACCAACAAAGATAGAAGCAAAGTGCTTTTATTTTGTTTATGATTTGAATACTATTTCACTTCATTAAGTTATTTTTGAACAAAATGATATACTCAGATAAAGCTACTAAGAGAGTTTTTTGTATGCTCATTTTTCTATTATTCTTAGGATGTCTTATCAGCTCATCAGCTCATCAGCTCACATTCATTTTTTCTCGAATTTATTATACAAAATGTATTATATTTCCATAAACTGCTGATACCCTACTATGATCAAATTTTCTAGGAACTCTTCACTACGTAGAAGTGATGACAGGAGAGCTTCTTTGAATCTTGTAATTTTTATTGGAACCCTACATTACCTATACACTGATAAAGCGAAACAAATTCACGGACACATTCATCTCTTCAGAAGAAAGCGAGGATCATACCCCATCGCATTTTCAGAATGTTTTAATTGCACCCCCATCAAAACTCAAAGCCCTTCCATAGTATTATAACCACTGAAGAAAGCTGTCCATATCCAGCTACACCTAAAAAGCTCTTGCAATCAAAAATTTCAAGATTCTTCTCCCTTCCTCTCTTGGATTTGTTTGCGATAAGAAGGCTGATAAACTCGTTAACATTTCCATATCGGCATAGACCACAAAAAACAATGCTACCGACATACGAAAGTAAGGATAAGAAGATTAGATCAACAGCCAAAAAACTTAAGGCTGACATTCTGGTTGATCTTTATTTTCTTGACAATAAGGACTATTCAAACGCTTCGTAACACTTCGCTGAGGAATAACAGCATCAGGTTGACAAATGGGAAGATTATCAGCTTTATACTTCTCACACCACTTCATCGCTCCTAATTTATGATGAAAACCTGCTTGTACCAAGCATGCATCAACGGATGCCTCGTTATTGATTTTCTCATGAATACTCAAATTCTCTTCTGGAGGAAGATCAGAAAAGGTCTGTATTCCACATTCTAACAACGCTTTTTTTACTTCCAATTTATCAGCACCAGGCTTTTCCCATACATCTACAACTGTCTGAGAAGGCTCATCTAAGGAACACCCAGATAGAATGATCAAAGCTATTGCGCTCAATAATTTTAATATTTTTGCCATTTTATCCCCTATGAATAAATTCTCACACTTTAATAAGAAAATCCCTCTACTTTTGGCATTCTCGTTTTTCACTTAAAAAAGAGGAATCTTGTGAATGTTCTGTATATATAACATTGATTGTCTTTTTTCACTGTCTATCACTCAACAAAGACTTGCAGAAAACACCACTAATTCAACTTTCATAACACCTTCTTTATGGCTTTTTTATGTTTTTCTAAATTGAAATAAATTTGTTTGTCGTTTCGCCGTTTCTCTAACGTATTAACCATAACTTGCCCTTTAAAAGCCGGTACAAAAATTACTCTTTATTTTGCTGCTATACTCTATACACTACGCTTTTCTTAAATCCTATGATCCACTGTCACTGCTACATTTCCACGGTTGTAGACATCAAATGCATCCCGTCATTGTACAGCTATATATCAGCTTCTATAATTACTTTAGCAGTGCAAACTTCATGTGTATTTTATGATAACTTAATAAATCAATTCGTTCATTATTGCCTTTACAAAGTATTTTATCATCTATAGAGCGACATATCATTCGGTTGTTAATCATTTTTCATGACCAAAGGTCATGGAATTATATATTTACAATCACCATAATGAAATGCGGGGGAAGATTAAGTATGAATTTACAAAAAGAAATAGATATCAACAAGCGTTCGTTTTCTATAAGAGGACAATCAGAGAACTGTTCTCGTTTAATCGCGTTGAAGCAACATCTTATGATCGGTATAAGCCCATTCAACTCAAAGTTTTCAGAAAAATAATCACTAAACTTATATGTTGGGGGGCAAAGGAATTCAAGGATATTGATGTACCCCTCCCCGATACAGAATCGGCGATGCTCCTTATATTAGCATCTGGATCAACTAAAGCTAAAGCAGAGAAGAAAACTAGAAGGGAGCTTAATCGTATAAAACGTATATTATACAATATTCAGAATTCTCATAATTTAAAAAAAACTCTTTCGCTTTCTTGACTTCTCTCAATACAAACAACATGAAAATTACAAAATATTAAAATCAAAAGCCATAGATTTGTACAAAAAAACCAAAAATTTAGTGAATTATGCACAAAAATGGTAATCCAAGCGGTTGGGAATCGAGCAAAAAGCGTGGGATTATCAACTGAAGAAATAAAGAATTTGGAAACAACAAATATTTCTATTCAATATATTTTCGATGAGATTCTATTCTATGTAAACACCCCATCTTTACTGAATATAAATAGCTCAATCTTAGCTTACCATCGTGAATGGCCAGTAGGAGAGTTGTTAATCAGCGGTGAAGGACCTCTCTGTGTTGATAGGCAGCAAGGGCACGGAATTGTTTCAATATGTACTGAAACTCATGAAAAAAAACAATTTATAATTAAAAATTCAAAGGGAACAAATTATGCGTCACATTATTAAATTCAATGTTATGGACAAACATTTCCAAAAAGATCCATACCATATATATCGAAGTGTACATTCTTCTAACTCTGTTCTTTGGGATGAAAATCTTAAAGCTTATTTTTTGGCCGATATGAAGATGTTAACGCAATTTTAAAAGACAACCGCTTTACAACCGCGCCCTTAGCCGTTCGTGCAGAACCAGTAATGGGTGACCGCGTGTTAGCCCAAATGGAAGGGCATGAACACCATAGCAAGCGACAAGCCGTACTTTCAAAATTTACTGGGAAAATATTCCGCACACGCTATGCTTCAATTATTGAAAAAACAATAGACCAGCTTCTCCTGCCCTCTCTTCCAAAGGAAAAAAATAGATATTATGAATGAATTTGGTAAGGATTATAGCGTGCTTGTTACATTAATGGTCTTAGGTTTACCGATAGATCGTTACAAGGATATATTACTATGGCATAAGGGGGTGCATCTTTTGTCACCCGCCTACATCAATCGGAAGAGGAAAAAGAATTCAGTTTATGGTGCAGTAAAGAGATCATTTCTTATCTAACGCCTCTTATAGAAGAATGGGATCCAAACGCATCAGAAGATTTAATCTCTCTCTTATGGCAGAAGACAAATGATGATAACAGTATGACAACTTCTGAAAGAGTTGCGCTTGTCCTTAACATGTTATTGGCTGCTATAGAGCCTGCCGATAAGACATTAGCTTATCTTTTTTACCATTTACTCACAAACCCTAAAGAATTGGAAAAAATCCAAAAAGAGTGGACACTTCTTGGCGATGCAATCGCAGAAACATTGCGCCTGACTTCTCCAGTTCAGCTTATACCGCGCCAGACCAATCAAGCGATGAAATTTGCAGGGGTTTCGTTGCCGGCTAATTCACTGGTTTTTTGCATGATAGGAGCTGCTAACCGTGATCCTGACGTTTTTATAGATCCCGATAATTTTATACCGGAGCGCAAACGGATTTGTAAAACTGGGCAAAAGATTACAAGGATCGCGAATCATTTGGCCTTTGGAGCAGGCATGCACGTCTCGTGTAGGTTCTGCTTTTGCTCTCATGCAGAGTGAATTAACAGCGAATAGACTCCTTGACAAATTAATTGAGATCAGCTTGAGCGATGGGTTCGTTTTGGAGGAGGAGGGGTTGTATACAAGGGGGCCATCAGCACTTCCAATCACATTCGTCCCAACATGAGAGACTAGAGCATCATCAACACATCTTCATTCTTAAGTCCCTGTGATATATGGAGCAGGTTCGATATTTTAAATAATATCTTGGAGGGAGCATAATCATGCTAAAGGGGAATTCCTATACTGAATCAGAATGGTATGTGATATATACTGTCATTATTTCCAGCATACTTCCTTTGCTAAACGGAAGCATTGTCAATGTCATCCTTCCTGATCTTGCGCATTATTTTTCGGTAGAGGAAAATAATATACAGTGGGTTGTAACATCCTATTTTCTAGCCACCGTACCAGGACTGTTAATAGCATCTTTTGTGCAAGCAAGAATAGGTATCAAAAAGACTTGGCTCCTTGCTAACTTCATTTTTATGCTTGGCTCATTAGGGGTAGGATTAAGTTATAATTTTCCAACCATTCTCTCTGCCCGTATCATTCAAGGTTTTGGGACAGGCCTTCTGCTACCCCTTAGCCAAACCATCATTGCTTTACAATTTGGGCAAGAACGGGTGCGCCAAGCCATGGGCACCATAGCCGTACCAACGGTTTTTGCTCCTGCTTTTGGTCCGCTAGTGGGCGCCTCACTTGCTCAATATGTGTCTTGGCGTTTGTTATTTTTATAAATATTCCGCTTATTTTATTGGCACTCACCCTTGGAGCAAAACATTTAAAGAGCAACGAAACAACAAAAACAAAATTTAACTTATTTGCATTTTTAGCATTTTCCATATCCCTTCTTTCGTTTTTTTACCTCACAGAAGCCAAAAACATAAATAACAATAACGCCTTCTCTATCATAGCCTTTATAGCGGTACTCTCTCTGCTATTATTCATTGTTTCTAATCAGAAAGCAAAAAACAAACTCATCGTCTTTAGCGGATTTCAAAATGCGCGCTACACATTGCTTATGATAATGGGACTTATCGCTTCCTTTCTTTTTTATAGCTTCCTTGTTTATTTCCCAATAGCTATCACCATAGAAAGAAGCCACGACAATAGCCTTCTTATCATCGGCGTAGTTCTTGCTTTGCAAGGGGTGGGAGCATGGATTGGAAGAAAATTTATTTATCAAAAATGGAAAGAAAAATCTTCCTTCTTCATGATCGGAATTGGTTTGGTGATATCAAGCTTTGGGTTACTATGCTTCGGCTATAACATAAATATGGATGGGTTAGGTTTTTTGCTAAGAGGCATCGGGCTTAGCATCATCACTATTGTATGCCTGTCGGCCCCTATCCAATATGTCAATAGTTTATACATCAAAGATACAGCAGTTATCACACGCATATTACAGCAAATAGGTGGAGCCTTGGGAGGTATATTCGCTGGTTTTTTAATACATTTTCTGACAGAGAAAGACCTTTCCTTAAGTCAAACATATATTATATTCTTCATATTTTCTATCTCTGTATTTTTATTGTTTTTCTTAACACTCTTCCTCTTGTGCAAAGAAAACAGCTCCGACTTATGATATACTTTGTTTAAACGTCTTATTAAAAACATTTACAATGGCATAAGAATATACAGCATTTACCATTGCGGAAGAATACTAATGCGCTGAGGTCAAAGTCTCACTCTTCATCGTTTCTATGCAAGGTACTGAACAGACAGACTTTTAAAGCTCTAAAATGGGGCCCTCCGATAGCTTGCGTAACTTATTATTTTATGATTTCTTTTTGCCATTAGATATCTCTAAAAACTTAATGAAATATCGAATTTTCTGATAGTATCTTTGGAAGTATTCATGAGGGAAACATACTTTTCAACATGGAGTATATCCATTAGACACGATACCCCTCCCTACAACCCTAACATAGATATGGTCTTCTGAGCCCTCAATGCTAACCATCTCTACCACGCATCGCGATATAGAAAACGCATCCCACTTTTATATCACTAGCCAGAAAAAATGCCCCCTGTATTTTGTCTTTTTTCTGATCGTCAATGTAGCGGCAACAGGTTTATTGATTAAGAACAATTCATCGTTTTCCCTGTTGAAATAGCATCCCGCATATCACAAGATTTTCTGCTTCACACCTGTTTATGTTGATCACTCAACCTCATCCGCTTACATATGACAAATAGGATCTCTGTGTAGATAAAAACACTTAAAGAAAAGCAACAAAATGCTTCTCATGAACGCTCTCTAATGCAAAAGCTATTACAAGATTGAGAGCTAGCAATAATGTGATGGAGCCAACTTTCTGTTATCCACCGCATAGTGGAAAAGCTATAGGGTGATGCAAAAAGAGATATAATAATTGCATTTTTACACAAGAAATTCCCCACTACAGAACCACCCTCCTCACTTCTATGCCTCTCTTCACGAAGACAGACTTTGATTGCAAAAGGAATTGAAAGAGGCTTTTACAATGCTATGCAAATAAATATCAACGCATATGTTAAAAGCAAAGAGATTTAGTAATACTTTCCAAAGATATGATTTAGAAAGCTTTTAATAGAGCTTTTATCTAGTATAAAATAAACGCGCTTCATCTCTCACAATTTTCAACATGCATGATATGTTTTTTGTATCAGATAGAAGATGTGGATATCAGAGCTAACACTATATTCTTGAACCATTTTATAAAATAGAATGTATAATATTCAAGAACAGAAGCTCTTATAGAACTCTCCATGAGGATAAGAGAATAAATCTCTCACTCAAAAAGATAATCCCATAAACTTTATAATGTAATAAAAAATATCTAATCACCCTTTCTGACAGGCCTCTCCCATGAAATCACAAATTCCTCCTGCAATCATTGGACTTCTTAGTCAAATATTACCAGAGCATTATTCGGTGAAGTTGTTGAATGATTTGTTCTTTTCTACACCGTCTGCTCCTAATGCAGATCCCTTTGATAGTAAAGCGACTATGATTAAAAAACGACTCCATGCAATCAATAAAGAATGCCCTGAACCACTTGAAGTCCTTGGACAACTCCTCTGTGATTTTTTGGAAAAGGAATACTATGACCCAGACCCAACCGGATTGGACCTGCAATTATATGATAAAATGCTAAAGTTACAAAGAGATAAAGATGCCGTTTTAGAAAAATTAAAGGAATATGATTTTGAATATCAGCGGGGTGGATATATCACCAAACTAGGTCTCCTCTCCATAGAAGAACTCCAAAAGCGTATTGCAGAGAAAGGGCTTTTAGCGGTAGAAATCGAAGCAAAAAGAGCATTGGAAAAAATAGAACACGATCCAGGGAGTGCAGTTCTCTTTGCAACAAATCTATTGGAAGCATCTTGTAAAGCTTATCTTGACCACCACTCACTCTCCTATAAAGACACAGCCTATACGCTACGCGCTTTATGGAAGGCAGTCGTTACGAACGCTAAAATCGATCCCGAAAATATGCAACAAGAAAAGCTAAAAAATCAAGATCTGGATGCAAATGATTTAAAAATGATAGCATCCGGTCTCAACAAAATTGTGCAAGGAACTATGAATTTAAGAAACAAAAAAGGGGCAGCGCACGGCCACTCAGAAGGAAATTTCAAAAAGATCAATCTCAAACCTCGCCATGCGCGTTTAACTTTTAATGCCGCACATACCCTTTCAGTTTACATCTTAGAACTCATAGATCAGTCAACGGTAATCAAAACGCCCTGATAACAAATTTTATGATGGCAGCTATTGAGAAAGAGGATCGCAATAATTGAATTCCAATCTCTGTTTTTTTTATGAACCTCTGTATGGATTGATTTTATCGGAGCGTTCTTTGTTCGTGTATATGATACGCCAAACATTTTCCCATAAGAATAAATTTTTTTGCAACCGGCATGAGCAACATAGCAAACGGCAAACTCCCCTTTCAAAATTCATTGGCACGACTTACTGGTAAAATATTTAGTATAGGCACTTCTTCAATTTAGGGGACTTTATCTTTCTTGTGTAGCATAAATACATGAGGTTGGTTTGAGAGAAAAAGTACTATTTTCGTCAACGGTAAGCATTTTTGATGGTTCAACGTCTTAATTTATTTTTTGTCCCAAAAATATGAGCGTTTTATAAAACATGAACTGTCAAGAGATAGACACCCATATTGCGAATAAATTTGGCAATGATCACAGCCATAAGATTTTATCACCTATTCAGGATTATAAGTGGTGTTTGTATTATCTTTATAGACTATAAAGGCAATATCCTTCTTTGCATTTCCACGCCGAGCTATGAATTACCGTTCGCCATGCATTAAGAATTTTGTTTAACGAATTGCTGTTTTGATGGTTTCACGTTTCACCCATTGGCACAAGCTCTGGACATCCTTCATTGCGTTCTCAACGTCTTTTCTAAATTCTGTAATCCACTATCACTGTTACATTTCCACGGTTATAGACATCAACTATGCATCCCATTATTGCACAGCTATATATCAGCTTCTATAATTCCTTTGTCAAATGACCCAGTTCTCAAGAATGAATTTCAAAAAACTCTTGAAAATCTTTTACATCAGCACCGCCTTATTTTCTCTCACCTCTCTCGCAAATACAACAAAAAGTAAGCTTGAAAGGATGACCTCTTAAGGTTTTCATTATCTTAATCTTTTTATGCGCTATCACGCATTATCAGCCTCATCCTGGGTTGCGTTCTTAATATCTTGTCTATTATCCTTTTATTCGCACTGATCTGAAGTTAAGTTGTTAAGACATATGGCATAATCACAGATATGGCAAAGCATCAACTTTGTCGTTTATTCACTTTTTGGAAGCATAATCTTCGTAGAGCTCCTACAGGCTTAGTCATTTGTTCACTTTTTTTCTTGTTCGGCATCATATTAATTTGTTTTCTTGTCCCAAAGATATGAGCGTTTTATAAAACATGAACTGTCAAGCCCCCCGTATTGCGAATAAATTGAGCGATGCTCACAGCCATAGATTTTATTACATATTATAGCTGATCTTTAAGGATCTGGAATGTAGGTTTATTTAAACAGCATTATTACGAAAGATACGATATTAAACGGTATACTTCAAACAGCTTGCTATTTGATCTCCAATTTTTAGAGACTACGATAACTCTGAACCTCTTCATGGAAACTCTCTCTGAGAGAGCTTTCTTTAAAGATAAGGTACTACGTATAATGTTTGTTAGAGCGGCGTATTTTATAGCTATCGAACAATTTATGAAGGAGATTTGGATTGTTTTTGATATTGTTGGACGCATTTTAAGTTTTCACCATCTTATATTTTTCTGCACTATCACCCTCATTCTCTGCTGCGCTCTCAACATCTTGTCTATTGTCCTGTTATCCATACTGATCTAAAGTCAAGCGCTGAAACATATGGCATAATCACAGGTATGTTAGAGTATCACTTGATCATTTATTCACTTTTTTCTCTTATTGTTCTTTTTCATCATTGCGAATAAATTTGGCAATGAACACGACTATAGATTTTATCACCTCTTCAGGGTTACGATTGGTGTTTATGTTATTTTTATAGACTATAAAGGCAATATTTTTCTTTGCGTTTCTATGCTTGGCTATTATTTACTCTTCACCACGCAGTATTTTCTCTAACTTCAACTCTCATTTTGCAAAAGCAAAAAGCCGCCTTAGAGAAGGTACATGGGAATAATAGCAAATAGGAATAATAGAGGGAACCACAATCAGGAGAATGATGCAAATGTATAGCATCACAAAGATATAGCATCAAATGAGACGGATATTTGAATGGAAGATTTATTATTTTTCGAGAACTGATGATGTCTTTATATTTTGTTTTGACGAGCCCAGAGCTGAAAATATGCATCTGATTGATGGAGCAGAGGCTTACTTTGCGTTGATACAAGAGAAGATGGGATTTCAAAATGTTTTGACAACACATTACGTCTTTTTA